>DASZKX010000298.1:0-44210 GCA_035552735.1 Xanthobacteraceae bacterium
ATGCTCCACGCTGTCGATGAGCGCGGTCAGGCTTCCGGTGTCCAATTCTTCGCGGGCGATGATGTCGATGGTGACGGGGGCCAGCGCCGGGAGGATGCCGGGGCGCTCGATCACCAGGCCGTCGGGGACCAACGGGCGCGGCAGCGGCAGATAGCCCAGCCCCGCCATGGCGGCCGAGCGTCGCGCCAGGCTGTCGAAGGCCGTGAACACGATCTCATAGGATTGGTTGGCCTGCTCGAGCGCGTCCATGGCGATGCGGTCGGGCAACAGCACGTTGGGGGAGCTGACCAGCGGCACCGGGCGGTCGGGGTCGAAAGCGAAATCCGGGGCCCGCACCCAGACCAGGTCCTCGGACCAGGATCGCAACCGGCTGCTCACCTCCTCTTGATCGCTCATCACGAAGGCCAGATCCAAATAGCCGCTGCCGATGCTGCGCAACAGGCCGGGAGAATGATCGCAGCAGATTTGCAGGCGCGACTCGCCGACCGTGCCGGGACATTCGGCGAGGATTCGTTTCAGCTTGAAGGCGGCGAAGATGTTGGGAATGCCCAGCCGGATGATCGGCAGCGTTCGCTGCACGCTGGCCGAGCTCACGATCTGGTCGTTGATCAACAAGATGCGGCGCGCGTATTTGAGGACCTCCTCGCCGCACGCGGTCAGGTTCACGCCGGCGACGTTGCGTTCGATCAGGTCGGCGCCGATCAGGGATTCGAGCTTCTTCATGTGGGCGCTGACCGCGGGCTGGGTCAGCTCGAACAGATGCGCCGCCCTGGTGAAGCTGCCGAGCTGATAGATGGCGACGAAGGTGCGCAGCAAGTCGGTCGGGATATTGATCTTGTCGCTCGGGCCCGCGATTTTTTCGCGCGCCGGTTCCACGGCCGCAGCCTTGCCGCCCTGGCGCCGCCGAGATTTGCGCATGCGATATCCCCCGCGTCCACCCCGGGGCCATTCTACCCACAGCCGAGGCTGGTCGTACATACACGGTTGCGGCGATTGCAGGGGAAGCGCAGCTCCGGGAACCCGACGCGGGAGCCGCGGGCCGGCGGCACGCTCGGATCAAAGCTGGCGGCGCAGGTCGGCGGCGGCCGCCTCCGGGGTGCGCTTCAAGCTGAAGGGCGAGACGAAGCGGCCCTCCTTGTCCATCAGATAGGTGATGGCGGTGTGGTCCATGGTGTAGCCGCCGCCGTCGAGCGGCACCTTCTTGAAATAGGCGCGATACTCCTTGGCGACCTTCGTAATCGACGGCAGATCGCCGGTGAGGCCGGTCAGATGGGGATCGAAGCTCGACAGGTAGTCCTTGAGCACGTCCTGCGTATCGCGTTCCGGATCGACCGTGATGAACACGGCGTGGGTGCGGTCCGCATCGGGCCCGAGCGCCTGCATGATCTGGGAAATATCGAACAGCGTGGTCGGGCACACGTCGGGGCAATGGGTGAACCCGAAGAAGACGAGCGACGGCCGGCCCTTCAAATCCTCCTCGGTCATGACGTGCCCGTCCTGATCGGTCAGCCGGAACGGGCCGCCGATGGCTGCCGCCGCTGGGGCGCCGGGGCCGGCTGTGTGATCCCGCACAATCAAAATGACGCCGAGCGACAGCACCAAGCCGGCCACGAAGGCGGCGAGCACCGTGAGGGTGCGGATGTGACGATTGGTCATGATATGTCGCTCCGCGCCCCGATCTCAGATTAGAAACACGCCGCAAGCCCGGCCAGGATGGTCTCGTAGAACACCGCCGTGCCGTAATGGGCCCAGAGCGCCACCGTGCCGGCGAGCAACAGCACCACTACGGCCGTCACCACCACCGCCAGCGGACGGGAAAAACGGGGCCTCATTGCGGCCATGCTGTCGGGCATCGCGGTTCCTCGCGCCTGCATGCCCATGAGATAGGCCCCTTACCGCAGCTAGACAATACGGCCTTATGCTTGCTGCGGCTGCCGGCCAGCACGGCGATCCTCGCCCTGCTTGTGGAGAAAGGGCCGCACCCTCCGAGAGAAAACCGACACTCGGCCCGGTCAGGGGGCGTTTCCACAGACTCAAGCTCGCCGAAGCGTCCCAACCCGACGGTCGCAGCCCCCAAGGCTGCAACTTCGTGGTAAAGATGTCACTGGTTCATAGAATCGCGGCAAATCGCCAATTCACACGGTTGGCGTGTCATTAAACCGGTGTCTTAGTTGTCTCCGGAGGCGAAAGCGATCGGCTGATCTATCGCACTGGGTGTGCCGGAGCAGTGAGGCGGCCGAATGTTCAAACCGCGAAGGTCACTCCGCCGCCCGTAGTTGACCGATCTCCGCTTCGCCGTCCAGCTTCTGCGCCGGGCGCCGCCGCTTCCCGATCTTGCTCAGGTAGATGTAGATCACCGGTGTCGTATAGAGCGTCAGGAACTGCGACAGCAGCAGCCCGCCCACGATGGCGATGCCGAGCGGGCGGCGCAACTCGGAGCCGGCGCCGGTGCCGAGCGCCAGCGGCAGGCCGCCGAGGAGCGCCGCCATGGTGGTCATCATGATGGGGCGAAAGCGTAAAAGGCAGGCCTCGTAGATCGATTGCTCGGCGGTCAGCTGGCGCACCCGCTCGCCCACCAAGGCGAAGTCGATCATCATGATGGCGTTCTTCTTCACGATGCCGACCAGGAGGATCATGCCGATCAGCGCGATCAGCGAGAAGTCATAGTGGAGCGCCATCAGGGCCAGGAACGCGCCTACGCCCGCCGACGGCAAGGTCGAGAGGATCGTGATCGGATGAATGAAGCTCTCGTACAGAATGCCGAGCACGATGTAGACCGCGATGATGGCCGCCGCGATCAGGTAGGGCTGCGTGGCGAGCGATGATTCGAAGACCTTGGCGGAGCCCTGATAGACGGCGGTGAGGCTCGCCGGCTTGGCGATCGAGCGTTCCATGTCGGCGATGGCGACGAGCGCGTCGCCGAGCGAATGCCCGGCCGCCAGATTGAACGACAGGGTCACCGAGGGAAACTCGTCCTGATGGTTGATGGTCAGCGGCGAGACTGAAACCTCCGACCGGGTGAGCACCGAGAGCGGGACCATTTGCCCGCCGAGCGCCGAGCGGACGTAGAGCTTGGCGAGCGAGGAGGCATCCTCCTGGAAGCTCGGGTCGACCTCGAGGATCACGCGGTGCTGGTCGAGCTGTCCGAACACGGTGGCCACCTGCCGCTGCCCGAACGCATCATAGAGCGTGTCGTCGATCAATTGCGGCGTGACGCCCAGGCGGCCGATGGCGTCGCGGTCGATCTTGAGCATCATGCGCGGCGCCGACGCCTGCAGATCGCCGGTCACGTCCGCCAATTCCGGCAGCGTGGCCAATTTGGCCATCAAGATGGGCGCCCATTTGAACAGCTCGGCGACGTCGGGATCCTGCAATGTATATTGGTATTGCGTCTTGCTGACGCGCGCGCCGATTTGCACGTCCTGGCGCGCCTGGCCGAAGAACGCGATGCCCGGCACCCCGACGGTCGATTTTCGCAAGCGGGCGACGACCTCGGTCGAGGTGGCCTTGCGCTGGTCGAACGGCTTGAGCTCGATCGAGATGCGGCCGGAATTGACGGTCGGATTGGCGCCGACCCAGTACCAGACGGTCTGCACGTCGCGATCCCGGCTCACCACCTTGGCCATCTGGTGCACGCGCTCGACCATGGCGGTGTAGGAAATGTCCTGGGCGGCTTCCACGGTGCCGAGGATGATGCCGTTGTCTTGCTGCGGAAAGAACCCTTTGGGAATCGCCTTGTAGAGAAAGACCGTGGCCGCCATCGTGGCGGCCATCAGGCCCAGCATGAACAGCCGGTGACGCAGCGCCCAGCGCAGCGACACCGTATAGACGGCGAGCGAGCGTTGGAATCCCGCCTCCAGATAGGCCACGATGCGCCCGTCATGGCCCCCCTCCTCCGCCGGTCGCAGCAGCCATCCGCACATCATCGGCGTCAAGGTCAAGGACACGGCGCCGGACATCAGGATCGCCACGCTCACGGTGACGGCGAACTCGCGGAACAGGCGCCCGATCAATCCACCCATGAGCAGCAACGGGATGAAGACCGATATCAGCGACAGCGTCATCGATAGGATGGTGAA
Organism: Xanthobacteraceae bacterium; assembly: GCA_035552735.1. GTDB lineage: Bacteria > Pseudomonadota > Alphaproteobacteria > Rhizobiales > Xanthobacteraceae > VAZQ01. Next base: position 4,080 of record DASZKX010000298.1, read on the forward strand.
GCCGACCTCGCGCGAGCCGACCAGCGCCGCCTCGAGCGGGCGCTGGCCGCCCTCGATATGGCGGATGATGTTCTCCACCATGACGACGGCGTCGTCGATGATGAACCCGACCGCGATCGTCAGCGCCATCAGCGACACGTTGTCGATCGTATAGTTGAAAAGGTACATCACGGCGCAGGTGCACAAGAGCGACACCGGGATGGTCACGCTCGGAATGAGCGTGGCGCGGACATGGCGCAGGAACACGAACATGACCAGCACAACCAGGCCGATGCTCACCGCCATGGTGAACTGGACGTCGCCGACCGACGCCCTGATGGTCTGGGTACGCTCGCCCAGAACATGCAGCTTGATCGAGGGCGGCAGCGAGCGTTGCAGATTCGGCAGCACGTCCTTGACGCGCTGCACGGTCTCATTGATGTTGTAGCCGGGCTGCTTGTGGACATCGATGATCACGGCGCGCTCGCCGTCGACCCAGGCCGCCTGCCGGATATCCTCGACGCCGTTGATCGCCTTGCCGACGTCGCGGATGCGCACCGGCGCACCGTTGCGATACGCGATGATGACCGACTCGAAGGCGGCGGCGTCGAACAGCTGGTCGGTGGTATCGAGCGTCAGTGACTGTCTGGGGCCATCGAGCGTGCCCTTGGGGGCATCGACGGTCGCGGTCCCGATCGCGGCGCGGATGTCCTCCAGGCTTATGCCCATCGCCGACGCCACCGTCGGGTTGATTTGAATCCGCACCGAAGGCTTCTGCTGACCATGATAGTCGACCTGGCCGACGCCGGTGACGCGCGAGATGCTCGGCGCCAGGTAGTTCTCGACATAGTCGTCGACCGCCGAGATGGTCAGGTCGGTCGAGGTCACGGCGACCGACATCAGGAGCGCGTCAGCCGGGTTGACCTTCTCGTAGGTCGGAGGATTGGGCAGGCTCTTGGGCAGCTGGCCGCCGGCCGCGCTGATGGCAGTCTGGACGTCCTGCGCGGCGCCTTCCACGTTGCGGCTGAGATCGAACTCCACCTGGATGTCGGTCTGACCGAGCGAGCTGGTGGAGCTGATCGAGGTGACGCCGGAAATCTGGGACAGCTGACGCTCGAGCGGCCCCGCCACCGATGACGCCATGGTCTCGGCGTTGGCCCCGGGCAGGCTCGCGGATATCCGGATCGTGGGCACGTCGACCTGCGGCACGCCCGCGATCGGCAGCACGAAATAGGCCACCAGACCGACCAGGGTGACGCCGATCGTCAACAGCGTGGTGGCGATCGGCCGGACGATGAAGGGAGCGGACCAGTTCATCGGGTCATCTTCAGCTTACCTTCGACCAATCAGCCCGGAGACGCCGCCGTGGCGGTGAGCACCTCGACGGTACTGCCGGCCTCGATGCGATATTGGCCATCGGTCACAACCAGCTCGCCGGCTTGCAGACCGCCGTCGATGACCGCCGAGACCTTGTTCGCGACGCCGGTCTTGATCGAGCGTTTCTGCACGATGCGATCCGGCCCGACCACGAACGCATAGGTTCCCTCGGGCCCGTGCTGGACCGCCGTCACCGGTACCGCGATCACGCCCTTGAGTATCTCGAGCTGCACCCGCACGTTGACGAATTGTCCCGGCCACAGCACTTCCTCGGTGTTGTCGAACATGGCCTTGTAATTGATGGTGCCGGTCGTCGCATTGATCTGATTGTCGATGACCGAAAGCTTGCCGGTGGCCAGGTCCTGGCCATTGGGATCTTGCGCCGTCACCGTGACGTCGCCCTGCTTCGATCCGGCGCGGATGCGCGGCAGCGAGTCGGCCGGCAGCGCGAAATCGACGAAGATGGGGTGGGTCTGGTTGATGGTGACCACGCCGGTGAGATCGGTCGCGCGCACGATATTGCCGGCATCGATCAGCCGGGTGCCGGCCCGTCCGTCGATCGGCGCGCGGATGCTGCTGTAGTTGAGCTGCACCTGCGCCTGGTCGATCGCGGCCTGATCGGCTTTCACGCTGGCTTCGAATTGCGTCACCAGGGATTTCTGGGTGTCCAGCTGCTGCATGGTGGCGGCCCCGGATTTGACCAGCTTGGTGTTCCGGTCGAGATCGAGACGGGCGTTGTCGAGCAGCGCCTGATCCTTGGCCTTGTTGGCCTGCGCCTGCTCCAGGGCGGCCGCGAACGGGGCCGGATCGATCTCGACCAGCACGTCGCCGGCATGGACGTCCTTGCCCTCGGAGAAATTGATCTTGACGATCTGGCCGTCCACCCGCGATCGCACCAGCACGCTGTTGAAGGCCTGGACGGTGCCGAGTCCGGTGAGCTCGACCGGGAAATCGGCGCGCTCGGCCCGGCTCGCCATGACCGGGATGGCGGGCGCGGCGGCGCGCGGGCCAGTGGGCGCAGCGGATGACCACAACCCCCGCGCCAGCCCGAAATAGGCCAAGCCGCAACCGGCAACGAGGAGCAGCACCATCACCCGCCAGCTGCGCATGTCCGTTCGAATGCCCCTGCCAAGCCATAAAGCATAATGAATACAGCAATCCGGCGACTATTGCCATCGTTGCCCCGGCATGGGCCTGGCCCGCGTTCCGGCCGGCGGCGACGGCGACCGCACCTTCGTGATTGCCGCGGCAAGGTTAAGGTTACGGCTTGATTGCGGTCGCGCCCCGCACCCGTCATGGTATCTCAATCCGGGTTGCTATTGGATACCACCATGACGAACACCGAGACGCGCGGCTCCAAGACCACGGATAGCTCGGACTGGAATCATGCCTGGAGCGTGGTATCCCGGCTCGCCGCGGCGCGCGGCACGGCGCTACGCGAGCTCGGCCAGGATGATCGCGCAGCGGTTCCGAGTGCCAGGATCAACGAAAGCCTTCGTGACACGAGCCTTCGTGACGCAGGCCTTGGCGACACGGCGCCCGGCTCCAATGCCGCCGCGGCTTCGGCGCCGCCCTTCGGGCCGATCGCGCCCGACCAGCTCGCTCGCGATATCGCCGAGATCGAGCAGGCGGCCACGGCACTGCGACGGCTCGAGCCGGCACTCGAACCACGGACACTCGAAACAGCGGCCGGCATCGAGCCGCGAGTCTCGCACTCGGTTTGGCCGCTGGTCTGCGTCATTTGGCTCATGGCCGCCATGGTGGTGACCTGCGCGGTCGGCGCGGTCGTGCTTCTGGTCGGCTAGAGCGGTGCTCTAAAGTCCCGCGAGCGCGTTGCGGTAGTAGGACAGATCGAGATATTTCTCAGGCGCGCCCGGAGCTGTGCCGGTCCAATCGGCGCGCAGCTTGAGCACGTTCTTGAAGCCTTCCATATCGAACTTGGCATCCTTGGCCATGCCGTCGGCCGGCGCGGCAGCGACCGCATAGGTCGCAGCCGCGATCTCGGGCGGCAGCTTCAAATTGTCGGCGAGGAGCTTGATGGCTTCGTCCTTGTTCCGTCGATCGAGCGACCAGCGCAGGCCTTCGACATAGGCTTGCAGGTATTTCACCAGGACATCGGAATTGGCTTTCGCCCAGGAACGCAGGACCGCGCCGCCGGTGGCCTGATAGGCACCAAGCAGGCTCGCCGCCGCTCCCATATCCTTCATGCCGCCTTTCATCGCCAGCAGGGAAAATGGGGGATTCATCATGGAGGCCGAAAGGGCCTTATCCTCCTGCATGGCGGCGAGCCGCTTAAGGGTGGCGCCGACCGGCTTCACGGCGTAGTCGCCCTTGTCGAGGCCGTTGCGCTTGAGAATTTCGTAAAGCTGGAAGGCGTAGGCGGTATCGGGTGCGTCCACCACCATCGTCTTGCCGCGCAGGTCGGCAAATGACTTGATGTCGCCCTGCACGATGACGTGATTGAAGCTGTTGTCGCCGCCGCAGATGATGGCGATATCCACCTTGGCGACCTCCGCCATGGCGACCGCGTTGTCGATCCCGGCGTGGATGATCTGCCAGCGTCCGTCGGCGAGCCCGGCGCGCTGCTCGTCCGACGACGGCGCCATCTTGATATCGACCGCAAGCCCGCGCTTGGCGAACAAGCCCTTCGATTGGGCGGCGAACAGCGCCAGATTCTGCATGCCGGGAAACACCATGACGGTGAGCTTGGTGTCATCGGCGCGCGCAAGTCCGCCGGCAGCGAGCATGAGCGCGGCCACCATTGCGACACCCATCGCGGTATGGGCGAAACGACCGGTTGTCATCTTATCCCCCTCGACAATGTTTCAATCTGTCCGAGATTTTCCGGCCCGCTGGAGCGACGTAAACGATAGCATGCGGCCGGGATAAGCAGAAGCTCGCACCAGGAGCCCGAGATGCGGACGCCGACTCGATCCTGACAGAGCGGGCGCGCGGCGATACACTCGCGCACAAGACGCTCGATGCTGCGCCCCCAACAGGCGACGAGGCCCGCCATGAATCGACGCGATTTCCTGCAGTCCGCCACCGCGGCAGCTGCGGCGTGGAGCTTCGCTCCGGGGATCGCGATCGCGCAGCGCGCGGCGTCCGGCTTGTGGCATGAGCGGCCGCTGCGCATCTATCATCCCAATCCGCGGGAATTCGAGCTGCGAACACTCGACGTGAAGCGGTTCGTAGCGGGCTGCCAGGCCACGCAAGCGGAGGCGATCGTCATCAGCGTGGGCGGCGTCTACGCATTTTATCCAAGCGCCGTGAAATACCACCACGTGAGCGAGGTGGTCGGCGACCGCGACCTCGTCGGCGAGATCGCGACCGCCTGCCGCGAGCAGAACCTGCGGGTGATCGCGCGCGTGGATTTCGCCAAAGCGCGCGAAGATGTGTGGGACGACCACCCGGAATGGTTCCGGCGCGACTCCAATGACGCCTTCGTGAAACGCGACAATTATTATGCGGCCTGTCCGTTGGGCGGCTACCAGAACGCGGATTTCGCCTACCCGGTCATGCGCGAGATTCTCGACCGTTATCCGGTCGACGGCTTCCACCTCAACGCCGGGGGATTTGACGGCTATTGCTATTGTGCCAACTGCATGCGGGCTTATGACGACAAGCTGCCGGTCGATGCCGACCGCGAGCCGGTCGCATGGCGGGCATTTCTGCGCTGGCGGCGCGAGGCCATCAGCGAGCAAATGGCGGGCTACTACAAACTCATGCGGGAGGTGAACCCGCAGTCGTTCTTCATGGCCGAGCTGTGGGGCGCGGAGCGGCCGGATTCGGTGCTCGCGGCCGGATACGATCTGCCGTCGCTGGTGCAGCACTCTTCCTTCAGCCAGCTTCTGTTCACATCGGCCGAGCTGCGGACCGCGCGCGATTCGCGACTGTGGGTCGCCCTCTCCGCGGATCAAGCCCTCGCGGCGGGCGGGCGGCCGCTGATCAACATCAAGATGGAGATGCGTGATCTGCGGTTGAGCCAGACCTTCATGCCGCCGGACGAGTTCACCCGCTGCGCCTACCAGGCGCTCGCCCATGGGGCGGGGCTCAAGCTGGTGACGCTGGCCGTTCCGGAGCGGGTGCTTGATGCCCGCACGCTGCCGCGGGCGCGCGACGTCTTCGCCTTCATGAAGCAGCAGGAAGAGATCTTCGATTCGCTCGAGCCGCTGGCGTCGACCGCCCTGGCGTGGCCGGAAGGGGCGTTGCTCGAAGGCTCGGCCATGGCGGGCAAGACCGCGCAGGCACTGCGCTTGGAGACGCTCGGCCTCTATACGGGATTGCGGCTGCGCCATGTTCCGCTGCGCATCATCTACGACGAGCAGATCTCGCCCGAGCTATTGCACGGCTTCGACACGATCGTGCTGGCAACCGCGGCCTGGCTGAAGCAAGCGCAGGCGCAAGCGCTGGCCGCATGGGTGCGCGCCGGTGGGCGGCTCATACTCTTTGACAGTCCGGCCGCCGACCCGGCCGGATTTCGTGCGCTACCGCTCGCTCTTATCGAGTTGATCGGCGGCACGTGGACGCAGACCAGCAAGCGGGCCCGCTACACAGCCTTGGTGGCGGAGCCTCCTCCCGCGCGCCTGCAGGGCCTCGGGCCGCTGCCGCTCACCGCGCCTTACCGTGAGGTGAAGGCGGCGGCGCAAGCGGAGGTCTGGTACCGGGCCGCGCACTCCGATGATGCGGCGGCGCCCGAGGACATCGAAGATTTGCGCGTGACGGAGGATCCTATCATCTTGCTCGCCCCGGCCCAGAAGGGCTTCGTCTTCTACATCGCCACCGGCTTGGGCCAAATGATCGAGAAGCTGGGGCACGGCGATTACGTGATCTTGCTCGACGCGATGCTGCAGCATGGCGCCGCCAAGCCGCCGATGCTCACCACCGACGCGCCCGGCACCGTGGACGTGACGCTCGCGCGCTGGACGCACGGCCAAGTGGTCCAGATGGTCAACAGCACCGGTCCGGCGCCGCTTGATGCGGTCATCCCGCTCGGGCCGATCGAGACGGAAATCGCCTGGGAGGGGCCCGCGAGCGTGGAGCTCGTCACTCCGGGTGCTGCCGGGCAGACCTTGGCGGCAGAGCGCAAGGGCGGACGGTTGCGTTTCACGCTCCCGCGACTCGACGCCTACGCGCAGGTGGTGATCAGGCGATAGAAGATCAGAGGATTGAAAATCGGAGAATTGAAAATCGGAGAATTGAACATGACCGAGCAGAGCAGCGATATCGGACAAGTGACCCGCGTTTCATCCAATTTCTCGCGCCGCGATTTCTTCATCACCGCTTCGGCCGCGACCGCCGGCGGTCTTGCGCTGGCGAACGGCCCGGCACGCGCCGCCATCGTGCGCGCGGATTTTGCCGCCCTGCCGCCTTACGGCAATTCCACGCTGCCGCCGGGCATTCGTTCCCGCACGGTGAGCAACGTCAACGGCTTGACGGTGCATATGCTGGAGGCCGGCTTCGAGACCGCGGACCGCCCCGCCGTGCTGTTGCTGCACGGCTTTCCGGAGCTGGCCTACAGCTGGCGCAAGGTGATGCTGCCTTTGGCGGCGGCCGGCTATCACGTCATCGCTCCCGACCAGCGCGGTTACGGGCGCACCGCCGGCTGGGACGATTCCTATGACGCCGACCCCGATCCCTTCCGCATCCTCAACATGGTGCGCGACGCCGCGGCGCTGGTCTCGGCGCTCGGCTACCGCTCGGTGGCGGCGGTCGTGGGCCACGATGCCGGCTCGCCGGTCGCGTCCTGGGCGGCCCTCATCCGGCCCGACATATTCCGCTCGGTGGCGCTGATGAGCTCGCCGTTCGAGGGCGCGCCGACGCTCCCGTTCAACACCGCCAACGGGGCGGCGCCGCCGCGCCCGGCCATCACCGAAGCCGAGATGAACGCACAATTGGCCGCGCTCGACCGCCCGCGCAAATATTACCGGGAGTATAACCGCACGCGGCAGGCCAACGAGGACATCATGAATTGCCCGCAGGGCCTGCATGATTACTTCCGCGCCTACTACCACTACAAAAGCGCCGATTGGAAGGGCAACAAACCGTTCCCGCTCAAGGACAGGAGCGCGGAGGAGATGGCGAAGATCCCGACCTACTATGTGATGGATCTCAACAAGACCATGCCGCAGACGGTCGCCGAGCAGATGCCGTCGGCGGCCGAGATCGCGGCCTGCAAGTGGCTGACCGACGCCGAGATCGATGTGTATGTCGCGGAATACGGGCGGACCAGCTTCACCGGCGCCCTGCAGGGCTATCGGGTCCGCCGCGGCTCCGACCCCAAGAGCGCCGCCGAGCTGCGCACGTTCGCGGGCCGCACGATCGACGTGCCATCGTTCTTCATCGCGGGGAAAAGCGACTGGGGGGTCTACCAGACCCCGGGCGCGGTCGAGACCATGCAAAACAAAGCGTGCAGCAAGATGGTCGGCTTTCATCGCTTGGACGGGGCCGGGCACTGGGTGCAACAAGAGCAGCCCGAGCAAGTGAGCGCGTTGCTCCTGCAGTTCCTGCGGGACCCTTCTCAAAGCGACCGCAAGCTGTGATCGGGTGTCTCTCGGGAGCAGGTTCCGATAAGAGATCGACGCGGCGCGTAGGGTGGGCAAAGGCGCTCTTCGCGCTGTGCCCACGCTGTGGGGCCGATCCGCGTGGGCACGTCCTCTCGTCGGCTTCAGTTCGTTCCCGCTTGCCCTTTCGCCCGATAGGTCTTGGAAAAGCCGTTGCGGGTATTGGTCACGGTGAACGTTCCGTCGGTCTGCGCGCTGACCTTGATCCAATAGGCGGGCCCGTTGTGGGCCGGCGGCGGCGGCGCATTGGCTCCGGGCGCCGGCGCCGCGATCGGCGCCACCGGCATCTCGGACAGCGGATCATCCAGCATGTTGGCGATGAAGATGCTGGGCACGGTGTATTCCTGCCCGCTCAGCTGCGAGAAGTGCATCTGCCAAAGGTCCTCGAGGCCGGGCGAGGTATGGACGACCCGCATGGTCTCGGGCTCGCCGCCCTTGCGGGTGCCGTTGTTCATGATGGCGACGCGCGGATGGACGGCGTGGACCAGCACCTCGGAATTCGACGTGGCCTGTCCGTGATGCAGACCCAAGAGAACGTCGACGGCGCCGATGCGGTTGTTGGGACACATCAGCTCGAATTCCTTGTTCCGGGTCAGATCGCCCAGATGGATCGTGCGGAATTTTCCGAACTTGATGTGGACGCCGACCGACATGGGGTCCTCGGCGTTGTTCTCCCCCGGCTTAAAGCCGGCGCAATACGGATTGGGCGCGCCGGCGCCCGGAAGCGCGGTCTTTATGGTCGCGCCGGCTGCGGTCACCACCCGCACCTCGATGCCTGGAATCGCGATCTTGTCCCCCGGCTTCACGACCGTATGCCGCGCCTTGGCGTAGAGCTCGGGGTAGACTTTCGCAATAAAGTCATCGGCGGCGGGCGCGGGCTGGACGTTCGCGCCATGATCGATGAAATGCTTGATCGGGATGCGCTTGGCGAGCTCGGCTACGCCGCCGAAATGATCGCCGTGCCAGTGGGTGATGATCAAATGGTCGATCTGGGTTAGACGGGCATCCTGGGTGGCCGCCAGGATGCGCCCGGCGTCCCTGACCGCGGCCTCCGGCGCCACGTTGCCGGTGTCGATGAGGAGCGATTCGCCCGATGGCGGCACGAGCAGCGTGGCGTTGCCGCCCTCGACGTCGATCACGTAAATGTCGAGCGTCGTGCGGGTCTGCGCGACCGCGCCGGCTCCCGATTGCGCCAGCAGCATTGCGAGACCGACGATTGCCGCAGGCAACATTTTTCTTTGCATGGCCCCCTCCCGCTCGGTCCAGTCATGATCGGCCGCCGGACTGCGCCGAGATTAGCAAGCCGCCTAGAGTCCGGAAAGCCCGCCGCCCAGGTTGACTGGGATTGGCAGCACGCCTTCCGGAAAAACAAGGTGGAGATCGGAGCAGCTACCGCAACGGCCGAACCCGCCCCCTTTTTTCGGGATGGATCCGGTTTTTGCGCCCCCGGCGGCGCGCTGTCACCAAACTGTCACCTAATGCTGTTGTCGTGGATATTTGCCGGCAGGAGCGAAAAATGGAGATTGTGACGTCCGAGGATCAGGGGGCAACCGCACGTGTTGCCCTCACGGGACGGCTCGATATCGTCGGAGCCGAGGTCATCGCACTGCCCCTGGCGACGCTTGCGGGTGCCAAGCAGGGCCTGATCCTCGACATGAGCGGTGTGAGCTTCATCGCCTCCATCGCGATCCGGCATCTGGTCCAGGCCGCCAAGGCCTTGTCGCGACGCGGCGGACGGCTGGTCCTGCTCAATCCGAGCGAAATGGTCGCCGAGGTGCTGACCACCTCCGGCCTCACCGATCTGTTGCCGATCGTTCGATCGGATGCCGAGGCGATTGCCGCGCTCGGTACGCCGCAGCGCGGCTGAGATCGACGCGATGTCGAACGCGGACGGCCAGACACGGACGTCTCGCCCTGACCGGCATTCTGGCCGGCATCGTCACACAGAGCACCAACGCGGTGATCCACATCACCACCATGCTGTTTGAACGCATCATCTGCCTGGCACGGCGCAATGCCCTGCTGATTCTGCCGGAAGCCGGCAACGGCGCCGCCGCGCTGTCCGCCTCCGCTCTGTCGAGCTGACGAATGCCCTGCATTATCCGTGGCCCTCTGGCCAAGCCGGTGCATGCAGCCGGCCGCACCAAATTCCCGAGCGGTATGCAACATCGATCGACTTGCAAGATTGGAGTGCGCGGTGTCATAGTGCTGATGTGCAAAGATACTGTCACAAATCTTTCATAAACGGGCTGGTGGAGGCGTATCGTGGCTAAGACATCAAAACCTGACGCGGAACCGGCGGAAGCCGTTGCTGCTGCCTCACAAATGGGCAATGGCGCGCCCCCCGGCGGCGAAGTCGTGGGCGTGGACAAGATCCGCGACCTCCTGTTCGGCAATCAAATGCAGGACTACGACCGGCGCTTCTCCAAGCTGGAGGAACGGTTTCTGCAGCGCTTCAAGGACATCGAAGCCGAGACGGCGCGCAACCTCAGCGCCTTCGAATCGAATGCCAAGAAGCAGGTGGAATCGCTCGCCGGCCAGCTGCGCGAAGAGAAGGACTTGCGTTCGGATGCCGACAAGGAGATCGAGCGGACGTTGCGCGAGCACAATCAAGCGCTGGAGAAGCGGCTGCGCACGACCTCGGACCAGTTGAGCCAGCTCGAGCGCGACATGGCCGACCGTCTCACCCAGGAGGCGCAGTCCTTGCGCGAGGAGATCAAGCGCAAGAACGAGGACCTCCAGCACGCGATCGAGAAGACGTTTTCCGAGCTGAGCAACGTCAAGACCGATCGCAACCTGCTGGCCGGGCTGTTCGTCGAGGTCGCAAAGTGCCTGAACCAGGACATGGGCAGCAAGAGCGCGGGCAAGGGCGGCGCCGAAACATCGCGCGGTTGGCCGGCCAGCTGATGCGCTCCGGCCGGTGAGCACGTCTCCCGACATGCTTGAAGGGCTGCTTAGCCCCTCCTCCGGCGACACCGGGGTCGATCGGAAAGCGCTGGCGGGGCTGCTGCTCGAGATCGCGCAGAGCCTCAAGCCCGAGCTGCGCGCGCAACAGAACGGCATGCGCCCGGCCGACCTGCGGCTTGAGCAGCTGCGGACCCTGCTGCTCGGCCGCGAGATCGAGGTGCTGTCGCGGCTCACCGACGTGATGGACGATCCCGAGCGGCTGGCGGCTGCGGTCGGGCGCGTGCTGCCGTCCGCGATCGCGCAGGCGACCACCGATGCCCGCATGGGGCACGTGCTGGCGCCCGCCATGGAGAAGGCGACCGAGAGCTCGATCCGCAGCGATCCGCATACGCTGGTCAATATTCTCTACCCGCTGATCGTGCCGGCAATCCGCAAGTCGATCGGCGAGACCATCGACGAGACCTTCCAGTCGCTCAATCAATCCTTGAAATACAGCCTCACCTGGCGCGGGCTCAAATGGCGCTGGGAAGCCTGGCGGACCGGAATGTCGTTCGCCGAGGTCGTGCTCAAGCACACCCTGGTCTATCAGGTCGAGCACGTCTTCCTGATCCACCGCCACACCGGGCTGCTTATCTCCCATGTGGCGGCCGAGAACGCGGCGAGCCAGGATCCGCAGCTGGTCTCCTCCATGCTGGTCGCGATCCAGGATTTCGTCAAAGATTCCTTTAGCGGCGCCGAGCAGCAGGGACTCGACGCCTTGCGGCTGGGCGAGCTGCGGCTGTGGTCCGAGATGGGCCCGTTCGCCACCCTGGTGGCGGTGATCCGGGGCGATCCGCCGGAGGAGCTGCACGACACGCTGCGCAACGTGCTGTCGCGCATCCATGCCGAGCGCCATCATGCGCTGGAGAGCTTCGATGGCGACAGCTCGGGCTTCGCGGATGTCGAGGCGCAATTGCGAGAGTGCGTGTCGCTGGCGCAGCGGGCACCGCCGCGGGCCAGCCTGCGCTGGCTGGTCGGCCTGATCTGGTTCGTTCCGCTGCTCTTGTTCGCGGTCGCATTGGAAGCCCGCTGGTGGCAGGACCAGCGGCTCTGGGAGGGGTATCTGGAGCGGTTGCGCCTCGAGCCCGGCATCGTGATCACCGAGCTCGGCAAGCGTGACGGCAAGTTCATGATCTCCGGCCTGCGCGATCCGCTCGCGGTCGACCCGCAGCTGGTGCTGCGCCAGGCCGAGATGGATCCGACACGGGTCATCGCCAGCTGGGTGCCCTATCAGGGGCTTGATCCGGAATCGGTGCTCAGAAGGCTCAAGGCGACGCTCGATCCGCCGCCGAGCGTGAGCCTCGCGGTTGCGGACGACCGCATCGTGGCGCAGGGATCGGCACCCCGCCCCTGGCTCGAGCGCGCCCGTGCCGTCGCTCAGGCGTTGCCGGCCGGGTCGCCCGGCTTCGATCTCTCGGGCGTCCGCAACGCCGATGAAGCGGACGAGCGGCGCTGGGCGGACTATTTGGCGCGGCTGCGGGCGCAGCCCGGCATCGTGACCACGCAGGCGGACGCGCGCGACGGGAAGTTCGTGGTCGCCGGCTTGCGCGATCCGCTCGCGGCCGACCCGCAGGTTCTGCTGAGCGAGGCCGGGATCGATCCCGCGCGCGTGGCCGCCCACTTCGAGCCCTATCAGAGTCTTGACCCGGCGTTCGTGCTCAAGCGGCTGCAGTCCTCGCTCGCTCCGCCCCCGGGCCTGTCCCTTGCGGTCGAGGGCGACCACATCGTGGCGCAGGGGTCGGCATCCTCGCCCTGGATCGAGCGCGCGCGCGTGGCCGGCCGCATGCTGCCGGCGGGGGCACCCGCGCTCGATCTCTCCGCGGTGCGCAATATCAATGACGGGGAGATCGGCAAATTGCGCGACACGATTCAGGCGCGCAACATCCGCTTCGACAACAACGTGGCGTTGCCGGCGGCCGGGCAGGGCGCGATCCTCGATCAGCAGGCCAGCGATCTCAACGCGCTCGCCGCCTTGTCGACGAGCTTGCACGTGACCACGCGGGTGACGCTGACCGGCCATTCCGACGACAAAGGCCAGGGCACCTCCAACCTGTCGCTGAGCCTGGCGCGCGCCGAAGCGGTGCGCGCGCTCCTCAAGAAGCGCGGCGTCGATCCGGATCTGCTGGCGGTGCGCGGCGCCGGCCCGCTCGAGCCCGTGGAGGCGGATTCCTCCGAGACCGCGCGCGCGGCCAACCGCCGGGTCTCATTCACCGTCGGAATCGAGGATCAACAATGAACGTGCCGCTGCAAAAGAAGATCTGCATGCTCGGCGGATTTTCGGTGGGCAAGACCAGCCTGGTCAAGCGCTACGTCCAGAGCGTGTTCTCGGAAGCCTATCTCACCACAGTGGGCGTCAAGATCGACAAGAAGACCGTGGACCTGTCCGGCCGCACCGTGAATCTCATTCTCTGGGACCTTGCCGGCGAGGACGATATCGCCTCGCTGCGCATGAGCTATCTGCGCGGCTCCGCCGGATACGTGCTGGTGGCCGACGGGACGCGTCCTTCGACCCTGGAGGTAGCGCGCTCGCTGCGCCAGCGCGTGGAAGCGGATTATGGCCCGCTGCCGTTCGCGCTCCTGCTCAACAAGAGCGATCTCACGGAGCAATGGGCCATCCCCGACACCGAGCTCGACAATCTCCGGCAGGACGGTTGGTGGGTTCGCTCCAGCAGCGCGCGGACCGGCGAAGGCGTCGAGGACGCCTTCAAGGATCTCGCCGTCCGCGTCACGGGCTAAAGCCATGGAAGGCCTGCCCGCGAGCGTGGCCGAGCGGCTGCGAGAATTGACCTACAGCGAGCGGGCGGTGGCCTACCTGCAAGTCGACGGCGGGCTCGCCCTGATCGGCGCCGGCGGGCATCTCGACAATTACGGCCTCGAGGCCGTGCGACTGGGGGAGCCGGCGGTTGAGCAGGCCTTCTTCCTCGAAGGATTGCTGCCGCTCGCCGAGACGCCCTATTTCGTTCCCTCCGTCGAGCTCGACGGCGGCCGCGCCGCCGATCTTCATTTCCATCTCGATGCCGACATCGTCTGGGTGGTGCTGCTCGATGTGACCGCCAACCGCGACGCCGCCCGCCGCTTGCAGCAAAAAGCCTACGAGATGACGCTGCTGCAGGAGCAGGAGGCGCTGCTCAATCGACGCCTGGAAGCCGCCAATGCGGCGCTGCATGTGGCCCAGCGCGAGCTCGAGATCTCGCGCGATGCGGCGCGCGAGGAGTTGCGGCGCAAGCAGGTCGAGCTCGCCGAGGCTCGTACCCTGCAACTGGCGCTGGCGCCGCCGCCCTATCAGGGCGTTGTCGGCGGCCGTGCGCTCACGGTCGACCTGGTGCTGGAGCCCGCCAAGGAGGTCGGCGGCGACATGGTCGATCACTTTTGCATCGGCGACGATCTCCTGGTGCTGGTGCTGGGCGACGTCTCGGACAAAGGGGCCGGGGCCGCGCTGATGATGGCGAGAACCCATGCGCTGTTCAGAGGCATCGCGGCGCGCCCGGACGCCGCCCGCCTGTTTCGGGCACCGCAGGACGCCGTCCGTCTCGTCAATACGACGCTGGCGGAGGGCAATTCAAGCTGCATGTTCGTGACCCTGCTGATCGCCGCGTTCGAGGGAACGACGGGTAAGCTCACCTATGTGCGGGCCGGCCATGTCCCGCCGTTCCTGCGGCGGGCCGGCGGCACGGTCGAACGGCTCGATGCGCCCGGCGGGCTCCCGCTCGGGCTGATGGAAGACGCCGTTCACAAATCCGCGGTCGTGGCCTTCGGTCCGGGAGACGAGCTCCTGATCGTGACCGATGGCATCACGGAAGCCATGGACCCGGCGCATGAGCTGTTCGGCGAAGCCCGGGTGGCGGATTTGGTGGCGCAGCGCGGTTTGCGCGCGCAGGCTCTCTTGCTTCAATTGCTGGCGCGGGTGCGCGCGTTCGAGGCCGGCAGCCCGCAATCGGACGACATCGCCGCCATTCTGCTGAGGTTGGGGGCCGGATAGGCCAGGATGGGCAGGATGGCCGATTTCGCCGCCGAACTCACCGCCACACCGGACGCGATCTCGGCGCTGACCGAGCGCGCGACGGCCTTTCTGGCGGAATCCGGCGTGGATGCGCGCGCCGCGCATCATGTAGCTCTTGTCCTCGATGAATTATTGACGAATTTAGCGGCTTACGGTGGCGCCGAGGCTGCGGTATCCGTCAGCATGACGATTTCGCCCGAGCGGGTGACGGCCGAGGTGCTGGATGGCGGAGCGATCTTCGACCCACGCGTCGAGCGAACTCTCGACCTGTCCGCCGGGACGGAAGATCGTCCGGTCGGGGGATTGGGATTGTGGCTGGTGCATCGGGTGACGGAGGGTCTCGCCTACGAGCGGGTGGGGGACCGCAATCGAACGACCTTTTCGATTTGCAGGACGCCGGCAGGCCAGGGTGGAGGAGACAGCAATGGAATTGGTTGAGGAAGTTCACGGTCGCGTGGTGGTGGTGACGGCCCGCGGGCGGCTCGACGGCAGCACCAGCCAGGCGTTCGGGGCGCGGCTGGAGAAGCTGGCGGCCACTTCCGAGCCGCGGCTGGTGGTCGATTTTTCCGGCATCGACTTCGTGTCGAGCGCGGGCCTGCGCGTGGTTCTGATGGTGCTCAAGCGCGTGAAGGCGGCCAACGGCATGCTGGCGCTCTGCGCCGTTCAGGCGCCGGTGCGGGAGATCCTGGACATCACCGGTTTCGCCGGCTTGCTCGACGTGCATTCGGGACGCGCGGAAGCGATGGCCGCCTTGGTTTGATCGTTTCTGTTGGTTGTTGCCGATTTTCGAACCGGGAGCGGGTTCGCGAGCGCTCCGGAGGTTGCGCCAAATCGTCTGGCGAGGCGGTGCCGGCCGCCTGACTTCGGCCGGTGGTACGGAGCTTGCGATGGTTCCCGTGTCGCGACCGCGAATGGGCTGCGGGCGGGTGCGATGCCCACCATTTAAGCGGACGCTGCCGCGAACTTGCTCACCCAACCGCCCCCCGAAACTCCTTCATGCGCAGATGGGCTCATGGAAGCCAACCACATGGATGCCAACGTCACGGATGCCACCCAGGCCGAAAGATCGCCTGAGATCCAAAATGTCCTTTCGGCGGCCTACACGCACAATCTCGGAAACACCGATGGGGCGCTCGCCAGCTACATCCCGGAGCTCGCCGCGGTCGATCCGGAGCGGTTCGGGATCGCGATCGCGACCGAGGAGGGCAAGCTGTACACGATCGGCGACACCGACGTTCCCTTCACGATCCAGTCGGTGTCGAAGGCTTTCGTCTATTGCCTGGCGCTGGAGCTCGCCGGACGGGACGCCGTGTTGGAGCGAGTCGGCGTCGAGCCGAGCGGCGACGCCTTCAACGCCATCTTTTTCGATCCTTATACCAATCGGCCCTTCAATCCGATGGTGAATGCCGGCGCGATCACGGTGGCCGGCATCGTGCGCGATGTCGCCGGCGACGGCGCGTTCGATCTGATCCTCGACCGGCTGTCCGACGCCGCCGGCCGGCGGCTGTCGATGGATGAGGCGATCTACCGCTCCGAGGCCGATACCGGCCACCGTAATCGCGCGATCGGTCACCTGCTGCGCAATGTCGGCGCGCTGGACGGCCCGGTCGACGATGTGGTCGATCTCTATTTCCGGCAATGCTCGATCCTGGTCACGGCCACCGATCTCGCCCGCATGGGAGCCACGCTCGCCCATCTCGGGGAGAATCCAAAAACTGGCCGCTCGGTCTTCGAGCTGACGGCGGTGCGCAACACGCTGGCCGTAATGTTCACCTGCGGCATGTACGACTATTCCGGCAATTGGGCCTATGACGTCGGAGTACCGGCCAAGAGCGGCGTGGGCGGCGGGATCGTCGGGGTCGTGAACCGCCAGCTCGGCATCGGCACCTTCTCGCCGCGCCTCGACGCCAAGGGCAACTCGGTGCGCGGCGTCGCGGCAATCAAGGAGATCGGCGACGAATTGGGGCTGCACGTTTTCGATTGCTCGAATTTCGGCTCGACCTTCATGCGCTCGCTGCTCGCCTGAGGCGAGCCCGGCGCGATCGATCCAACACGATCACTCCTTGGCGGCGGCGCTGTGCCTGTAGAGGCTGTCGATGTAGCCGCTGTGGTCGAGCTCGGCGACGAAGCTCGGGTCGGTGAAGTCCTCGGGCTTGCGGCTCGTCATCTCGCGCCAAGTGTAGACCGACTGCATCACCTTGAGACCTTCGATCGACGGATAGGGCTTGCTGGGGAGCCGCGATGCCTCGGCATAGACCGCTTCGAGCTTTTCCGGGTCGCTGATGCCGTACCATTTGGTCATCGAGGCGAACGCCGCCGTCTTGTCGGTCTTCATCAGGGCGATGGCCTCGACGGTGGCCTTCATGAAGCGGGCCGCGGTATCGCGGTTCTTCGGCAGCCATTCGGCGAGCGCATTGACGCCCGAGCCCGGCATGGCGAAACGGTAAGGGCCGAGATCGACCAGATCGCGCAGCCCCAGCTTCTTGGCCTCGGTGAGGGCGATGTCGGTGCCCGCAAAGGCGTCGACCAGATTCTTGACGATGCTTTGCGGCCCGTTGCCGTTCGCGAGCATCGATACGTCGCTGTTCGGATCCCACCCCATGGTCCGCAGGAACAGGATCATTGAGAGGTGATCGAGCGCGCCCATATTGCCGTAGCCGATGCGTTTGCCCTTGAGGTCTTCCGGCCTCGCAATGTCGGCGCGGCTGATGACGTGGAAGCGGGATACATCGTCGGTGGTGGCCAGTATGACGCGATGCGGCGCGGTCGCGACCGAGGTCATGCGCACCATGGTGGGGCTGCCGCCCCCGATGTTGATCTCGCCGACGACGCTCTTGATGTTCTCGGGCGGGACGATTACGCCCGACCCGCGCACCGCCTGGGCGGCCGCGGGCGTGATGGACTGGCTGACCTTGAGGCCGTTGCGCTCATAGATGCCGTTGTCGGCCGCCATGATGAACGGCAGCTTGGTGAGCGACACGTCGCCCAGCTCGACGGTGACCGGAACGAGCGTGCCGGCTGCTCTTTCCTGGGCGTTGCCGACAGCGGGCCAAGTCAGCGCGCACGCCGCGAGCAGGACAAGGCCGATTGGCTTTGGCGGGCTGACAGCAAATACGTTGGTCACGGCGATCCTCGCGCAGGGCTCGTTACTGGGGGCAACTGTCCCTCAAACAGTAACATTCGTGATTCGCAATGTCTTGATACGGCCGGGTATCCGGAGCGCAATTGAGCGGAATGCCGGTATAGCAGACGAAGTGAGCGCCGCAGTATTTCTGGTAGCCGGCCCGCAAGATCCCCTCGGGCGCGGGCAACACTCTGGGCTTGCTCACATGCTTCGTGACATGGGGACGTGTCGTCGGCTCCTGCTGCGCCAGGGCGGAGCCCGCCATGGCCAGGGCGACTATCAAGGTGCTCGTGCGGATCAGAAGAAACATCGGTCTCTCCCAGCAACGCTAACTTGCTCGTGTCGTCTCCGGCACTTTACCGCGATCGCCGAGCGGCACGAACTCCCTCGTCCCGCTTGCGGCCCGCTTGCGGGGAGAGGGCAATGCGCACCGAGCGAAAGCTAGATCTCGGCGCGGTGAGCGGGCGTTTCCACAAGCTCAAACCCGCGGAAACGCCCCCTCATCCCGACTTTCTCGCCGGCACGCGGGGGAGAAGGAGACCGCCGTGCACTCAGCGACGCCTCTGCACGCATCAGAGCCACAAAACCAGCCGTCACTTCTGCGCTTGCCCGAAGTATTTCAAGTCCGGCGCCTTCTGGCCCTTGCGGGCCGGCATCAGCAGGCCGTCGGCGCCGAGGTAGTAATTGTCGTTCTGGATGCGGACATGAGGGTTGTTTTCGGTGCAGATCGCCTCCAGCCAATTGGGCCGCGGATCCGGATCGCGCGCGTATCTCTTGATCACGGTCCAGGGCCGGGTCAGGGCATCGTCGAAAGTGGTGATCTCATCCAACATCAGATTTGGATCGTTCTTGTCCAGGTGAAGGCGTTCCGTGACGATGGTCTTGTTGTCGCTGTGCAACGGCAAGCCGCTGGTGTCGTAGGCGCGCGGGCCCTTCATGTCGCGTGTCTCGATCTCCAGCGTGTCGTAGCGCCCGACACCGCCGGTATCGATCCATTTACCGATCGAATAGCCGGCGAAGGTCGGCTCGACCTCGCTCGGCCAATCGCGGCCGTCGGTATAGACCCGGCGATTGTCGTGGATGTGGCTGAGCAGGAAGAAGCTCGTAGCCGGCGTGATCACGATCTCCATCGACTCGAACACGTTCATGGCGCGCGGCATGCCGGGCGGCAGGCACATCCACGACGGCTCGGTACCCATGCCGCCGGCCTTCTGGTCGGCGATATTCCATTCGAACAGCGCCTGATATTCAGGGGTGAGCGGCGCCTTGTCACCCGGGCGGACCCAGACCGGCCGCTCGCCCTCCGGCCTTTGCCACCGGCCCTTCCAGTCCGGATACTTCGATTCGTCGAATGCCTGCGCGGGCGCAGCCAGCACGCACAAGCTCCCTGCCAGGGTCATCAGCGCGATCCAGCCGCGGTATGCCATGATGGTCCTCCCCTTGCGCGCCGCCTGCCTATCGGCCGCCGCCTTCATTTCTTCACCTGTCCGAAATAGCGCAGATCCGGCGGCTTCTGGCCCTTCTTCACCGGCATCAGGTAACCGTCCGCGCTCAGCATATAGGTATCGCCGCCGATGCCGACATGGGGGTTGTTCTCGACGCACACGTCCTCGCGCCATACGCGCTTGGGGTTTGCATCGCGCTTGTAGGTTTTCAGCACGCTCCACGGCCGGGTCAGCGCATGATCCTCGACCGTGATCTCGTCGTGCAGGCTGTTGGGGTCGGTCTTGTCGAGATAAATACGCTCCTTGATGACGCTCTGATTGTCCGGGTGCAGCATCAGGCCGGTATTGTCGTAGACCCGCGGCCCATTGAAGTTGCGGGTCTCGACCTCGAGCGTGTCGTAGCGGCCGCTGCCGGTCGTATTGCTCCATTTCCCGATGGAATACCCCGTGAACGCCGGCTCGGCGTCCGTCGGGAAACTGCGCCCGTCGGTGAAGATCCGTCGAAACGAGTCGTTGCCGTCGTCGACCAGCATGTAGGTGGTCTCGGGCAGGATGACGATCTGCAGCGGCGCGTAACCGTTCATCATGGCCGGCATGCCCCAGGGCAGGCATTTATAGACGGTGTGATCGCCCTGCCCGCCCAACGCTTGGTCGGCCAGGCTGGCCTTGTAAAGAGTCATGTATTCCGGCGTGAGCGGCGGCTCCTGGGTGAGACCGCGCGGCTTGCTGGTGTCGAAGCGGGGCGCGGCGCCGCCGGTGCGCTCCCAGGCGCCGTTGAGATCCGGATATTTGGAGTCGTCGAACGCCCGGACCATCCCGGTCGCGGCCAACCACGTCGTGGCGAGCGCGACCGCGCCGATAAGATTTCGCAATCGTCTGATCTGCATGACCGTTTCCCCTGTAACCTGCGCTAAGCGCGCGGCGGAACCCGCGCCGGCTTTTCATGCTCAATCTCCCTCCAGAACCTCGTTCGGAACTATCGGAAAATCGTTTCTCTTTTTAGAGTTGCGCGCTCTCGAGAAAGGCGCACTTTCTTAGAGATGCGCAAGCGCAGCCCGAGCCCAGGATGCGTAGCGCAAGTCTACGCCTTGCCCCGCGATCGCGTGAGGCGGTCCCACAATCGGCGTCCGCCTGTCGCCGTCGACTGCTGCGACCGTCCGGCGTGGTTCATGGATGGTGGCCGTCTCAAACCTTCATGTCAACAACCACCCTTCGGGTGCGCCGAGGCGTGGCCTTGGCCTCCCGGCACCGCTCAATAGGCGTTCCGGTAGGTCGTCGGGGACATCACGGTCCGGATCAAGATCTGCAGATCGAGCCACACCGACCAATTGTCGATGTAGTAGAGGTCGTGCTCGACCCGCTGGCGCATCTTGTCGTCGGTGTCGGTTTCGCCCCGCAGCCCGTGGATCTGCGCCCATCCGGTAATGCCGGGCTTGACGTTGTGGCGCCGCGCATAGGTCGAGATGCGCCGCTCGAACTCGCGGTCGTGAGACAGCGCGTGCGGTCGCGGGCCCGCCAGCGACATGTCGCCTTTGATCACATTGAAGAGCTGTGGAACCTCATCCACGCTCCATCGCCGCAACCAGCGTCCGACCCCGGTGACGCGCGGATCATTTTTCTTCGCCTGGTGGACCACCGCTCCGTCCTCGCAGGTCCGCATCGACCGGAACTTGATGATCTGGAATGGCTTCTGGTTGAAGCCGAAGCGGCGTTGCAGGAAGAACACCGGCCCCGGGCTGTCCAGCTTGATGAGAATGGCGACCGCGATGAGCACGGGTGTGAGCACCAGCAGACCCGCCGACGCCAGCAGCAGGTCGAGCGCCCGCTTCTCCAGCGATTCCAGGCGCGACAGCGGCATGCGCCGCAGCTGCAGGCTCGAGATCGGGCCGATCCGCAGGAGCTGGACCTGCTCGAAGCGATCCAGAATGTGCTCCGGCCCAAGATGCACCTCGGCCGGAATCTTGCGCAATGTCTCGACGCAGCGATCGATCATGTCGGTGTCGTGCCAGGGCATCACCAGGAGGATGGCCTCCGGCTGCAGCACCCGGGCGCCGGCGATCACCTGGTCGAGATCGCTCGCCAGCACCTGATCCCGCGCCGGTTGCGCGGCTTGCGCTTCGATCGGCGTCAGGAAATGGCAGCCGACGATGTTGATTCCGAAGGTGCGCGGATGATACCGCGTGACGAAATCCTCGATGTTGCGGCCCGCGCCCACGAGAAAGATGCGCTGCGCCGAGATCAATCCGGTCCGGCTGCCGTACACCGTCATACGGACATAGGCATAGCGCAACGCCAGCAGCGCGCAGATGGTGAGCCCGTAGAACAGGAGAATCCATCCGCGCGAATAGATGACCGTGATCTGCGCCAGGAATCCGAGCGCCAGCAGGCAGACGAAGGTCACGTTCCAGAGCTGGATCGAGCGACGCAGATGCGGCCTGAAGGCGAAGAAATTCGGCAGGCTGTATTCGCCGCGAAACACGTTCGGGATCACGAAGATGATCGCCGACAGGAGCCCGACCTTGAGATAGTTGATGGACTCGCCAGCGTACTGGTGAACGATCAAGTGGTACGAGATCCCGGTGAGCCACGACAGGAGCACGATCACCGCAAAATCGGCAAGCAGAAACCCGCCCAAGACGGTGGTCCGCGTAACGGTCGTCAGCCGTCGCAGAAACGGACTTGTGTCAATTCGGGAGGTCAGGACGTGAGGCTGGTGAAAATTCATGGCCGATTTCGATCGAGAGCCCGTTGTGGCTCGACCGCGCGCACAACACTGTGCGAGATCGAGACAATCGATTGCATCCACGATCGTCGGCAGCGAGAAGCATGCCAGCAGGGGCTTGAAAGCAGGGAGCCGAGCGGCGGCCAGGTCGCCGGGCTGAATGGTCAAGTCCCGAGCCGAGCGCGTGAGGCCGGCCGCAGCGAGGGCGACCGGATCAGTCCTTGACCTCGAGCTGCGCGGTGAAGCGCAACCCGCAGACCGCCATGGCAAGCATGAACCACGTCGGATCGACCCGGCTCAGAAAGAAGGCCTCGAACGTGCCGAGATAGAGCGAAAACAGCCACAGCAGCAGAAAAAAGCGGGCAAATTCCTTGTTTTGGCGGGTTGCCAGCGTGTGGTGGAAATCGCGCAGCGGCGCCACCACGAACGCCAGCATGACCAGCCCCAGTCCGGGCAACCCGATGGTGAGCGCGAGATCGACATAACTGTTGTGACTGGTGGCCACGTCGACCATCCACATGGTCGAATCCTCGGCCCCGAAGCGGACGGAATCGGAATACCAGAACGCCTCGAAGCCCTGGCCCTTCCACGGATGCGCCGCCAGCATGTCGAGCGCAAAACCCCAGATCTCGGTACGTCCGGTGAAGGTGACGTCGATCGGGAGCGCGCTGACAAGCGCGCGCGCCGTCTCGCTGGTGATGGAGCCGACGGTGAGAAAGGCGATGAGGAATAGCGGCCCGAACGCCACCAATGCTTTCGCCCGGAGCGACTGGGCGCGATCGACGAAAAAGGCGACGACGCCGACCACGAAGACCATTCCGAGCGCGCTCTTGCCTCCCGAACCGATCAGGAACATGACGGCCGCGATGGAGATCAGGGCGCCGCTGAGCGGCCGCCCCATGCGGGCCACGAACCAGCCCACATAGACGAAGACCGCCATCACGCTGGCGGCGGCATTCTTGTGACCGTAGATGCCGCGCCAATCGCCGGCGATTTCCGGCTCGACCAGGTCGCTCGCCTGATGAATCGTCAGATGCGGCACCAGCAGGATGCCGAGATAGGACAGCACCAGAACGAGCGCCGCGATGCCGAGGATAAGGGTGCTGAAGTGCTTGAGGCCCCGGGTCAGCCACGGCAGCATGGCGGCCAGCAAAAATGTCGCCAGGCTCAGAATGAAGCGGCGCGCCGAGATCCCTGGATCCACCGACAAGGCGACCGACACGACCGTGAGCCAGGCGAGCAGCAGAAGATTTTCGGGCGTAACGAGCATTTGCAGCGGCCGCTCGCCGCTCCGGTGGAGCAGAACGCCGGCGGCGCCGACCAGAAGCAACACCGCCAGGTAGGTCGCGGTCTCATTTCCGCTCGAGAGCTCGAGCAATTTGGGATCGCCGAGATCGGAGAACGGCGTCAGAGTCACGAAGATGACGAGCAGAATGGCGACCGCCACCCCGCCGCGCAGCGACCCGGAAAGTCCTTCGGGCAGCCGCAGGGCGTCCGATGCCGGGGCCTGGACGATGTTCCGCATCAAACGGATCCGCTTACGACATGACGCACCGATTTTCCGGTCGCCGCCACGTCCAGAGCGGCGACAAAGCGGATGGCCGCCGGGACCTTGTAGTTCGCCAAGGCCTCACGACAGGCCGTCAGGATCTCGCGCTTGACCTCGGCCGTCCGATCCGCCGCATCGACGATGCCGGCCCGCAGCACGACGTCCGCGATCACGATCGATCCGGTGATCAGATTCCTACGCGAGCGAACCAGCGACGCCCGCACGTCCGGATGCCGATTGATGATCGCCTCGACTTCCTCGGGATGGACCTTGAGCCCGCCGACATTGATGATTCCACCGCGCCGCCCGACGAAATAGCAGCGCTCGCCGCGGCGCTCCACCAGGTCGCCGCTGTCGATAAAGCCATCCGCATCCTTGAGTGCGGTCGCGTTCCCCCCGACATAGCGCGATGCCGCTCGCGCCGAGCGGACGCGCAGCGATCCATCCAACAGCTTGAGGTCCACATCCCGGCTCCCGCCGATCAAATGCGCCGGGAAACCTTCGCGCCCGTCGTCGACCTCAAATCCGACCCCCGCTTCCGTCGATGCATAGGCATGGACCACATCGGCTTGCGGATAGCGCGCCCGCAGAGCGTCCAGGATCGCCCGGTCCGCGATCTCTCCCGACAGGCGGATGTAGCGCGGCGAGATCGCGCCCGACGTCGCATAGGCGAGCGCGTTGCGCCACTGCGAGGGCGTCCCTGAGATATGCGTCACCCCGAGCGATCCGGCGCGCTTGAGATAGAGGCCCATCGATTCAGCGGCGTCCGAGAGCACCAGAGAGCCGCCGCACAGGATGCTGCGAAGCAATATCTGCAGTCCGCCGAAGCGGCGGATGTCGTAGAACGTGCCCCACACGATCCGATCGCGCCGGCTCCCGCGCCGTTCGATCGCGCCCGTCAGGCTCTCCAGGCCGTGCAGCACCATCTTTGGGGCGCCGCTGGTTCCCGACGTCAGCATGATCCATTCGGTTTGACGATCGCGGACCGTCGGCCCTTCGGCCGGCCGAACCGTTGATCCGCCGGCGACCCGCAAGAGCGCATTGCCGCCGGCCCGTTCAGACGGATCGCCGTCGGATACGATCGCGTCGACGCCCGCACCGGCGATCACATGGGAACGATGCTCCTCGGACAAACCCGGCGGGCACAGAACGAGCCGATCTGCGACGCCATCGAGCTCGATGAGCGCCAATGCTGTCGCGAGCTGATGCTTCATGGCGACGAGCACCGAGCGGCCGTGGAGCGCCTGCAGCGCGCCGCTCAAGCTCGTGCCGCGCGCGAGCGCCTCGAGCGCGACGCTCGCGCCGGCGGCCCACAGATGGCGACCGGACAGCGCGTCGGCGCCAAGCAAGTCATGCAGCGGCGGCAAGCGTCCTTCTCCCGGCAAGCTGTCCGATCTCCGTCGTTATCGTTAATCCGATCGACATTGCCCGCTATCTATTCTTTTCTTTGCCCCTGTCGCATACAGGCGGTGCACAATTATGGTCAAGTTCGCCTAGCGATTATGGTCAATTACTCATGCGGCCCTCACCGCTTTCGAAGGTGCGCTCGCGTCAAATCAACGACGCCGACATCGATGCCGTAGTCGACCTCCTGACCCGGGGATTCCGCCTGCGCACCCGCGACTATTGGCAGCGAGCGCTCGAGAAGCTGTCGACGCACCGAACTCCGGCCGAAATGCCGAAATTCGGCTACCTCCTGGAAAGCGACGGCGGCGTGGTCGGAGTCATCCTGCTTATTTTTTCGTCGATCCCCGGCGAGGATGCGTCGAGAATGCGGTGCAACGTCTCGAGCTGGTACGTCGAGCCCGCCTTCAGAAGCCACGCTTCGCTGCTGATCTCGCAGGCCATCAAATTCAAGAACGTCACCTACGTGAACATCTCGCCCGCATTGCACACGCGTCCCATCGTCGAGGCGCAGGGCTTCTTGCGCTACAGCAGCGGACAATTCGTCGCAGCCGCGGCATTAAGCATGAACGGTCCCGCCGGCGGCGCGAAGGTGATCGGCGCCGATATGCGCCCCGACGCGCATTTTGAGCCGTCGGAGCTGGATTTGCTGCTGGCTCACAAAGAGCATGGCTGCATGAGCCTATGGTGCGTGACGTCGGAGCGCGCGCATCCCTTCGTGTTCATGCCGCGCCTGGCGAAAGGCGTCGTCCCCTTCGCGCAGCTCATCTATTGCCGCCGCATCCGCGACTTCGTCCGCCTCGCCGGGCCGATCGGCCGCTATTTGGCCGTCCGCGGCCGGCCGTTGGTCATCATCGATTCAAACGGTCCGATCCCGGGGCTCGTCGGCAAATACGTCGACGGCAAGGCGCCCAAATATTTCAAAGGACCGGACCGGCCGCATTTCGGGGATTTGGCCTACACCGAAGCCGTGCTGTTCGGGCTGTAGGCGAAGCCGGCGCTCCGCTTCCGATCGCGCCGCTTCGCACGAAGCACCACAACAAATGCGATGTCGGCATTAACGACGATCGCTTCGACGCGTGTTCGCGCCGCGGCGTCAACTTTTTGCGCGGCGCGAGACGCGCCGGACCTTAAGCTTAACATTCGATCAAGATGGCAGCACCAAATGCGGCTCGCTATTTGTTGTTGCACAAACTCAAATACATGCGAGCCGGCCCGTGTGGAATGCAAGCGAATCCTTCTCTCCGGAAATGTCCGGCCGCATGGACGTTGCGGTCGAGATGCTCGGCGGTCTTCCGATTGCGGTGATGGACCGCGCGCAGTCGGCCCGGCTGATGATCGAGCTGGCGGCCGCGCGGCGAAATTCAAATCTGCCGCCCCTGGTTTTCAGCTCGGTCAACGGGCAAGTGCTCTCGATGTGCGCCCTGGATGCCCAAGTTCGAAAGCTGTTCATGGACGCCGACGTGCTGCATGCCGACGGCATGCCGATGGTGATCGCGTCGCAGTGGCTCTGCCGCAAGCCGCTTCCCGAGCGCGTCGCGACCACCGACCTTTTTCACGATGTCGCCAAGCTCGCCGAAGCGCGCGGCGCGACGTTCTATATGCTGGGCGCGGCCGACGCGACCATCGAGCGGGCAGTTCGCCACGCCAAGGCGCTCTACCCGCGGCTGCGCATCTGCGGCTATCACGGCGGCTATTTCGGCAGCGCCGAAGAACCGAAGATCATCGCCGACATCAACGATGCACGCCCCGACATCCTGTGGGTCGGCATGGGGGCTCCGCGTGAGCAGGCCTTCGCCATGCGCAATCGCCGTCATCTGCACGGCGTCGGAATCATCAAGACCTCGGGCGGCCTGTTTGACTTCCTCTCCGGCAACGTCCGCCGCGCCCCCGCCTGGATGCAGTCGATCGGACTCGAATGGGCCTACCGGACATTCCTGGAGCCGCGACGTCTGGCCGGCCGCTACCTGATGACCAATCCCCATGCCCTGTTCCTGCTCCTCACCCAGACCAATCGGTCGAGCGGGCTGCTCCTCGGGAACGCCAAGATCGACACCCACTGATGCCGCAGACGATGGGCATGGTTGCGGTTCGACCCCGGCAGGCCAGCGGCGTCCCGGCTTGGCCGTCGGTCATTCTCTGCATTCCGACCTTCCGTCGCCCGGAAGGACTTGAGAAGCTGCTCACCCATGTCGGCGCGCTGACCTACAAGGGCCCGCTGTCGGTCGTCGTGGTCGAGAATGACGAAGAGCGACGGGCCGGCGCCGCGGTGGTGGCACGGCTGGCGCCGACCTTCCGGTTCGAGCTGGCGTCCGTGGACGAACCGCGCCGCGGCCAGACCTATGCCTACAACCGCGGATTCGTCACGGCCGCGCGCGCGTTCCCGCGTCCGGATTACATCGCGATCCTCGACGATGACGAATATCCGGATCCCGCATGGCTCACCAGAATGGTGACGACCGCATCCAGCCTCGATGCCGATATCGTCGGCGGCCCGGTGCTGCCGGTGTTCGACGACCCCCATCACTGGCTGGCGAAGAGCGGGCTTTATGCGCCCCGGCGCTTTGCCAGCGGGCGCGTCGACATGATCTATGGGGCCGGCAGCATGCTGGCCAAGCGCAGCGTGATCGAGGGTTATCTGGACGAGCCGTTTTCCCACGCCTTCGCCTTTACGGGCGGAAGCGATCTCGAGTTCTTCGAACGCTGTCGGCGCGATGGACGCTCATTCGCCTGGGCCGACACCGCCCTCGTATTCGAGACGACGCCGCGTTCGCGCACCACCCTGACCTGGTTGCTGCGGCGGAATTTTCGCAAGGGCTCCGAACGCGCGCGGATCGACCGCGCGTCGAGCCCTCGCGCGACAAGTGTCAGCTCGACCAGCGCGGCCAGCGCCCGCATGTACAAATTCATTTTGCGCTTTGGCCGGGGCCTGGCGCTCGTCGCCGTAGGGGCTCTTTCGCTTCCATTCGCGGCCTTGGGGGGCCGCAGCGCCGTGGTTTCCGGCCTGAACCGGATCGCGCGCGGCGCCGGGCGCATCGCCGCCGAATTCAATCTGTTTTATGACGAATACGGATAGTGCCGGGCCCGCATCAGCGGCCGCGGCCAAGCAGTCGAAAAATGTCGCATTCGTTAGGCCCGAATGCCGCGACAGCAGCGCCGCCGATTAAGATTAACAATTCAGCACGCTCGCCAAATCATCGCGGCGTCGTGGACGCGCGCGCAAGCGTATGGATATATGCCCGCGTGCTCCACCATCCGTTTCGGAACCGGAAGGGGGCACATCTTGTTCAGACGAGCTGCCGATTTGCTACGTGCTTCAGGGGCTACGCGTTCATAGAAGTGAGTCCGACATGTTCCAGAATCCGAGAGGCCTTTCTCCAAACGCCTCGGCTGCTCAGGAAGCGCAGTCGATCCGATCCACCGCGCCGGCACTGTTTCCGCGTCTGGGTCTCGAAAGCGATTGGATGTTCATTTGGCGTCATCGGCACTGGGTCATCGTCGGCGTTGCGGCCGCATTGTGCTTGAACCTCGTTGCGGAGCTGACATTGACCCCGCGCTACCGCGCGGCCGCTCAAATCCTGATCGGGCCCGTCGACCTCCGCGGCGTGGACAAGTCGGTCATGCCGCCCGCCCAGACCGCCGACGCCAATGTCATCGAGGTCGAGAGCGAGACCCGGGTCCTGACCTCCGACAAGGTGCTACGGCGGGTGGTCGACAGCGAGCGGCTGATCGCCGATCCGGAATTCAACTCCAGCGCTCCTTCCAAGATCGGGCGGATCGTGTCCCTGCTCAAGGCGATGGTCGGGCTCAAATCAAAGCTGGCGCAAGCAAACGACGCCGCCTTCGGGGCGCTACGCCAATTGCAGCACGACGTGACCGCCAAGCGGACCGAGCGCACCTACGTGGTCGACTTGATGGTCGAGACCTCCGCCGGCGGAAAATCTGCGCGGCTCGCGAATGCCGTCGTGCAGGCCTATTTCGCCGAGCAATCCGCCGCCCATACCGAAGCCGCGCGGCGCGTGACGGAATCGTTGACGTCGCGGCTGACCGAGCTGCGCGAGCGGGTACAGCACGCCGAAGAAGAGGTCGAGCGCTACAAGGCGGAGCAAGGCATCGTGGGGGCGAGCGGCCGCCTGGTGGACGAGCAGCAGCTCACCGAGTTGAACAATCAGTTGACAGCCGCACAGGCGCGCACCGCCGAAGCCAGGGCGCGCTACGAGCAGGTCCACCGGCTGCAGGGCCGCGGCGCCGATCCGGGCTCGACCACCGAGGCCGTGCAATCCAACACCATCGGCCTCTTGCGCGAGCAATACGCCGCCGTGGTGCAGCGGGAGGCCACTCTCACCGCCCAGCTCGGACCGCAGCATCCCTATGTGGTCGAGGCTCACGCCCAGGTCCGCAATGCGCAGCGGCTGATCGGCGAGGAGGTCGGGCGCGTTGCGGATGCAACCCACAGCGAGTACGAGCGCGCGCTCGCCAACGAGGAGGCATTATCGAGCAATCTCGACGCGCTCAAGCAAAGAGCAATGACGACCGGCATGGCCTTCGTCAAATTGCGCGAGCTCGAACGCGAGGTGGACGCCAGCCGGGCGGTCTACGAATCGTTCCTGGGGCGGGCCCGCGAGACCCGCGAGCAGGAACGCCTCGACACGGTGAACGTGCGGGTCCTGTCGGACGCGCAGTCGCCGCTCGAGCGCAGCTGGCCGCCGCGCCGCCTGGTCCTGCTCCTGGCCGCCCTCGCGGCCGGACTTTTGGGCGGGGTGGGGCTTGCCTATGCGGCCGAGCAAATCAGCCGCAGGGCGCGACCGGCCGCACAGATCGCCCCTCCGATGGCGCGCGTCGCCTGAACCTCGAGACCGCCCGTGGGAGGAGACAGCGTGCCATCGATCAGTGCCACATTCGGTCCCGGGCTTGTCCCAAGCGGGCATGTCCCAAGCGGGCATGTTCCCGGCAGATATGTTCCAAGACAGCGGTTCACTGTCGAGCTGTTCGACGGCCGCGACTTGGCGGCATCCGGCTGGCCTTCGATTGAGGCCGGGCCTGAGCTGCTGATGTATGTCTATCAGTCGCGGGAATTTCTCGATGTCTGGATGGCGTCGATCGGCAAGGCGCGCCGAGCGCGCTGCTTCCTGGCCGTCGTCAAGGACAGTGCGAACGATCCGGTCCTCTATTTGCCGTTGGTCATCGAGACGAAATTCAACAACCGGATCCTGCGCTTCATGGACGGTGGTGTCGCGGATTTCAACGCTCCGATCCTGGCTGCCGGCCAGGACCTCACGCGCGGCGAGTTCATGACGATCTGGGGCGATCTCCTTTCGCAATTGCCGGCGATCGATCTCATCGACCTGAAGAAGATCGCCGGCGACGTATGCGGGGCCCGCAACCCGCTGACTTACCTCGATTGCCGCACCTATGAATCAAGCGGTCACGCCATCGCGCTGTCGGCCCGGCAAACCGATGCCGCGAGCGATCCCTCGCTCTGCCGCATGCGCAAGAAGTTGCTGCGCCAGCATCACAGATTGAGCACGCTGGGATCCACGCAGTTCGTGGTGAACCCGTCGGTCCCACAGCTTCCGGCGCTCATCGAGCGATTGACGGCGCTCAAGCGCGAGCAATATTTGCGCACGTCAGGGCGGGATTTCTTCGCGACCCCGGGCATTCATGATTTCTATTCACGGATGCTCGAGCCGGCCCAGCTCGGCCGCATCAGCGATCTGTCGGCTCTCGTGTGCGGCGACCGTGTCGTGTCGGCGCATCTCGGTTTCAAGGGACGCGGTCGCTTCTACTATGTGTTGCCCGCATTCGATACGAGATACCGACCGCTGGCGGTCGGCATTCTGCTGCTCGATCACCTGATCGAGCGGTGCTCGCAGGAGGAGTACGCGACCTTCGACCTGGGCGAAGGCGACTTCTCCTACAAGACCAAATGGGCGACGCACCGGCTGCCACTGATGGCTTGCGAGCAGGCCGTCACCTCCATCGGGGCGCTCTTCGGCCAGCTTCGGCGCGTCCGACGCCTCAACGGGATCGAGCAGCTTTACGGCCTTTGCGCGAACGGCCGTGCCAGCCTCACGGGAGCCTGGCGAACGTCGAGCGAGCGCGGGCGAAAATCAAGCGAGCCCCTGGCGCCGACAAGGCGGACGCGAGAAAGCACTTGAGCAGCGCAACATTCGGATTCCGGCATGTCACATGAGATTGCAGATTTCGCGCCGCCAAGGGCGCAATGCCCCGGCGCGCCGCTGTCCGGAAAGATCGCCGGGAAG
The DNA here is from genome assembly GCA_035552735.1 of Xanthobacteraceae bacterium. Taxonomy (GTDB): domain Bacteria; phylum Pseudomonadota; class Alphaproteobacteria; order Rhizobiales; family Xanthobacteraceae; genus VAZQ01. Next base: position 35,452 of record DASZKX010000298.1, read on the forward strand.
GTCTCGCGGTTTCTCGCCCGGCATGCCCGCACCAAGACCCTGATGATGCGCAATGCGACGCCCATCGTCACGTTCACGTTCGACGACGTTCCGGCGTCCGCGTGCAGAAACGGAGCCGCGATCCTGGAGCAGCACGATGCCCGCGGCACGTTTTACGTCTCCGGGGGCGGGTGCGGCGCCGCCAGCCCGGGAGGCCGCCTGGCCACGACCGCGCAGCTGGACGCGCTCTGCGCGAGCGGCCATGAGGTGGGCTGCCATACCTATTCGCACCCGGCCGTTTCCGCCGTCGCTCACGACGAGCTGACCGCCGACCTCGAGCGCAATCGACGCTTTCTGAACGGGATCAACAGCGCGATCGCGGTTCGCAACTTCGCCTATCCGTACGGCGATATGTCGTTCCGTACCAAGCGTTATCTCGAGACACGGTTCGACTCCTGCCGTTCGCTGCTGCGCGGCGTGAATGAGGGCGCGGCCGATCTCGGAGCCCTGAAGACCTGCCCGCTGGAGAACGCCACGATCGACGGCCAGGGAATTCGCGTATTCATCGCCAGAGCCGCAAAAACCAAGGGTTGGCTGATCTTTTCCGGCCATGACGTCGCGGAAGAGCCGAGTCGGTTCGGCGTGACGCCCGATCTGCTCGCTTTCGCGGTCGAGGCGTCCCGTGATGCCGGGTGCCGCCTGGCCACCATCGCGGAGGGACTCGTCCTCGCGGGCGGCGCCCAAATGGCGTGACCGCACCCTACGAAAACGAGCCCATTCGCACCGCCCGGCACAATAATCCGAACGATCCGCGCAACCGAAACGTAGCCATGACCCAGACAGATGAATCCCGTGACATGAATTCGGTGGGCTTGGTGACCCCGACCTATGGACGCGACCTCGAGCGCTGCGCCCTTCTGTGCGAAAGCGTGGATCGCTACGTCACGTCCTTTACGAAGCACTACCTTATCGTCGCCGACGAGGAGCTGCCGCTGTTCGCGCGGTTCAACGGCGCGCACCGGGAGGTCCTGCCGCACTCGCAATTGTTGCCGTCGTGGCTCAAGCCGCTGCCGCCGTTCGTTCGCCGAAGGCATCGGCGCTACTGGTGGTCGCTGCGGGCGATGCCGGTGAGCGGATGGCACGTTCAGCAGCTCGTCAAGATCCGCGCCGCGAGCCTGTTCCCGGAGCCGCGCACCTGCATGCTCGATTCCGACGTGGTGTTCTTCCGGCCATTCGACGCATCGGCATTCGCGCAACCCGATCCGGCACCGTTGTTCGTCAGGCCGCGGGAGGTGACGGCCGCAGCGCCCCTGCATGCGCCCTGGGTGCGATCGAGCCACCGGTTGCTGGGGCTTGCGGAGCCCGCCTTTCCGGCCGACGACTTCATCGGGCACATCATCTTCTGGGACCGGCGGACCGTACGCGCGATGATCGAGCGCATCGAGCAGGTCACGGGCCTCGATTGGGTGGAGGCGCTGTGCCGCGCGCGCGACATTTCCGAATACATGCTGTACGGCCACTTCGTGCGCCACAGCGCGGGTTTCATGCAGCACCATCGCGCCACCACGAAGAACCTGTGCCTGAGCTATTGGGACGCGGCCGCGCTCGACAAGCCGACCGTCGAACGCATGCTCCGCTCCGCGGCCGCAGACTTCGTCGCCTTCTCGCCGGCGTCCTTCTCCGATACTCCCGTGCACCGCGTCCGCTCGGTGCTCGGCCAGCTCGCGGACGCGGAAAAGCGGGTGGCCTAGCGCCGCCGGCGGTCCGAATGTGAGAAGCCAAGTCTATGCTGGTCGAACAAACCGCAATCAATTTCGCAGCGAACGTATTCTCGGCGGCGTTCGGGCTGCTCAACGTCATCGTTTTCACGCGGCTGTTCGCTCCGGCCGAGTTCGGCACCTATGTGCTGGGAGCCGGATTTGCGGCGATCGTAAGCACCTTCCTTTGCAGCTGGTTGCGGCTTCCGATCATGCGGGAGCAGGCGCGTGGCGACGGCACGGATGTGCGCGGCGTCATCCTGCCGGGGCTGTTCCTGTCGTGCCTGCTGGCGCCTTTCGCCTACGCGGCGGCGCGACTGGTCGGTCTGGGCAACGGCCCCGCCGTGGCGGCCATCGGGCTTGCGGTCGCGATCGGTCTGTTCGAGACCAGCCAGGAGCTGCTGCGCGCACGGCTGCAGGCCTTCACGGTCATGAAAGCGACGGCGGTCCGCGCGGTTCTGGTTCCGGCGCTCGGCATCGCCTTCGCCATGGCGGGCCCGACCGGCATCCTGCTGCTCACCTCCTCCGCGCTCGCCTATTTGCTGGCGGCCCTTGCCTTCACCCGCGCGGTATGGAGCGGGACGAACGTTCGCTTCGACGGCGCGCGGCTGATGCGCTTCGCCAAGTCGGGCATGCCGCTCACGCTGTCGCTGACGCTGCTGGCGATGTCGAGCGTGATCGACCGGTTCATCATCGCGCACCTGGTCGGACCGGCGGGGGCCGGGCAATATACCGCCGGCGTCGACCTCGTTCGGCAGGCGCTCATCATTCCGGCCGTCAGCGCATCTGCGGCTTTCGTCCCGCTGGCGGTCCAGATCCTCGCCAACCGCGGGCATGAGGCGGTCCGCGTCCATCTCCACGAATGCCTCGAATTCCTGCTCGCCATCGCCTTGCCGGCCTGTGTCGGCTTCGCCATCGTGTCACCGCACATCGCCAACGTGGTGCTGGGGCCCGACTTCAGGAGCGTGGCCGCCGCCGTGATGCCGATCGTCTCGATCGCAGTCGTCTTTCAGATCATCTCCTACCAGTACCTTCACATCAGCTTCCTGCTGTCGGAGCGCAACGCGTTCTACCTCTTGAATACCGGATCGGTCCTCGCCTTCAACGCCGTCGTCACCTATCTGCTGATCGGACACTACGGAATGATCGGCGCCGCCTGGGGACGGCTCGCCGCCGAAGCGTTCGGCTTCGCGAGCGCACTCTTGCTGACCCGGTGGGCATTCCCGGTTCCGGTACCGTATGCCCGCCTGACGCGGGTGCTGATCGCCGCCATCGTCATGGCGATCGTGCTCAGAGGCCTCGAAACGATGCTCCCGGTGTCCGACAAGGACGCGCTGGCGCTGCTCATTCCAGCCGGGATGACGAGCTATCTGGCGATGTGCTGGCTCTTCGACATCGCCAAGAGCCGGCACCGCCTCGACCGCGCTCTCACGATCGCACACGCGAGGCTCGCCCCGCTCATGCGGCCGCGCTGAGCGAGCTGATCCCGCGTTTATCGCCGCCGTGCCCGCAGCGGAACGTAGTGGCGCCGGCCAAATCCGCGCCGCGGCAGGCCGCGCACCAGCGTCGAGAGCGCCAGATCGTACAGGAAGCCGGGCGTATGCTTCAGGAAGAACTCGTTACGCGCCTTGGCCCACTGATGGACGCGCGACCGCAGCCCGGCCGAGCCATAGCGGGGCGGCTTCCCTTGCGACCATAGGGCGCTGTAATCCGCCTGTTGCGGTGGGGTGCTGAATATCGGCACTTCCGCGATTCGCTCGGCGTGCACCATCAAATAGGTTTGCCGGCCGTTGATGAGCTCGACGCGCTCGCCGATGTCCTTCGGGTCGGCGGCTTCGTACCATTTGGGACGGCCGATGCGCGATTCGAACATGACGGCGCGATGCACCCGAAACCCGTTTTCCTCGGAGAAGACCCGATAAAACAGCTCCGGGCTGAACTGATAGAAGCCATGCCCCATGAAATTGTTGGCCATGGTCTGGGAAAAGAAGTGCCCACCGACCTCCAGCATCTCCATGCAATTGCGAATGGCGGCCGGAAAGTTGAAAATGTGCTCCAGCGTGCCGCCGTCGATGACAACTGAAAATCTCCGCTTGAGCTCATCCCCGATCGGCAGGTTCATGTCATGGATCAATGACGCCCCTTCGTATTCGGAGGCATCGACCGACGTCGTCACCTGCGCGCCGAGGCGGCGCAGGAATGCCTCGGAATATCCGCCGGCGGTGATGCGCATGGCGCGAACGTCGTCGTCGGTAACGGGATCGCCATGCTTGCGGAAGACGGCGTCCAAGGAGCGATGATCGACAAAGAGATTGAGGCGCCCGAGCGTGGCGGTTTGCCGGAAGTCGACCCCGCCATTGCGTGCGCCGAGCAGGAATTCCGCGTAGTCGCGATCGATTCCCATAATCTGCCTCGCGTTGTTACCTTGTTGGCCGCCCTCAGAGGGCGGCGCGGGTCGCGTCCGTGGTCGCCGCCCACCAGGCATCGGCGTCGATCGGCGGAATGGCGTCTGTCGGTTCCGCCACCGCGGCCAAGAGCCGGTCGGCGATCTCGGCGACGGAGGCCGAACGCGGCACGAACGACAGCGCGCCGGCGTCGATGAGCCTGGTCAAGCCTTGATGGTGACGGAACTCGTCGCGCGACTGCGGAGCCGAGACCACCACCGGCCGATTTGACTGCAGACATGTAATGACGCTGGAGCGGCGCGCCGTCAGCCCCTCGGGGAACAGGAACACGGACACGCCGATCCGCTCGAGCAGCGCAAACACCTCCTCGGTGGTGCTCACGTAGCCGGTGACGATGACCTGATCTTCGAGCGCCAGCTCGCGCAGCCGCGCGCGAAACCTTCCCTCGTAATCATCGAGCGACCGGGTGAAGCCGCCGATGAAGACCAGCAAGGCGCGAATGCCGCGGCCACGCAGATGATCGCAGACCTCAAGCAGGGCAATGGCGGCCTTGCCGTGATAGATGGCGCCGAAATGGCCGATGACGAGGTCGGCGTCGCGGGCCGCGCGCTCGATGCTGCGCGCCGTGTCGGTGACGGTGCGGGCCTGCGGGCGGCGCACCGTTGGGGGATGGGGCACCAGGGCGCATTTCCGGGCCGTGCGCCCGACGAAGGGGTCGTCGGCGATTTGCCGGAGGATGAGCGGCGAAAGTACCAGGATGTTATGGCTGAGCAGGAGATATGGACTTAGCACCACGCGGCGTAGCCAATTCAGCCCCGCCCATTCATGGGCGAAGGTGCTGATCCGGCGCCGGGTCGCCCAAGCGAACAACAACAGGACGAGCGGAATGACCAGCATCCGTTTCCAGGCCACCAGCGGAAACCCGAATACGACCCGATCCGCCTGCGCGATCCCATACAGGAGCGCCGGAACGTCGCGCCAGCGGCCGGACACCGACACCAGCTCATGGTCGGCTTCTTGGTCGGCTTCTTGGGCGGCTTCTTGGGCGGCCTCGGGATCGCACGCCGCCAGCGCGGCGACCAGCGTGCGGGTGAACGTCTCCACGCCGCAAGGCTCTTGGCTGCGGGCGGACAGAAACAAGGTACGTTTCCGGACGCCGGTCGCGGCGCCGGCCAGCGGGATCGAGGTCCGGGATATGATCTGGGTCTCTGACATGGCGCATTTTATCTAGTCGAATCTCGACTAAGTCGCGAGCCGGCAATGTGAATTTCGGCCGGAAACGTTAACGAGGTCAGGGATTTCCGGCGACCCCGCACACCTGCCTGAATGGCCCGATTGACGCTGCCGCACGCGGCCGATGGACCCCTCGGTCTCATCCGGCATCGCGATTAACCGCGCGACCACATTCGCGTTGAACGCTCCCGCCCGCTCCCTATGGTGAAGGCGAAGCGTACGGGGCGGCGACATGTCGGGCGGCTCGGCCTCACGGCCATGAGCGGCCTTCGATCGAACAGGTGTTGCATGCGCCATGCGGATAGAGAACCACCGACGCGGCGTCGCGCCGTGCTCGCCCTGGCGAGTGCCGCGATCGCGGCAGCCGCGCGTCCGTTGCCGGCACGCGCGGATCTCGCCCTGGAGCTCGCGCCATCGTTGCGCAGCCGATCGCAAACGTCCGGCATCAAGTTCGGCTGCGCCGGCGCCGCACCGATCGTGCAAACCGATGCGATCCTGCAGGAGAAGATCGCCAGCGAAGCCAATATCTTCATTCCGGAAGGTCATTTGAAATGGGAATTCACCGAGCCGCGGCCGAATGAATTCAATTTCGAGGGTCCCGACAGCATCGTGGATTTTGCGGCGCGCCACGACATGATCATGCATGGCCACACGCTGGTCTGGTACGCGGCCATCCCGGATTGGGTGCCGCTCATTCCAACCGGTACCGAGGCCCGTCGGGCGTTGGAGCGCCATATCGGAACGCTGGTGTCCCGCTATCGCGGCAAGATCTGGGCCTGGGACGTGGTCAACGAGCCGATCGAGCCAAAAGACGGTCTCGACCACGGCTACCGCAACTCGATCTGGTACCGCCTGCTCGGCATCGATCACGTGGACCTGGCGTTTCGGCTGGCGCGCGCGGCCGATCCGGTGACGCCCCTGTGCTTGAACGAATACGGCTTCGAATACACCACCGCCACCAGCCAGGACCGGCGGCAGGATATTCTGGGGCTGCTGCAGAAACTGCGCGATCGCAACACGCCGATCGACTGCTTCGGGCTCCAGTCGCACCTCGACGGTCATCGCACCTTCGACCGCAAGGAGCTGACCGCATTCCTGCGTAGCGTCGTCGGACTCGGCTATCGGCTGCTGATCACCGAGCTCGACGTGAACGACGCCGAGATCCGCGGCAACGAGGCCGAGCGTGACGTAGCGGTGGCGCGCCATGTCGCCGAATATCTCGATATCGTATTCTCGGTGGCACAGCCGGCCTCGATCTCGACCTGGGGATTGAGCGACCGCGCGACCTGGCTGCCGCAATACTTCAAGCGGGCGGATGGCAAGCCCCTGCGTCCACTGCCGCTCGACAGAGACCTCAATCGCAAGCCGGTGTGGTCGGTGCTGGCGAAGTATATTTGAGCGCAGAGCCTACGCGCGCGCTATTCCGACGAGCAGGTGACGTCGGCCAGCGAGCAGCCGCAATCCTTCGGGCCGTCATTTACGATTATTCTTCGCGCTCTGTAGCCCGTGCATTGCTTTTGCGCCCATTTGGTCAGGGTGTCATCGCCTTGATTGCGCACGAACGTCTGGTCGTTGGGACAGAGCTTCTGCTCGGTTCCGACGCAGAGATGGTAGACCAGAATCTCCGACTTCTTCTGCGAGCTTGCCCAATAGGCGGCGGCTCCGGCAACCACGACAAGTGCACCGCCGAGAGCCAGCGCCACTGGCAGGCGGCTTCGGCTGGCGGCCGATGACCCCGTTGGCTTGGCGCCCGCGGACGTGGGATTGGTTTCCTTCATCTATGCATCTCCTGTCGCGAACGCCGCCGCAAGATCGAATTCCAGCCGCGGGTGGCCATGCGGCCGGGCCTTCGAACGGTTCGACCCATCGGTTGCGCCTTCCAGGGCTTTTTGCGTGCTTGGCCGCCGCCCTCGTCCATGAATTCGGCCTCGATGCCGGGCGGCATCACCGATATGAAATGCCATAGCAAAAATTCCCTGAAAGGCCAGTGCCGACAAGGCGCATCAAAAATCAGCAACTTGCCCGGAACGCCGCCGGATCTCGGGAATTAACCTGTCATGCCGGGTGGCGTTCCCTCAGCCCCCCATCCCCTCGCCATCCGGCCCAAAGGCCCTGGCGCCCTCCGGTCCTGGGGCCTTTGGCGTGCACATCAAGCGCTGGCGTTTTCGGCGCCGGCTTTGCGGAACACAATCCCCTTCGCCTCGCTGCCGACGGCCGTCAGGACCACGATGACGATCGCGACCGTTCCGGCGACCAGCGCGAGAGCCAACCCGTAGTTGCCGCCGAAACGGGTCGCGATGTCGGCCTGCAGGGTGGCGTTCACGGAGGCCAGCAGATTGCCCAGTTGATAAACGAAGCCCGGAAAGGTCCCGCGCGCGTGGTCGGGCGACAATTCATTCAGATGCACCGGAATGACGCCCCAGGCGCCCTGCACCACGAATTGCATCAAAAACGCGCCAAGCGTGAGCATTGCGGCACTGGCCGAAAACGCCCAGAGCGGCACCACCGCCAACGACAGCAGCGCCGCGATGATGATCATGCGGCGCCGGCCGAAACGTTCCGACAAGGATCCGAACAAGACGCCGCCGCAGATGGCGCCGATGTTGTAAATGACGGCGATGAGGCCGACCTCGCGCGGGGAGAGGCCATGCTGGACCTGCAGGAAGGTCGGATAGATATCCTGGGTCCCGTGGCTGAAGAAGTTGAAGGCGGTCATCAGCACGATCGCGTAAATGCCCAGCCGCCAATGCGATTTCAGGATCGTCAGAGTATCGTCACGCGCCGCGGCCTTGCGATCCCAGCTCGGTGATTCCGGCACGGTGCGTCGGATATAGAGAACCAGAAGGGCCGGCAGCACACCCACCATGAACATCCCGCGCCAGCCGATGATCGGGAACAGCAAGCCGTAGACGATGGAGGCCAGAAAATATCCGGTCGGATAGCCCGATTGCAGCAAGCCGGACACGAAACCGCGGGCGTGGGGCGGAATGCTCTCCATCGTGAGCGAGGCGCCGACGCCCCATTCGCCCCCCATGGCGATACCGTAGAGGGCGCGCAGCACGATCAGGACGGTGAGGCTCGGCGCGAAGCCCGACGCAAACTCGAGGATGGAGTAGAGCAGAATGTTCACCATCAAGACCGGACGGCGGCCCCAACGGTCGGCGGCGCGCCCGAAGATGAAGGCGCCGACCGGCCGCATCGCCAGGGTCAGCAGGATGGCAAGGGTCACATTGGAGATGTCGGTCCCGAATTCCTCCGCAATGTCCTTGAGCACGAACACGAGCAGGAAGAAATCAAAGGCGTCGAGCGACCACCCCAGAAAGCTCGCGGCAACCACATGCTTTTGCTCGCTGGTCCAGCCCGAGAGCGCCGCGATTTGCATGCT
>DASZKX010000299.1:0-9143 GCA_035552735.1 Xanthobacteraceae bacterium
GTCGGCGGCCCCGTGCGGGCCGCGATACTTGCCGGGGGTGTCGAGGGCGAGGTCCGGCTTCTCGGATTCCAGCGAGCACCCGGACAAGATGTGGATAACGCAAAAAACGCCGGCAATCATAGCCAGGCGAACCCGTGTGCCGATCACACCACGCCACGCAGAATCCGGCGGATCCCGACGCATCTGAACGAACTCCCCCCCTTTTCCGCAACATTACGCCACGATGCGCGGCCAACGTCCCTCAAGCCTGCCCCACCCCGACCTTGCGGTCAATTTCACCCACAGGCAATGGGTATTCGTCCCGATCCGCCGCCACAATTTCGCGGCTTCCGGGACGCGGGCGGGGCTCAGATACGAAACCGGGACAAGGTTATTGTCTCACCGTGTGAGGCCCTTGGCGGCGAGCTCGTCGAGATAGTCCCGCCAATAGGCTTCGCGATTGCGGCCGAGCGTCAGCAGATAATCCCAGCTGTAGATGCCGGTCGAATGCAGATCGTCAAACACCGGACGCACCGCGTAATTGCCGATGGTCTTGAGCTCCAGGATGGCGACGTTGCGCTTGCCCGGAACCGTCTTGCGCTCGTCCGGCCCGTGGCCCTGCACCTCGGCGCTCGGGCTGCGGACCCGCAGATATTCGGCGGCGAGATCGAAGCGCTCGCCGTTGTCGAAAGCGACGGTGAGCGTCTTGCGGTCCTTGTGCAGCCGGAGCTCCGTCGGCCACGGTTGTGCGGCGTCGTTCATGGAGGCGTTCCTGGGCGGCAAAGGGAAAATGGCAAATAGCGAGTAGCGAGTAGGGAACAGTTCAGCCCATACTACTCACTACCCACCACTCCCTATTCGCTGTTCGCTATTCGCTTCTCTCAGTATCCCGTTTCGCGGTGGCCGAGCGCCGAGATGGCGGCCCGCTCCGGCGGCGGATCGACATGGAAATCGATGACGCAGACGCCGCCCTTCTTGAGGATGGCGACGCCCTTCTCCAGTGCCGCCTTCACGTCGGAGGCCTTTGTGACCGGTCCGATGCCGACGGCGCCCTGCGCCTCGGCCAGCTTGGCGATGTCGGGCGTGGGGTTCTCCATGCGCAAGCCGATCCAGCGGTTCTTGGTCTCGCGTCCGCGCGTGCGCGCGACCGTGTCCTGGTGCAGCTCGTCATTGAAATAGGAACGATTGTTGTTGATCAGGAGCAGGAGCGGGATGCGATGGCGCGCGGCGGTCCAGATCGCGGTCGCGCCCATGCAGAAATCGCCGTCGCCGAGCATCGAGACGGCGTAGCGGCCCTGCTCGTAGAGCCCGACCGCGGCGCCGACCGAAAGGCCGGGCCCGGAGCCAAGCCCGCCGCCGCCGTCCTTGCCGAGATAAGTCATACCGCTCTCGATTGGCCAGATATCGAACGGCCAGCCGCGACCGAGCGTGCAGAAGCTCACCTTCTCGGGATCGTTGAACTCCGCGCGCAGCGTCGAGGCGATCTGCTCCATGGTGATGACGCCGCCGTCGCCGCCGCGCGGCTTGGACGGCTGGCGCGCCTTCCAGGGCGCCTTGCCGCCGCCCTTGCCGAGCGCATCCACCAGCTCGGCCACCACCGCATCGCCGGTCGTCGCCATCGCCACGTCCACGGTCGGCAGCGCCTGGTATTCCATGTTGGCGCCGGTGTGCAGGTTCTGATCGAGCGTGGCGCTGATCACCTTGGCGGTGACCTTGCCGACATTGCGCGCCTGGCGCAGCGCGCCGCCGAGATCCATCCAGTCAAGCGCCAGAATGACGTCGGCCTCGCACACCAGCTCGCGCGCCGGCTTGGGCAGCACGTTGAAGGGCGGCATGTAGTGGGCAGGATGATCGCTCGGGAACATGGCGCCCTGCTTGAGGTCGGTGAGCACGCAGGCACCCAGCCGCTGCGCGAGCGTGATGCGCGGCTGCCAGAACGGCGCGCCGCGCGATCCACGCCCGAACATGATCAACGGCCGCTGTGCACCCGTCAGCAGCGCCACCGCCTGATCGAGCGCCTCCTTGGACGGACGCGGCGGCGACGGCGGCTTGAAGCGCGCCAGGTCGGGCCATTCGGGCTCTTTGTCGAGGCGCGATTCCTGGAAGCCGGCGTCGAGGCAGATATAGACCGGCGCGGTCGGAAACGAGCGCGTGGCCAGATTGGCCCGCGTCATCGATTCCACCAGCGCCTGCGGCGAGCTCGGCTGATCGTCCCATTTGATAATGGAGCGGATGAAGGCGCCCTGATCGCGCGAGGTGTGGATCCAGTCGATCCAGGGGCGGCGCTTCTCGGCGTCGACCGGGCCGGTGGCGCCGAGCACCATCATGGGCACGCGGTCGCACCAGGCGTTGAACAGACCCATCATGCCGTGCAGCAAGCCGACATTGCTGTGCAGCACGCAGCCCATGGGCTCGCCGGTCGCCTTGGCATAGCCGTGCGCAATCGCGACCGAATGATCTTCATGCAGGCACAACAGGATGCCGGGATTTTCGTTGCCCAGATGATTGACCAGGCTGTCGTGCAGCCCGCGATAGCTCGCGCCCGGATTGAGGCTGAGATAACGGATGCCACAGCGCCGCAGCATCTGGGCCGCAATGTCGCTGCCCCAAGCGACCTTGTCGTCGGGCTTTCCTTCCGGCTTATCCAACAGCATGTGCACCCTCATCAGCCAACGCGGACCATGCGCCCCTGTCGCGTAGCCGGGGCGGACGATGATTTCAATATGAATCAGCGGAGGGGCGGATGCCTCGCCGACCGGACGCACATCTCTGTCGTCCCGGCCGTAGAGCCGGGACGACCGCGTGGAGAGGCGTTTGCCCGCCGCCGCGGGAATGAACAGGGAAACGCCGCAGCCTTATTTCGACGCCCCCAATCGCCGGTAGGCGGCTGTGATCTCGGGCGAGGCCGAGGTGGCAAGCTCGTTGATCATGGCGGCGAGCTCTGCGCCGTCGAGCGGGGCGCCCACCGGCAGATCGGCCTTCACGGCATCGGCCTGGTAGTCCTTATCGGCCACCATAGCGAGGAAGGCCTTGCGCAGGATCTCGGTCGGCTCCGCCGCCATGCCGGGCGGGCCGACCAGCGGCAGGCCGAAATTGTCGGTCCCCATCACCAAAGTGAGAAGCGCGCGGTCGCGCGGCGGCAAAACGTCGCGCAGCAAAGGAAGGTCCGGCAGGCCCTCCTTGGATTGCAGGATCGGGACCACGACATGGCTGGCGATCAGGTCCTGCCGGCGCGCGAACGAGTCCGCCACCGTGAACACGGCATCGATCTCGCCTTGCTCGAGCGCCACCAGCACGCGCGCGGTCGACACATAGCCGACCACGACCTTGATCGGCATGCCGAGGCCGGCCAGCATCAGCGGCACCATGGCGGTCGGGGTGGTGCTGGCGAGCGATCCGAAGGTCACGGTCTGGCGCGCGGACTTGAGATCCTCAAGCGACTTGATGCCGGTCGCGGCGCGCACATAGGCGACCGAGTTCGAGCCGCCGGCGCTGCCGATATAGGTGAACTTGGTCGGGTCGAACCCGATGCCGGCACCCTTCACGATCCCCTCCACGAACCAGGAGCGGCCGGGCGTGGAGATGGTGAGACCGTCGGGAGCGACGCGCTGATTGAGGAAATTGGTGGCGAGCGCGCCGGCGGCGCCTTCCATGTTCTGCACGATCACGGCCGGCTGGCCCGGAATGAACCGCACCAGATGGCGCGCGATGGTGCGGGCCTGGGTGTCGACGCCACCGCCGGGCGCGAAGCCCACGATCAAGGTCAGGGTCTTGCCGCGGTAGAAGTCGGCCGCCAGCGCCGGTCCCGGCGGGAGCGCCGCAATGCCGAGCGCCAGCGCGCTGCCGCCGATGCCGCACACGACGCCTCTGCGCGATAGCCGCGGGCGCATGCGGGTGCTCGATCTATTCGGCCGCCTGCACGGCCGCGCCCGCAAAGCCGATCTCCAGGTCGGAGAGATCCGGCAGACCGTAGTGCAGCAGCTCGGCGGCTTCGCTCGCCCGCAGCCTGCCGGTCTCATTGGTTTCGAGGAACACGGTGGTGAACTTGCGCAGCGGCTGGCCGTCGGCGTCGCCGGCGCCGCTCAGGACCAGATAAACGCCGCGGCCCTCGACCGTGTAGCGCGCCCCGGCCGCGAGCCGGACCAGCCGCGCCTGCGTGCGACGCTCGGTGAATACCCCGAACAACTTTTCAGCTGCGCCCGCCGTGCCCTTGATCGGTGCCCAATTGTAGCTCGCCGCATCCATCATGATCGGAGCGTCATAACGGCCTTTCGGATAGGTCATCGGACGTCCGTGCACATGCTCCCAGATGGCCTGGTAGGCGTCCATGCTGCGCTTGCCCGGCACGCCTTCGCGCCGGTGGAACACGCCGTCCTTGAACTCGCCGAACGCCTTCAATTCCTCCATGCCGGCCTTGACCTCGCGCGGCTGCAGATAGCCGCTGCCGCTGGCGCCGCCGAACTGCAGCACCGCGCACACGATCGGGGTGTTGTTGACCTGTGGCCCGTACGGCACGCCTTCCGGATAGTAGCCGAGCATCCCGGCCTTCAGCGGCCCGTCCTGGCCGTAATCGGATTCACCTTCGAGCATGAAGCGGTACTGATCGAAATTGTGCCGGTGCCGCGGCCCCGAATAATCGGTACCGAGCTCGCTCACCGAGAACTTGAAATTGCCCGGCGTGCCCGCCTCGCCCGCCGCGGTAGTGCGCGAATGAAAGGTGCCGCCCCGATGCTCGAGACCGCGCACCGGCGTGACATCTTCGAATTGCACGACTTTCATGGATCGGCTCCCAAGGCTGATCGAGCGCTGGCCGCATAGTAGCCCGCAGGGAACGGAGCGCAATGCGGGTGGCGGCCTCGCGAATTGCGCGGAGCTTACCATCGGGCGGCGCTCCGCGCCGACCCGTCGGCCTCATCCGGGCTACAGTCTATTTTGCCCCCGCCGCGACCGGTCGGTTGTGATATAACGACGACATGACAACGAAAGCACTCAAAGAGGCGATACGGCGAGCGGAAACTTGGCCCGAAGAGGCACGGGAGCAACTGGCTGAGATTGCGTTCGAAATCGACGCAGAGCTCAAGAGTGGCGCATATCATGCAACGCCCGAAGAGCTCGCTGGGATAGACCGCGGACTCAAGGCCGCGAGAGAAGGACGTTTTGCCACCGACGAAGAGGTCGAGGCGGTTTTCGCGAAACGCCGCGGAGCATGAGGATCGTCTTTACCGACGAAGCGCTGCGCGATCTTGATGAGATTCTGGACTTTATTGCCGCGCACTACCCGACAATCGCCTCGCCATTTCAACAACGACTCCGGACAGTTTTACAACGCGTCGGGAAGTGGCCAAAGAGTGCCGAAGAAGTGGAACAGCGTCCGGGTGTTCGCGTCGTTCCGCTTATTCGGTAACCGTTCAGGATATTTTATCAGGCGACGACTGACGCCGTAGAGATACTCCACATTCATCACGCTGCACGCCAGCCGCCTTCGATCGAAAAGGACAGCTCATAGAACTCCAATGGTGGTCGCGGGCTGGACCAGTCGTGAGCCGGCATTTCAATGCGCGGCAGAGCGCGGCTGCGGCTCCAGCGTCGATGCCACGTCACTCGCCTCGGCCAGATAGCGGCGTCCGATTTCGCGCAGCGCCCCGCTTGCGTTGGGATGCCGCGTGCTGGTGGCGCGCTGAAAGCAGCTCTCCGCCATCATCAGATAGAAGAATGACGGTTCCTGCGCGCTGCTCTGGCTCGACTTGCGCAACATGTGCCTCTCCATCGGTCGGAATGGGCATTTGGGCGTCCCCTATTGGTCGCGCGGCCGGACGGCGCGGTTCACGTCGGGGGCCTCACCCGTAATGGGCGCCGCCCCGGATTGCGCGGAGTTACCATCGGGCAGCGCTTTGCGCTGACCCGTTGGCTTCATCCGGGCTACAGTCTATTGGATTTGCCATGGCCGAGCTTGTTCCGGCCGTCTCGCTGAGGATTGCATTGTGCTTTACTTGTCGAGATCGCCGGGACAAGCCCGGCGATGACATCATACGAAACGGCCGGGGGTTGATCGTGAGTGCGGACGAGATCGTGTTCCGGTCGCCGGCAAGCGTGCTTCAGGCGTCCTCGGTCGCCCTGGTGGGCGCCTCCGAACGCGGCAAGTGGCCGCGTCTCATCTACGACAATTTGCGTGCGTTCGGCTACGCGGGCCGCGTCTTTTTGGTCAATCCGCGGCAGGCGCAGGTCTACGGCGAGCCCTGCTTTCCTTCGCTGCGGAAGCTGCCGCAAGCGGTCGATCATGCCATCGTGATCGTGCCGGCCGTAGGCGTGGCCGACGTGCTCACGGACGCCAAAGCGGCCGGCGTGAGGTCGGCCACCATCTATGCGGGCGCGGTCGGCGACGGCGAGAATCCGGAATCCAAGAAGCGCGGCGCCTGGCTCAAGGCGTTCCTGGCCGACGCAAATCTGCGCCTGGCCGGACCCAATTGCATGGGGGCGCACAGCTACCGGGAGCGGCTGTTCGCCTATCCGAACACGGATCTGTGCCGCGTGCCGCCCGGCGCGGTCGCCTGCGTGTTCCAATCCGGCGGCACGCTGCAATTCTGGCTGCGGACCGGCGCCGACCGGGGCTTGCGCTTCTCCTACGGGATCACGTCGGGCAACGAGGCCGATCTCGATCTCGCCGACTATCTGAACTTCCTGGTCGACGATCCGCATACCCGCATCATCACGCTGTTCATCGAAGGCATCAGGCGGCCGCGGGCGTTCATGCAGGCGGCCGCGCGCGCGCTCGAGGCCGGCAAGCCGATCCTGGCCATCAAGACCGGGGCGACCGCGAAATCGCAGGCGGCGGCGGCGTCCCACACCGGCGTCATCGGGGGCGACTACGCGGCCTATCTGGCCATGTGCGAGCGCTACGGCATCTGCAATTGCGGCTCGCTCGACGACATGGTGGAGACCGCCCTCGCCTTCCAGGGCGGACGGCTGCCGAAGGGACCGCGGATCGGCTTCGTCACCACCTCGGGCGGCACCGTCGATTTGTTGCTCGATTACGCCGAGAGCGAGGGTGCGGTCATCCCCGAATTCACCGCCGCCACCAACACGGCGCTGCTGCCGTTCCTGCAGGACAGCATCGTGCCGAAAAATCCGCTCGATCTCGGCATTCCCTCGACGCTGGAGCACGCCGCATCCGTGTGCGAGGTGGTGGCGCGCGATCCCAATGTGGACATGCTGGGCTGGGCCGCCATGCTGCCGAGCAAGCAGGGCGCCTGGGACGGCGTCGAGGCGCTCAACCGCCTCTTGAGCCTGACCGACAAGCCGGTCATCGGCTTTGGCCGCATGAACTATCAGATGCGGCCGGAATCGGTCGCCGCCCAGGAGGCGGCCGGCTTTCCGTTCCTGCAGGGGCTGGAGCCGACGCTGCGGGCCATGAACACCTTGTGGTTCTACGCGCGCCGCCAGGGCCGGCCGCCCGCGACGCTGCCACCCGCGCCGGCGAGCGATCTTTCACCGGCCACGCTCGACGCGACGCTCGCGCGTTACGGCGTTGCGCTGCCGGCGAGCCGCGCGGTCGCAACGCCCGCGGAGGCGCAGGATGCCGCCGAAGCGATCGGGTTTCCGGTCGCGCTCAAAATTCGATCGCCCGACATCCCGCATAAGACCGAGGCCGGTGGCGTCAGGCTCGATCTGCGCAGCCGGGCGGAGGTCAAAGAGGCCGCCGCCGCCCTGATCGCAGCTGCGCGCGCCACCCAAGTGGGCGCGCGGATCGAAGGATTGCTGGTGCAACAGATGGCCTCCGGGGTCGAGGCCATCGTGGGGGCGCGCAGCGATGCGCTCTATGGCCCGTTGTTGTTGATCGGGGCCGGTGGCGTATTGGTCGAGCTCGCCCGCGACGTGGCGCTGCGCCTGCTGCCGGTCGCGGCGCCCGACGTCGGCGCCATGATCGATGGGCTTCGGCTCAAGCAGCTCCTGGCCGGCTATCGGGGCCGCGCCGCCGCCGACCGCTCCGCGCTCGAGCGCACCGCGCTCGCGCTGGCGCGCTTCTATCTCGATCACCGCTCCCGCATCGCCGATATCGAGATCAATCCGCTGATGGTCGGTCCCTCAGGCGCGATCGCGGTCGACGTGCGGGTCCTGTGGCAAGAGGCCCCGTAGGGAGAGCAGGACATGGACTTCGAGCTTCCCGAGGAATTGCGCCTGTTCAAGGAATCGCTGCGGCGGTTCGTGAACAGCGAGCTCATTCCGGTCGAGCGCGACACGCTCGAGGGCGAGGAGATCAAGCCGCATTATCGCGAGCGCTTCATCGCCGGCGCCAAGTCGCTCGGCATCTGGATGATGGAGGTGCCGGAGGAATACGGCGGCGGCGGCCTGTCGCTCTTGGCGCGCAGCCTCGTGACCGAGGAGATCTCGCGCTCGATCGCGGTGCCGGCGCGCGGCGAGGGCATCACCGGCCCGACCGTGCGCGGCATCCTCTACACGCTCTCGGGCGAGATGAAGGAAAAGTATCTCATGCCGGTGCTGCGCGGCGAGAAGCGCGCCTGCTTCGCCCAGACCGAGCCCGATGCCGGCTCCGATCCGGGCGGCATGCGCACCACCGCGGTGCGTGACGGCGACTTCTACGTCATCAACGGGGTCAAGCGCTTCATCAGCGGCGCCAGCAAGGCCGATTTCATGCAGCTGATGGTGGCGACCGATCGCGCCAAAGGCTCGCACGGCGGCATCTCATGCTTCTTGGTCGACATGAACACGCCCGGCGTCAAGTTGACCACGTCCTATCAAACCATGATGGGCGACCGGCCGTGGGAGATCGTGCTCGACAATGTGCGGGTGCCGGCGAGCCACCGGGTGGGCGAGGAAGGCGGCGGCTTCGGGCTCGCCCAGAAGTGGCTCGGCGCCGGCCGTGTCAAGCACGGCGCGCGCGCCCTCGGGGTCGCCGAGCGCTGCCTGGAGATGGCGACCAGCTATGCCAAGCAGCGCTCGACCTTCGGGCGGCCGCTCGCCGACCGCCAGGCCATCCAATGGAAGCTCGCCGACATCTTCATCGAGCTGCAGGCGGCGCGGCTCCTGGTCTACAAGGCCGCCACCCGTCTCGACAAAGGCGAGGATGCGCGCGAGGACGCCTATGTGTGCAAGTATTTCGCCGACGAGATGGCGTTCCGCGCCGCCGATCAATGCATGCAGATCCA
>DASZKX010000300.1:0-4401 GCA_035552735.1 Xanthobacteraceae bacterium
CCCTGCGGGTTGATCTTGAGGTAGGGCTCGGAGCGCTGCTCGCCCTTGGCGAGATCGACGAGCTGCTTCTCGTACGCCTCGCCGCTCTCTTCCAGCACGATATGCGCCGCCAAGGAGCAAGCCCCGGGCGTGAAATACAACGTCAACATAGCGATGCTCCCTGAAAACGGATGTCGATGGCCGCGGCACGCAGATGATCCGATCATGCCGGACGAGCAAATCAATGTCGACATGGC
Source organism: Xanthobacteraceae bacterium (assembly GCA_035552735.1). Taxonomy (GTDB): domain Bacteria; phylum Pseudomonadota; class Alphaproteobacteria; order Rhizobiales; family Xanthobacteraceae; genus VAZQ01. The sequence goes on from DASZKX010000300.1 coordinate 237, forward strand.
GGCGGCGTATGGGTCCCGACTCTGGGGCCAGGACGACAGATGTGCATGCCGTAGCGCTTTCGCGAGGGCAGGCATTTCCTGAAAATGCTCTAAACTAATGGGTGGCCGAGCCGCCCATCGGGCCCGAAAGACCCGCCGGGCCTTGCGCCGTGAAGGTCAGGTCGAGAATCTTCCAGTCCCGATACTTGCCGGCCGGCAGCGCGCGGTAGGGCTGGCATTGCTGTAGGGCCCGCTTGGCGCTGTCCACGAGCGGAGGGCCGGCCATCGACGCCGGAGCGCGGATCAGCTCGGGCTTGGCGCCGAGCGTGCCGTCGGGATTGAGGGCGATCCGGATCAAGACATCAAATCCGGGCGTGCTCGGCACGCCCGCCGGCGTCACCCAGCATTTGCTCACCTGCGCCTTGAAATCCGCGATCTCCTCTCTGGCGAGATTCGATTTGTCCTCGCTCGGGGGCGCGGCGAGGCTTGTCGACGTATCGGTCGGCAGATTGAGCATCCAGGCGAGCCGCGCCGCGGTCGCGGCGCGCTCCTCTGCGCTGTCCTCCGTCGCGATCTTGGAATCGTTCTTCGGATCGTTCTTCGGATCGTTCTTCGGATCGTTCTTGGGCGCCGCCTGCTGCTGGTTGGCGTTGGGGCCTGTCTTGGCGGACTCCGTCTTTGGGGGCTCCGTCTTTGGGGACTCAGTCTTGGTGGCTGCAGTTTTAGACGCGCGCGGCGTCGGCCGCGGCTGCTCGGGTTTGGGCTCCTCGGCTTTGGGCTCTTCCGCCTTGAGCGACTCGGTCTTTTGCTCCTCGGTCTTTTGATCATCGGCCTTTTGATCATCGGTCTTTTGATCATCGGTCTTGGGCGCGTCTTGCGGCGCCACGAGATCGACCAGGATCGGCTCCGCGCTCGCCGGAGCGAGTGTGCGTGCACCGGGCCCGAGCGCCAGCCACAGCATGATCACTACGTGAATAGCGACCGATATCGCGAGACAGGTGCGCAGGGTCGTCATGATCAAGCCGCTTGTGAATCCCGGAAGCCGTTCGAGCGGGTCGTCCCCGGCCGACCGTGACGGCTATCCCCCGCGTCAATGCGGCGGTCGGATGATTTTAGATCATAGCACGCCGCGGTGGCGCGGTCGGCGGGATAATTCGACATGAGTCCGTCCGCTGCCAAGCCCCGAAGCCACCGTGCCATCAAGGCGATGGCGCGGTTTCCTCATTTCCGGCTGATGCGAACGCGCTTCAATTCGGATAATGTTCCGCAACCGTCCGCGACGGCCCCGGGATCGTCGCGCCGAAAAGACTGGGAGGTCCGCATGATTGGGGCAGGGTCAGGGTTTGGCAGGATCGTCGCGGCCGCAGCCATGCTGGCGACCTGCGCGGTCGCCGCGCAGGCGCGGGTGACCAAGATCGTCATCGACGCGCAGGTGTCGCCCGCCTTCAACGGGGCGAGCTTCGGCAGCGCCGGCCCCTACGAAACCCTGGCCGGGCGCGCCTTCGGGGAGCTCGATCCGGACGATCCGCACAATGCGATCATCCAGGACATCAAGCTCGCGCCCCGCAATGCGCGTGGGATGGTCGAGTACACCACCTCGTTTCAGCTGGTGAAGCCGATCGACATGTCGCGGTCGAGCCGCCTGATGTGGCACGACGTGCCCAATCGCAGCGGCCGGATCACCATCGGGCCGCTCGAGCGCGCGACCGGCGACATCGGTCTTTCCAGCGGCTGGCAGGGCGACAATTCGGGCCGGACCGCGCCGCGGCCCGACAACGACTATGTCATCGTGCCGGTGGCGAAGAATCCCGATGGGTCGCCGATCACCGGGCGCGTCATGGGGCGCATCCTCAATGCCGCTGGCGCCAATTCGCAGCCCATGATCGTGCACTCCAATCCGCTGCCCTATCGGCCGGTCACGCTCGATACCAAGGAGGCGAGCCTCACCACCCATGCATCCGAGACCGCCGCTGGCGTGATCGGCGCGAGCGCCGAAATTCCGTCCGCCGACTGGGCCTTCGCCAAATGCAGCACTGAGCATCCATTTCCCGGAACCCCCGACCCGACCGAGATCTGCCTCAAGAACGGCTTCGATCCCAAGCTGCTCTACCAGGTGGTGTTCACCGCCAAGGATCCGTTGGTCCTGGGCATCGGATTCGCGGCGTTCCGCGATGTGGGCTCCTTCTTCCGCAATGCCGCGCAGGATGATGCGGGAACGCCCAATCCGGTCGCCAACGGGGTCGGCTGGGCGATCACCCGCGGGGTTTCCCAATCGGGAAATTTCCTGCGCGGCTTCATCCATCTCGGCTTCAACCAGGACGAAGCCGGACGACAAGTCTATGACGGGGCCTGGCCGATCATCGCGGGCCGGCGGATCGCCCTGAATTTCCGCTTTGCCATGCCGGACGGCGTGCTCAAGCTGTACGAGCCGGGCAGTGAAGGCCCGCAGTCGTGGGCGCCCTGGCCCGACCCCGTCCGCGGCCTGCCGGCCGCCGGCATTCTCGATCGCTGCAGCGCGACCCATACCTGTCCGAAGATCATCGAGCATTTCGGCGCCGCGGAAGTCTGGGGCCTCAAGCTCACGCCCGAATGGGTCGGCCCCGCCGGCGATGCCGATATCCCGCTGCCCGACAATGTGCGGCGCTATTATATCGCGAGCACCCAGCACGGCGGCGGCAAGGGCGGCTTTGGCACCGGCCAGCTCCCGCCCCCCGGCCTGCCCCAGCACGAATTACGGCCACGCGGTGCTGGCCGACAATCCGATGCCCCATACCGAAACCGTCAACGCCATCCGGGTGCATTTCCGCGATTGGATCATGAAGGGGGTGGCACCGCCGCCCAGCCGCTACCCCAATCTTGCGAACGGAACGCTGGTCGATGCCACCAGCACCGCCATGGGGTTCCCGGCGATTCCGGGCCTGCCGGCCGGCACGCCCACCGGGCTCATCAATCCAGGCCTCGATTACGACTTCGGCCCCGGCTTCAATTACATGGACGGATCCGGCGTGCAGACCGTGGTGCCGCCCCGCATCAAGCAGGTCATCGCCTTGAAGGTTCCGAAAGTCGATGCGGACGGCAACGAGCAGGGCGGCGTACCGGTGGTGCTGCACGATGCGCCGCTTGGGACCTATCTGGGCTGGAACCTCACCGCGGCCGGATTCCACAAAGGCCAGATCTGCAACTATGCGGGCGGTATGGTTCCCTTCGCCAAGACCAAGGCCGAGCGCATGGCCACGAAGGATCCGCGCCCCTCGCTCGAGGAACGCTATGTCGACCATGCCGGCTATGTGGCCGCCGTCGCGGCCGCCGCCCGTAATGCGGTGACGGAAGGCTTCCTGCTCGTGGCCGACCAGAAGAAGCTGGTCGCCGACGCGGAAGCGAGCGACGTGCTGAAGTAGGCACGACAGAGAGAGCCCGCCGTCGAGATGACGAGCAGCAGCTTGGCGCCTTCCTGCCAGCCTCCCCGATTGCTATTATCCGCGGCGCTGCAAGCGTCTATTTCGGAATGCAGTTTCAAATAATCAGATCGCGGTCGGCGCGACGCAAAACCGATCAACAATCCGGGGCCGCATTTGCGGCTTCTTCAGGGAGAATGATCATGTCCAAGCGTGTGCAGAAAATCTCGATCCTGGCCGCCGGCGCGGTCGTGGCGATCGGGGCGAGCGCCTATGCGGCCAGCCTCAATCGGGTCGCCGTAATCGACATACCGGGCAGCAAGCTGGAGCAATTCGATATCGGCTACGTCGATTCGGAGGCGGGACGATATTATGTCACCGACCGTTCGAACGCCGGGGTCGACATCTTCGATACTCGCAAGATGACCTATGTGGGGCGGGTTGGCGGTTTCGTCGGGCTCAAGTTCAACCCGGACAAGCGCCCCGCGATCGTGCTCAGCGGACCCAACGGTCTCGCCTTCGATCCCCAGAAGAAGGAGCTCTGGGCCGCCGACGGCGACAGCACCGTGAAGGTCATCGACGTCGCCGCCAATCCGCCCAAGATCGTCGCCGTCATCAGCACCGGCGGCCAGAAGCGCGCCGATGAGCTCGGCATCGACACCAAGGACGGCCTAGTGCTGGTCGGCAACAATGCCGACAAGCCCTCCTATGTGACCTTCATCTCGACCAAGCCCGACCATGCCATCATGGGGAAGATCGAGATGCCGGATGCCAGCGACGGCATCGACCAG
>DASZKX010000301.1:0-17972 GCA_035552735.1 Xanthobacteraceae bacterium
TCCGGCGCGATGATCACCTCGGTGAAGATTTCCGTCATGGCGCGGGCCGCCTCGGCATCAAGCGTGCGGTTGAGCGCCACGATGCCCCCGAAGGCCGAGACCGGATCGCAGGCCAGCGCCGCCCGGTAGGCTTTGAGGAGGCTGTCGGCCTCCGCCACCCCGCACGGATTGGCGTGCTTGATGAGGGCGCAGGCGGCGGTGCGCTTGGGATCGAACTCGGCCACGCATTCATAGGCTGCATCGGTGTCATTGATGTTGTTGTAGGAGGGCTGCTTGCCCTGCAGCTGCCGCGCGGTGGCGACCCCGAAGCGGGCCTCGCCGGTGCGATAGAAGGCCGCCGACTGGTGCGGATTTTCGCCGTAGCGCAGCGCCTCGATCAGCCGGCCGGCAACCGCCCGATAGGCCGGGGCCGGATCGGCGAGCTCTCCGGCGAACCAGTTGGAGATGGCGGCGTCGTAGGCCGCCGTGCGCGCATAGGCCTTGGCGGCGAGCCGGCGCCGCAGCGCTAGCGTGGTCATGCCGGCGTGCTGCGTCAGCTCGGCGAGCAGCATCGCATAGTCCTGCGGCTCCACCACCACGGTCACGTCGTCATGGTTTTTGGCCGCCGCCCGGATCATGGCCGGTCCCCCGATATCGATGTTCTCGACCGACGTCTCGAAGTCGGCGCCTGTGGCGACGGTGTCCTCGAACGGATAGAGATTGACCACCAACAAATCGATCGGCCGGATGCCGTGCTCGGCGAGCGCGGCTGAGTGCTCCCGGTTGCGGCGGATCGCGAGCAAACCGCCGTGCACGTTGGGATGCAGGGTCTTGACCCGGCCATCCATCATTTCCGGAAAGCCCGTCAGCTCGGCCACGTCCGTGACCGCGAGGCCGGCCTCGGTCAGCGCCTTGCGGGTGCCGCCGGTCGAGACGATCTCGACGCCGTGGCGGCTCAGCGCGCGCGCCAGATCAATCAGTCCGGTCTTGTCCGACACCGAGATGAGGGCGCGGGAAATCTTGCACAAAGAATCGGAAGGGGCGTCGGTCATCGGCATCTCTCACAGCGGCAATTGCGGATCCTCGCCGCGCCCGCGGCGCGGCGAGGTGACGGTCGGGGTGGACAAGGCGAATGTCCACTGCACCCGCATCACGTTGCGGGCCCGGCCATGGATCACCAGCTGCACGGCCCGGCGCGGGCCGTCGTTGCCCGCCAGATAAACGCTCTCCTCGAGATCGATCCGATCCTCGTAGGCGGTGAACGTCCAGACCTCCTTGTTGGCCATCACCAGCATGGCGCCGTGGGTGTCGGACAGTCGATTGGCCTTGACCGAAGGGTGCAGGTGGAAGCGGATCGCGAACTGGTCGCATCCGGCCGCGATGGCGTTGTCGAGCGCGGGCGCGAAAACGTCCTCGCCGTCGAGCCGGCGCCCGTCGGCCGCCAGCATCAGCGAACGCTGATGGATAATGTCGAAGCTCGCCGCATAGCCGTCGTGGGAGGTGCGCAGCACGATGGCGCCGTCCTGGCTGCCGCGCTCGGCCGTCACCCGCCGCGGCCCGCTGATGATCGGGGCGCCATTGAGCATGCGCTTGATCGGCCCCGATTCGACGAATCGGCACGAGGACTCATCGTTGAACGTCACCGTCGAATGGGCGGCGGTCGAACGCGCCACCTGCCGCCAGTTGTCGCGGCTGGTGGACGGCAATCCGCAATTGACCACGATTCGGTTCTGCCGCGTTGACAGCTCGAACGACAGGCAGCCGGCATGGGCCTCGGTGCTCACCGCCAAGGGCGGCGGCATGCCGGTATCCATCAGCACCACGGTGCCGTTGGCGTCGACCCGCTGGTAGCCGGAATGAGGAGCGTTCGCGACCGGCGTGCCGCGGGCATCGTCATAGGCCAGGATAGTGGTGAGGAGATCAGTCGGGGTCGGACCCATGCCGTTGAACAGCGCGAAGCTGCCGTCGCCGTGGCGGAAGAAACGCAGCATGGGCATCATGCGGTCGATGGCGTTGAGCAGCGCATCCGGCGGCACCAGGTTGCGGGCCGTGAACAATTGGCGCAGCGGCAGCAGGTCCACCAGGAGCTCGATCAGGGCGCCCGGATTGCGGCTGATATGGCCGCCATCGGGAAGGATTTGGCGCCCGAGCTCGTCGGCCAGCCGCCTGGTCGCCGCTTTGCTGTGGCGGGCCTGGCCGGCCATGCAGAGGCCCGCATAGGTGAGGGCGATCATTGCCTGCAGGCGCGGCACCCCGTCGGGCGCGTCCGCGGCGGTGCGGCGCAATTGGCGCACATGCCGGGTCAGGCTGCGGATGAAGCGGCGGTAGAAACGCACGTCGGAATCGTCGAGCAGCAGCGTGGCTTGGCTGAGCCACGAGATGATCCGGCGCGCCAGCACATCAGGGCGCCAGGCGATCGGCTCCATGGTGCTGTGGGAGGTGATCCATTCGTCCACCAGGGCGCGGGCATTGGCGCGGGTGATGCCCGAATCGGCGGCGCGCAAATGCCGCAGCCAGCCGAACCCCAGAAGCGCGATCGCCCAGTCCTCCGAGGGCGGGGCGATCTCGAACGGCGAGCGGGCGTCGCAGGTGACCACCTTGCCGGCGAACACGAAGCGGCCCGCATAGATCTCGCTTGCCCGGGTGGCGTCGGCGGTGCGCAAATCCTGCGGTGAGATCACCAGGCGATCGGTTTTGGCGGGAAACGGCCAATTGAGCAACGCATGGCCGGTCACCCGGCTGGTCAGCTTGCGGAGCAAGCCTCGCGCCAGGAACACGGACAGTTTGGTATGCTCCGCGACCGAAACGCGCGACATCCTATCTCTTCTCTCCCCAGATCACGGCGCTTCCGGCCCGCAGCCGGAAGATACCGAAGGGCTTGCTGGCGGCCAACTGTCGATAATTTGCGCAAACTTGCTCAAATCCGCCCTGGAGCATTTTCAGGAAAAGCATGCTCTCGCGAAAGCGACGGTGGACACCGGTTTTCCGTCCGAAAATGCGACCCGCTCTATGCGCGCGGCAAAGAAACCGTCGTTGCCGGCCATGCGCGGATCCGGATCGGGAAGGCCGCAGGGCAGGGTGCGCAGGTCGCCGGCGGGCGTGAGGGACTCCTCGATGCCGCCGATTTCGGCCGCCGAAATCGGCCGGCGGCGGAAACCGGAATTGCCGGCGAGGAAATCCGTGACGATCCCGATGCCCTCCTCGGGCTCAAGCGAGCAGACGCAGTAGACCAGGAGGCCGCCAGGCTTGAGCAAATCGGCCGCGCGGGCCAGCATTGAGCGCTGCAACGTCGCCAAATTGGCGATGTCCTCGGGTTGCTTGCGCCACGGCACGTCAGGATGGCGCCGGATGGTCCCGGTCGCCGAGCACGGCGCATCGAGCAGGATGGCGTCGAATTCCCGGGTCGGCCATTGGCCGACATCGGCGGTCAAGATGTCGGCGGTGATGAGCTCGGCCATGAGCCCGAGCCGCTTGAGATTGACCGCGACCCGGTCGATGCGGGACTGCGCCCGGTCGACCGCCACCACCCGGGCGCCCGCGGCGGCGAGCTGCGCGGTCTTGCCGCCGGGCGCCGCGCAAAGATCCGCCACCGTCTGGCCGGCGATGTCGCCGAGCAAGCGCGCCGGCAGCGCCGCTGCCGCATCCTGAACCCACCAGGCGCCCTCGTGATATCCGGGCAAGCCCGACACCGGCCCATGCGCTAGCGCCCGCACGGTCCCGCTCGGGAGCACCCGACCGCCCAGCACGGCGGCCCAGTGCGCTGGATCGTTCCTGACCGTGAGGTCGAGCGCCGGCTCGTGGGAGTGTGCAGCCGCGATCGCGCGCGCCGTGGCGGTCCCATAGGTTGCGACCCAGCGGCCCATGAGCCAATTGGGCGTATCAAGGAGCGTGGTATCGACCCCTGCCAGATGCTGGGCGCCCTCGCGGGCGACCCGGCGCAACACCGCATTGACCAGGCCGCCATAGCGGGCGGCGCGGCGGTCGGCATGCACAAGGCGCACCGCCAGATCGACGGCGGCGTGGTCGGGTACTTCGAGCCAGAGGATTTGCGCCACGCCTATGAGCAGCGCGGTCTCGGCCCGCGGCGCATCTGCCGGCAGGCCGCGCTCGAGAAAAATGCCGAGGATATGGCGCAGTGTCCCCAGTCGCCGAAGCACAATCGCCACCAGGTGGCGCACCAGGGCGCGGTCACGATCCGCGAGTCCCGCCAGACCGGGATTCGAGGCGCCATCGAGCAGCTCGTCCAGCGGCCGGTGGCGGCGCAGCACGCCGTCCAGGATATCGGCCGCGAAACGGCGCGCCGCCAGCCCGGGCGGCTCGGGCGCGGCATCGGGGCGCGGCTTCCCCGGGGGTTTCTTCGCGCTCTGCAGTTTCTTCGCCATTGAGGCGAACAGGTAGGCTGTTTTTGGCCGAGGCGAAACCAAAACCGGTAGGCATGGCCAATGCGCTTCCCGGCGACGGGCCTTGACGGTGGCGCCGGGCGTTGCATCTAAGACGCATGAGCGACACGAAGGATGGCACCGCGCCGGGACCGGCGCGCACTGAACCCGCGCCGAGGAAGCCGCTGCCGCCCGCGGCCGCCCGCGCGCTCGCCGAGGCCGCGGCGCGCCGCGTTGCGCGCGAGCGCACCGAAGCCCAGCAGCCGCAGGAAATCGCCGGCCGCGGCGGCCTCGACCCGGCCCGCTACGGCGACTGGGAAGTCAAAGGTGTGGCCTCGGATTTTTAGAGCGGGTCAAGGCTGTTGGACTTTTCCCGGACGCGGTGCAGCGCGTAGCACTTGCGGAGCGGTGCTCCGCAGATCCGGGATCGTTCCACACTCTGAGCCCGAACGATCCCGGGTCTGCAGCGCAGCACGAAGAGTGCTGCACTGCGCCCGGGAAAAGTCCAAACGCTTCGACCCGTCACTACTCGGTGCCCGGGATAAGGGTCTTCAACGCGGCTCTACCGCGTCACCACCACAGTGGTGCCGACGCTCACGCGGTCGAACAGGTCGGTGATGTCCTGGTTGTACATGCGGATGCAGCCGTAGGATACGAAGCCGCCGATGGAGCGCGGCATGTTGGTGCCGTGGATGGCGTATTCGGTTCCCGCCAGCGTCATGGCGGCGACCCCCATGGGATTCTGCGGCGTGCCGCCCGGGATCACGTCGGGCAGCGAAGGCTTGTCGCGCTTGACTTCGGCTGGCGGCGACCAGGCCGGTTTCACGTATTTGCCGTCGATGTGCGAGGTGCCCTGCCACTGCTTGCCGGCCTTGCCGACGCCGACCGGGTAGCTCAACGCGCGCTGGCCGTCGACCACCAGATAAAGCCGGCGCTCGTTGGTCTTCACCACGATGGTGCCGGGCGTATAGCCCGCGAACGCCACTATATTGGGGCTGGCGCAAGCGGCTTGTGGTGCGGCCGCGACAGCGGCGAGAGCAACCAGGGCCGCGCAAGCGGCCAGGATTCGAGACCGGTGATGCATGTTTCCCCCGCAACGAAAGCCGACCCGTATGGTTAAAAACCATAACCCAAATCGAATCCGGTCTCAGCCGGAAGCTGGAAACGCGGTAAGTTTTGCGTGAATTTTTGGCGGACTGTCGTCCACGGGGACGACTATTTTGTCATGGCCGGACTTGTTCCGACCATCGCGCTTGGGCCGGCACCGCGATGCGTCCCTAAGAGAGATCGCCGGGACAAGCCCGGCGATGACACACAAATTTTCCAACCCCATTACGCCGGCCTCTTGTTCTGCCGGTTGCTCACCAGATCATTGACCACGCCCGGATCGGCGAGCGTGGACGTATCCCCGAGATTGCCGGACTCGTCCTCCGCGATCTTGCGCAGGATGCGGCGCATGATCTTGCCGGAGCGCGTCTTGGGTAGTCCGGGCGCGAACTGGATCAGGTCGGGAGAGGCGATCGGGCCGATCTCCTTGCGCACCCAGTCGATGAGCTCCCGACGCAACGCCTCGCTCGGCTCAACGCCGGCCATCAGGGTGACGTAGGCGTAGATGCCCTGGCCCTTGATGTTGTGCGGATAGCCTACCACGGCGGCCTCCGAGACTTTCGGATGTGCCACCAGCGCGCTCTCGACCTCGGCGGTGCCAAGCCGGTGGCCGGCCACGTTGATGACGTCGTCGACCCGGCCGGTGATCCAGTAATAGCCGTCGGCGTCGCGGCGCGCGCCGTCGCCGGTGAAATACTTGCCCGGATAGGTCTTGAAATAGGTCTCGACGAAACGCTGGTGATCCCCGTACACGCTGCGCATCTGGCCCGGCCAGGAATCGGCGAGGCAGAGGTTGCCGCTCGCCTCGCCCTCCAGCACCTGGCCCTCCGCGTTCACGATCTGCGGCACGATGCCGAAGAACGGCTGCGTCGCTGAGCCCGGCTTGAGGCGAGTGGCGCCCGGCAGCGGCGTGATCAGGATGCCGCCGGTCTCGGTCTGCCACCAGGTGTCGACCACCGGGCAGCGCCTGTCGCCGACCACGCGATGATACCATTCCCAGGCTTCCGGATTGATCGGCTCGCCCACCGAGCCGAGCAGGCGCAGCGATGCCCGCGAGGTCTTCTTCACCGGTTCGTCGCCGGCCTGCATCAAGGCGCGGATTGCGGTCGGGGCGGTGTAGAAGATGCTGACCTTGTGCTTGTCGATGACCTCCCAGAACCGCGACATCGAGGGATAGTTCGGCACTCCTTCGAACATCAGGGTGGTGGCGCCGTTCGCAAGCGGGCCGTACACGATGTAGCTGTGGCCCGTCACCCAGCCGACGTCGGCCGTGCACCAATAGATATCGCCGTCCTGATAGTCGAACACGTATTGATGCGTCATGGCGACGTAGACCAGATAACCGCCGGTGGTGTGCAGCACGCCTTTAGGCTTGCCGGTCGAGCCGGAGGTGTAGAGGATGAACAGCGGATCCTCGGCGTTCATCTCCGCGCACGGGCATTCGGAGGTCACCATGTCGGCGGCCTCGTGGTACCAAACGTCCCGCCCCGGATCCATGTCGACGGAGGCGGCCGTGTGGCGCACCACGATCACGTGGTCGACGCCGCCGACCTTGGCGATGGCCGCGTCTGTGTTGGCCTTGAGATGCACCTTGCGGCCGCCGCGCAGGCCTTCGTCCGCGGTGATCACCACCTTCGACTGGCAGTCCTCGATGCGGCCGGCAAGCGAATCCGGCGAGAAGCCGCCGAACACGACCGAATGGATCGCCCCGATGCGGGCGCAGGCCAGCATCGCGTAGACGGCCTCCGGGATCATCGGCATGTAGATGGTGACCCGGTCGCCCTTCTCGACATTGCGGTTGCGCAGGATGTTGGCGAAGCGGCAGACCTCGTCGTGCAGCTCCTGATAGGTGATGTATTTCTGGTTCTTGGGGTCGTCGCCCTCCCAGACGATGGCGACCTGATCGGCGCGTTTGGCGAGATGCCGGTCGATGCAGTTGTAGGCGACGTTGGTGACGCCATCCTCGAACCATTTGATCGACACGTCGCCGGGTCCGAACGAGGTATTCTTGACCTTGTGGAACGGCTTCGTCCAATGGATGCGCTTGGCCTGCTCGGCCCAGAAGGCGTTCGGGTCCTTGAGGGAGCGCGCGTACATCTCCCGATATTTGGCGTCGTCGATGAAGGCGCGCGCTTTCCACTCCGCCGGAACTTCGTAAATCTTCTCCGACATGTCTTCCTCCGCGTTTCCGTGTTCCGGGGGTTTCTGCGAGCGACCGCCCCACCGCCCCAAAGGCATCGTTATCGCTATTATGCGTCCGTCATTTGACCAGCGTCAAAGCCGTGGCGTTTGACCGCGCCTCCCGGCCCGTCGTCGGTGCAGTCGGCATTTCCAACGCGGCACATTCCACCTTAGACTTTAGCGGCCCCGGAGGAGAGCTTCGCCATGCCTCACTTCATCATGCCTCGCTTCATCATGTTCCGCTTGGTCATGCCTCGCTTGGTCCGGCTCGTCCTGTCGGCACTGGTCGTCGGGGGCGCGGATGCGGCATTTGCGGGTGCCGGTTGGGCGCAATCCTACCCCAGCCGCCCGATCCGGCTCCTGGTGTCGTATCCGCCGGGCGGTGCCGCCGATCTGGTGGCCCGCGCGGTGGGCCTGCCGCTTTCGGCGCGTTTGGGCCAGCCGGTCGTGGTGGAGAACAGGCCCGGCTCGAACGGCAATCTTGCCGGCGAGCTGGTGGCTGGCGCCGCTCCCGACGGCCACACGTTGCTCTTGGGCCCGAGCGCGCTGTTCGGCATCAACCCACATCTCTACGCTAGGATGTCGATTGATCCGCTCAAGGATCTCGTGCCGGTAGCAAGCCTGGTGTCGAACGCGCTGCTGCTGGCAGCCAATCCCAAGCTCGGGCCCACGAGCTTCCGCGACTTCATCGCATTCGCCCGCAGCGCCAGGTCGCCTTTGTTCTATGCCTCGATCGGCAACGGCAGCGAGCATCACCTGGCCATGGAGATGCTGAAGCAGGCGGCCGGCATCGACCTCACCCATGTGCCCTACAAGGGCGGCGGTCCGGCCGCGCTTGGGGTCATGTCCGGGGATGTCGCGGTCATGTTTGGAGGCGGCTCGGTCGCCTCGCTCATTCAATCCGGCCAGCTGCGCGGGCTCGCCATCAGCGGCCGCCGCCGCTCGCCGGCGCTCCCCGACCTGCCCTCGGTTTCCGAATTCTACCCCGACTACGAGGTCACCCTCTGGCAGGGCCTGTTCGCCCCGGTCGGAACCCCGCCGCACATCGTGGCGCGCCTGCGCGCGGAGGTGAACGCGGTGCTGGCGCAGGCCGACGTGATGGACAAGCTCGCCGCCGCCGGCTCCGGCGATCCCTACATCACCACCCAGGCCGAATTCTCCGCCCGCGTCCGCGCCGACTACGACAAATACGGCAAGGTGATCCGCGAGATCGGCTTGAAGGTGGAGTGAGGCGCTGCGCTCGGGAAAAGCGTGGTGGCAGTGCCCAGACGCCGTGTGATGGTCGAAGCTTTCATGCTTTTCCCGTGCGAAGTGATGCGCTGCTGACCCGGGATCGTTTGAAGCTCTGAGCTCGGAGCTCTCGCCGGATTCGAGAGGGCATAGTCTGGAACGATCCCGGATCTGCGGTGCAACACTTCGCGAGAGCTACGTGCTGCACCGCGTCCGGGAAAGTACAAAGGCGTCCGCGACAAGCGTTCAACGCCGCCCGGGCTCGAAATCCTGGTTGGGGAAGGCCGACGCGTCGGGTGTCTTGATGACCACGAAGTTCTGCTCGGCGGTGGCATGGCAGGCGTTGCAGCCGGCGGTGATCTGGTCGAAGGTTTTGGCGAACTGGCGCGTATCGCCGGCCTTGATGACGAGGTCCATGGCGGCCAACGGCTGCTTGAGCGCTGCATCCACCAATTCCGACACCGGCAGGGCCTTCCAGCGCGGAATCACCTTGGTGATCGTGCCGAAGCCCTGTTGCAGCTCCCTCAGCGCATAGCCGGCGAGCGCCCAGTTTTCCGCCTTGCCGGCGAGCGCGAGCTTGGCGTGGCGCGGCTGGATCAGGATGCTCATCATGTCGCCCATGTTGGGCGTGAACGGCCCCGGCGCCGCATCGGCCGGATTTGGTTGATCCTGCGCGGCGGTGCGCGCCGCGAAGGTCGCGAGCCCGGCGCAGCCCGTGAGCGCGGCCAGCAACACGAAATGCAGCAGGCGAGTGTGCATGGGAGCTCCTTGAATTTCTGTTCCAGCCCGAATTTCGTTCGATGCTTTTTTGTGTCGAACGATCAATCCTACGCAGATCGGGTTCACACCCCCATGAGGCCGATGATCGCGCCCATGAGCACCAGCACGATGAGCCAGTGACCGCCGTCGATCCAAATCAGTCGGATGTCGCGCATCGCGAAGGTGTTGCCGACCACGATCGTGGTGATCACGAAGCCCAGCCAGCAGAACGCGCCCGAGACGACGCCGTTCAACAGATTGACCTGTCCGGCCCCGAGATGAGCCATCAAACCGGCCAGCACCCAGGCCATGACCAGCTCGGCCACCAGGCAATAGATGAACGGCAGATAGGCGCCCGGCTTGCTCCTCTTCTGGTGCAACTCGTCCGGCGTCAGGCCCTGCGCGGCCGTCCAGATCTTGCCCAGGCTCATGTACCAGACCGCGCCCGCCACCCAAGCCACGATGGCGGCGATCACGATGGCGAGATAGTTCAACCCGGCGAATGTCATGGCAGATCCCGATTTTAGGCCTTCATTCCGCCCATGTGGCAGACGATTTTCCATTCCACCGCCGTCACCGGCTGCACCGATAGGCGTGAATACTTCACCAGCGCCATCTCCTTGAGGCGCGCCTCCGCCTTGATGTCGGCGAGCGTCACCCGCTTGGGCAGCGGCTCGATCGCCTTCACGTCGACGGCGAGGAATTTCCCCTCCGTGTCGGTCGGGTCCGGATAGGATTCCCGGATCACCTCCACGATGCCGACGACCTGTTTCTCGTCGCCGGTGTGATAGAAGAAGGCGCGATCGCCCTTCTTCATCTCCTTCATATGCCGGCGCGCCGTGAAGTTGCGCACGCCGCTCCAGGGCTCGCCCTTGGGGCCGCGCTCGACTTGGGTGCCCCAGGAAAAGGTGTCGGGTTCCGTCTTCAAGAGCCAGTAGGTCATCGGTTCATCCCTCCGCGCGGAATGGGCGTGTCAACAGATTCTCGATCGCGTCGCTCACGTTGAGCAAGCCGTCCAGAATGGCGGCGACCGCGGTGGCGATCGGCATCTCGACTCCGGCCTCGCGCGCCAATTCCACCAACGCTACCGCGGTGAAGGCGCCCTCCGCCAGACCCGTCGCGGCGCTCGCCTGAGCGGGCGAGCGCCCTTGCCCGAGCGCGATGCCGAGCGAGAAATTGCGCGACTGCGCGCTCGAGCAGGTGAGAATGAGATCGCCCAGCCCCGAGAGGCCCGTCAAGGTCTCGGGCCGCGCCCCGAGCGCGCGCCCGAAGCGGAACAGCTCGGCGAAACCGCGGGTGGTGAGCGCCGCCGCCGCGCTCGCGCCAAGGCCGCGTCCCGCCACGATCCCGGCCGCGATCGCCAGCACGTTCTTGGCGGCGCCGCCGATCTCGACCCCGCGCACGTCGGTTGAATGATAGGGGCGGAACGTGGCCGAGCCGAGCGCGCGCGCGAGCGCCGCCGCCATGGTCTCGTCGCCTGCGGCCAGCGTCACGGCGGCCGGCAGCCCGCGCGCCACCTCCTCGGCGAAGCTCGGGCCCGACAGGATCGCCGGCGCCGCGGCCGGCGCGCATTCGGCGATCACCTGGGTCATGAATTTGTGCGTGCCGCGCTCGATGCCCTTGGCGCATGCGATCACCGGAATGCCGGCGGCGAGGGCTGGCGCCACCCTGCGGGCGGCGTCCCGCAAATGTTGCGACGGCACCGCCAGCAGGATCGCGTCCTGCGCCGACAAAACCGCCGGGTCCGTCGCCGCGATCGCAATCCGGTCGTCGATCCGGTGACCCGGAAGGCGCGGGCTTTCGCGTGACTTCGCGATCGCGTCGGCGCTCGCCTGATCGCGGCCGGCGAGCGTCACGTTGCGGCCGGCGCGCGCCATCGCGTTGGCGAGCGCGGTGCCCCAGGCCCCGGTTCCGACGATCGCGATGCGCTCCAACTCCATCCGCGACCCTGTCAGGCTGGCTCGGCCGTGCCCGGTATCGCCAGTCGCAACGCCGGGTTGCCGGTCTGGGTCGGCCCGCGCACATCGGCGAGCGGCCAGCGCGCGCGGGGGGCGGTGTCGAGCGTGTCGCGCAGACCGAGCGCGAGCCGCTCGGCGCCCGCCCATGCGATCATGGCGCCGTTGTCGGTGCACAGCTCCGCGGGCGGGACCACCAAGGCGGTGCCGACCTCGAACGCCACATGCTTGAGCACTTTGCGGATGGCTTCATTGGCGGCGACCCCGCCGGCCGCCACCAGGGCGGTAGGCGCGCCGAGCTGGGCGCGAAACATCTTCAGCCCGCAGCGCAGCCGGTCCGCCACCACATCGACCACCGCCTGCTGGAACGAGGCGCACAGGTCGCGCACGTCCTGCTCGCTGATGGGGGAGATCCGCTCGGCCTCCAGCCGCAGCGCGGTCTTCAATCCCGACAGTGAAAAATCGGCGTTGAGCTTGCCCAGCATCGGCCGCGGCAACGCGAAGCGGGCCGGGTCGCCATTGACGGCCTCCTGCTCCACCTGCGGGCCGCCCGGATAGGTGAGCCCGAGCAGCTTCGCGGTCTTGTCGAAGGCTTCTCCGATCGCGTCGTCCACAGTGGTGCCGAGCCGCACATAATCGCCGACCCCGCGCACCGCCACGATCTGGGTGTGGCCGCCCGACGCTAGGAACAGGCAATAGGGAAACTCGATGCCGTCCGTGAGCCGGGCCGTGAGGGCATGGGCTTCCAGATGATTGACCGCGATCAGCGGCCGCTCCGCCACCAGGGCGATCGCCTTGGCGGTGGTGAGCCCGATGATGACGCCGCCGATCAATCCGGGCCCGGCCGCGGCCGCGATGCCGTCGAGCGACTCGAAGCTGCGGCCGGCCTCGCTCATGGCCCTCCCGACGATCAGGTCGAGCGCCTCCACGTGGGCGCGGGCGGCAATCTCCGGCACCACCCCGCCGAAGGCCGCATGTTCGCTGATCTGCGACAGCACGATATTGGACAGGATTTTGCCCGGCCCGTGCTCGGGCCGCTCCACCACCGCGGCGGCGGTCTCGTCGCAGGTCGTCTCGATGCCGAGCACCACCATCGGGGGTTCCTCGCCGAGCTCACGAAGCCCATGATAACTGAAGCCATGACAAGTCCGGCCATGACAATTCTATGAGTCTATCCGATAGAATAAATCATAACCGTCGAATATCTTGCGGAGTCAAATGGTGCAATCCTCGGCGCAATCCTCCACGTCCGCGGCCCTGCTGCGGATCGGCACGCGCGGCAGCCCGCTGGCGCTCGCCCAGGCCCGCATGGTGCGGGCGCGCCTGGCGGCCCAGCATGGCGTGGACCAGGAGCGCATCACCCTCACGGTCATTCGCACCACCGGCGACGTCATCCAGGACCGCACCCTGGCGGAGGCCGGCGGCAAGGGCCTGTTCACCAAGGAGATCGAGGAGGCGCTGCGCGCCGACGCGATCGATCTGGCGGTCCATTCCGCCAAGGACGTGCCGACCGTGCTGCCGGACGGCTTGATACTCACGGCGGTGCTGCCGCGCGAGGACGCCCGCGACGTCTTCATCGGCCGGAACGTCAAGACGCTGCGCGAATTGCCGGCCAGCGCCGTGGTCGGGACGGCGTCGCTGCGCCGGCAGGCGATTGTCAAGCGGCTGCGGCCGGATCTCGAGGTGGTTCCGATTCGCGGCAATGTCGACACCCGGTTGCGCAAGCTCGGCGAGGGCGTGGTGGATGCCACCCTGCTGGCGCTCGCGGGCTTGAAGCGCCTCGGGCTGACCGATGCGGCCAGCAGCATCTTTACGCTCGACGAATTCCTCCCCGCGGTCGGGCAGGGCATCGTGGCGATCGAGGCCCGCGCCGACGATGGCCGCACCCGCACGCTGCTCGAGGCCATCAATCATGCCGAAACCGCCATCGCGCTCGCGGCCGAGCGCGCCTTCCTGGCGGTGCTCGACGGCTCCTGCCGCACCCCGATCGCCGGCCACGCCACCGTGGCGGATGGTCGGCTGCGCCTGCGCGGACTAATCGCCAAGCCGGACGGCAGCGAATCCTTCGAATGCCTGCGCGAAGGCATGAGCCGCGAGGCGGTGGCGCTGGGCACCGATGCCGGTGCCGAGCTCAAGCAGCGTGCCGGCGCCGATTTCCTGGCCGCCGTGTAGACCGTGCGGCTGCTCGTCACCCGTCCGCAGCCCGAAGCGGAACGCACCGCGGCGACGCTGCGGGCTGCCGGACACGCGGTCGACGTCGCGGCGCTGCTGCGCATCGAATCGATCCCCGCGGAACTCGGCAGCGGGCCCTGGTCGGCCCTCGCGGTCACCAGCGCCAATACGCTGCGCGCGCTCGACAAGCATCCACGCCGAGCCGCGCTCCTGAGCCTGCGGCTTTTCGCGGTCGGCCGCCGCACAGCGGCAGCGGCGCGTATGGCTGGCTTCCGTGATGTCGAATCGGCCGGCGGCAATGTGGAGGATTTGGCGCAGCGCCTGCGCGCCTGGGCCCAGGAAGAGCCCGCGGGCCGCGATCCGCTGCTCTATCTCGCCGGGGAGGATCGCAGCGGCGACTTGGCCGGCGCGCTTGCGGCCGCGGGCCAGAACGTCGCCACCGTGGTGGTGTACCGCGCCGTGAAGGCGGACAAATTTCCGCCCAGCATCGCGGCCGCGCTGGGCTCCGGGCAGATCGAGGGCGTGCTGCACTTCTCGCGCCGCAGCGCGCAGGCCTACATCGAATGCGCGCGCGCCGGCGGAACGCTCGCGCAGGCCCTCGCACCCATCCAATTCTGCCTGTCTGGCCAGATCGCCGAACCTCTCGCGGCGGCTGGCGCAAACCGCACCCGCATCGCTGCCCGCCCCGAGGAATCTGCGCTCGTCGCACTGGTTGAAGAAGGAGCGTAGTGGGGGGCCGTGCCTGAGCCGGGATCGTCCCGCCGCCGGCGCCGGAAATGGTCCCGGGCCGGGTTCGGAACAAGCAAAACATTCTTTCATTTGCCGCTGTGGTCGCGCCTTCCTATTTGGGTAAAATCACGCCTTGATCGGGCGAATCGCCCAACGGGCCCTCAAGGAAAAAATCATGGCCGACGAAACGCCGCCTCCCCCGCGGGCCCCGGGCCAGCCCGACCGGCGGCGTCCGGCGCCGACCATCGATCTCGAGGCGACCGAGAGCGGGCCGGCGGCTGCCGCATCCGGCCCCGAGCCGGCTTCCCCGCCTGGGCCGCCGCCCGATGCCACCGCTGAATCGCCGCCCGACCCGGACGCGCCCCAGCCCGCTTGGGCCGCATCCCTCACTTGGCCACTGGTCGGCGCCGGCCTCGGGGGCGCGATTCTCGCCTTGGGCGTCGTTTGGGTGGTGACGCTGAGCACCGGCGGCAACGATTCGCGCGTGGCCGAGGCCCGCGTGGCGCAACTGGAGCGGCAAGTCGCCGATCTCGCCGCCCACGCGCGTGCCGATGCGGCGAACCCCGCCGCCTCCGACCTGGCGAACCGGCTGCAAAGGCTCGAAGCCCAGCAAGGCCAATTGGCGGCGCCGGGGGCTGCCCCGGCGCTGGCCAACCGGATCGCCGCCGCCGAGGCCCAGCTCAAATCCCTCGACGGGGCGGTCGCGGCGTTGCGGCAGGGCAGCGACAGCGCGGCCGCCGCCAATGCGGCGGCGCTCAACGAGCTCGCCCAGAAGCTCGCCCGCGCGGACGCGCCCGCCACGCAACCCGCCGAGGCCTCCAGCGAGGACGTCGGCGCCAATGCGGCCGTGATCGCGGCCTTGACCCAGCGTCTCGATGCGCTCGAAGGCAGCGCCAAGACCACGGAGAGCAAGCTCGCCGCCGCGGCGGCCGACCGCGACGCGCTGACCTCGGACGACCATGCGGTGCGCATCGCCGTCATCGCGGCCGCGCTGTCGAGCGCTGTCGAGCGCGGGCATCCGTTCGTGGCTGAGCTCAAGGCGGCGCGAGCGCAGGCGACCGACGCCCAGGCGCTGGCGCCGCTCGAGGGCTTTGCCGCCGCCGGCGTGCCGAATGTCAATGTTCTGGTGCGCGAGCTCACCAGCCTGGAACCGGCTTTGCTGCAGGCCGCCAGGGTTCCGGTCGAAGGCGGTTTCCTGGAGAAGCTGCAGGCCAATGCGGAGCGGCTGGTACGCATCCGGCCGATCGAGGAAATTCCCGGCGACGATCCGGCGGCGGTGATCGCGCGGATCGAGATCAAGGCCATGCGCGGCGACGTGCCGGGCGCCCTCGTGGAACTCGGCAATCTTCCGGCGCCGGTACGGGCGCCCGCACAGGCCTGGGTCGCCAAGGCGCAGGCGCGGGCCGCCGCGGTTGCGGCGAGCCGCGCCTTTGCGGCCGATGCGCTGGTGTCGCTCGCGCAGCCGTCCCGTTGAGACGGCCGCCGTCATGATCCGGGTCGTCATTTTTCTGATCGCCATCGTGGTCATGGCTTTGGGCGCTGCGTGGCTCGCCGATCGCCCGGGCGAGGTCGCGATCAGCTGGCTCGGCTGGCGCATCGAGACATCCGTGGCCATGCTGGCGATCGCGGTTGCCGCAGTGGCGGCGCTCGCGGTGCTGGTCTGGTCCATCCTGCGCGCGATCCTGGGTTCGCCGGCGGCGCTGCGGGCACGTCTGCGCGCGCGCCGCGCCCGCCACGGCTATCTGGCGCTCTCGCAAGGCCTCATCGCGGTTGGGTCCGGCGATGCGCGCGCGGCCCGCCGCTTCGCCGACGAGGCGTCGCGCATCGCGCCCGGCCAGGCGCTCACCCTCCTGCTCAACGCGCAGTCCGCGCAACTCGCCGGCGACCGGGCGGGCGCCGAGCGCACCTTCAAGACGATGGCGCTGCGCGACGACACAAGGCTGTTCGGTCTGCACGGATTGTTCATCGAGGCGCAGCGCCGCCAGGACCCGGCGGCTGCCGGGCTCTTCGCCGAGGAGGCGGCGCGTGACGCCGCCGCACCCGGCTGGGCCGGCCACGCGGTGCTGAACTTTCGCTGCGCCGCCGGCGATTGGACCGGCGCGCTCGATCGACTGGAGCGCAACCAGAAGAGCGGCCTCATCGACAAGGCGGCTTATGCGCGCCAGCGCGCCGTGCTCTTGACCGCGCAGGCGCTCGCCGCCGAGCCGACCGATCGTGCCGGCGCCCGGGCGTTGGCGCTCGCCGCCATCAAGCTCGCCCCCACTCTGGTGCCGGCCGCCGCGCTCGCCGGCCGGCTGCTCGGCGAAGCCGGCGAATTGCGCCAGGCCGCTCGCAGTATCGAGGCCGCCTGGGCGGTCAATCCGCATCCCGATCTCGCCGACACCTACGCGCACCTGCGCCCGGGCGATTCCGCCAGCGCCCGGCTCGCCCGGGTGCAGGCGTTGGCGCACAAATCCCCCGCCACCGAAGCCGGCAATGTGGAGGGCGCCTTGGCGGTTGCCCAGGCCGCCCTCGACGCGCGGGAATTCGCCATCGCGCGCTCGGCGCTGGCGCCGCTCGCCGTCGCGCCGAGCCAGCGCGTCGCCATGCTGTTCGCCCGGCTGGAGGAGCTGGAGCATGGCGACGAAGGCCGTGCCCGCGAATGGATGACCCGCGCGGTGCGGGCACATCGCGACCCGGTCTGGACCGCCGACGGTTTCGTGTCCGACCGCTGGATGCCGGTTTCGCCGGTGACCGGCCGGCTCGACGCCTTTGTGTGGATGGAGCCACTTGCACAACTCGGCCGCAGCGCCAGCGATGACGTGATCGAGGCCGGCGAAAAGCCCGCCGCCATAGAGGCCCCGCCGGCGCCGGCAGCTGAGCCGGCCGTACCGGAAATCACCGTGGCCGGCGATGCTGCCACCCAGCCACCAGCGTCCAGCGCACCGGCGCCGAGCGCGCCAGCGCCAGAATTGCCGCGCTCCGAAACGCCGACAGTACCCACGTCCGCGGCCCGCAACGCTTTGCCGGCAGCGCCGGCCGCGAACTTCGAGAAGGTCATTCCCCTCATCCACGCCCCCGATGACCCGGGCCCCGACGGCGAGCCCCAATCCGATCCGCTCCCGGACCTGCCGCCACCCCCACCCAATGGCTGGGACCGGTTGCGCGCGCTGTTCAAATAACCCCGTTTTGCGAGTGGTCCGACCCGCCCCCATTGTCATGGCCGG
Organism: Xanthobacteraceae bacterium; assembly: GCA_035552735.1. Taxonomy (GTDB): domain Bacteria; phylum Pseudomonadota; class Alphaproteobacteria; order Rhizobiales; family Xanthobacteraceae; genus VAZQ01. The sequence continues at coordinate 17,698 of DASZKX010000301.1, forward strand.
GCATAGCCCGCGAAGACGGGCGTAAACGTCCTAATGTCCCGGCCACCTCGATAAGGAGGGCACGGCGCCTCGGCTCCGCCGGTTCTTGCCAAGCCACCCCACACCCGATATCAGAAACCGCGAAATCCGCCGCAATAGCTCAGCTGGTAGAGCACGTCATTCGTAATGACGGGGTCGGGGGTTCGAATCCCTCTTGCGGCACCAGATTTCGTCCTTTGATTTCAGCAGATTGGAGACTTCAAGGGGATTTTCGACGCCCAGAATGACGGTCGGCG
>DASZKX010000302.1:0-40007 GCA_035552735.1 Xanthobacteraceae bacterium
ACCGCGCTCGTCACCGCCCAGCATGACCGGATCGTGGCCTCCTACGCGGTCCTGGCCTCGGTCGGCTCGCTTTCGCCGCAGATATTGGGCTTGCATATCGAAAGCTACGACCCGGTGGTGCACTATCAGCAGGTCCGCGACGTTTGGATCGGCGTGCGCACGCCGGACGGGCGCTAGGACGCGGTTCGCCGGCGCGAACCCGCCGCGCGTTCTTTGATTGGTCGCGCAATTCCGCAGGCAACGCCGAGCCCGAATTTTCGTCTTAAATTGAGACGGAAAAAGCGCCGCACCGGTCGCTTGCGCTTGGAACCAGGCGCGGACTCGTGAAACCGCAACAACTCGAACCGATCGCGCGCGCGGGTCGCGCCGATGGTCATAACGTTGCTTGCCTTCGAGTTGCGACATGCCATACTGCATTACTCATGCGAACAGGTGATTCCGTGGGGGCTGTCCGCTTGATCGGCGATTCGCCTGAACGCCAAATCGCTTGGAACGGCCACTCGCTTGGAACGCCAGGATGAGCCCAAGCAATGCGAGCTTGAGCGGGACGCGGCAGATGACTCAGGCTGCAAAGGCGCTAGAACCTTCGATGGAGGAAATCCTCGCCTCCATCCGTAGAATCATTGCGGATGACGACGCGGCGAAAAGCCCGCCGCCTCTGCCCGAGCCTCCGAGGGCGCCGCCCGTAGCGGCCGCGCCATTGCGACCGGTCGCACCGCCGCCGCCGCCGGCATTCGTGCCCGTGCCGGTGGCTGAGCCCTCCATCAATGAGACCGCTCTCGACGAGATGCTGGCCGAGCTCAACGCCACGCCCGCACCGGTTGCGGATCCGGCCGAGGAACTGGCCTCGGACGTTCTTGATCTGACCGAGGAGATGGCAGCCCCGGCAGGCCATTCGGCGTCCGGGTTCCGCACTATCGACGGGCAATCCGATATCGTGTTCGAAGACAGCCCGCCGGAGCGCTTTGCCGAGCCGGATGACCGTCCCCGGCTGCAGTTTCCGGAGCGCGGCGAGCGGTCGTTGATGTCGTCGGTCACCAGCGCGGCGGTTGATTCCGCCTTCAATTCGCTCGCCCATACGGTCCTGGTGCAGAATGCTCGCACGCTCGAGGATCTGGTCAAGGAAATGTTGCAGCCGCTCCTGAAGTCCTGGCTGGACGACAACCTGCCCGGTCTGGTTGAGCGGCTGGTCAAGGCCGAAATCGAGCGCGTCTCACGCGGACGGGGCTGAGCGCAGCCTGCAGCGCCGGCAGCCCGAACGCTATTGCGGCCTCCAGCATGACGAGAGGGAATCACAGCCGCCTCCGGGCCGCGGGGGGTGGTATCCTGCGGCCGGCGCGCGATCGTCATATTGCGTATCTTGCATATCACTGCCCGCGACTGTAATCCGCACCTCAAGAGCCGGCAGCATCCCCTTGATCCTTCAGCGTCCTCGCCGATGGCATCAGTCGAGGCTATGGATGACGGCAGAGTCAATTCTCAAGCGATCCGAAGCCGAACAACGATGATCGACAAGACCTATCAGCCATCGGAGGTCGAAGGGCGCATCTATGCCGCCTGGGAGGAGGCAGGCGCCTTCCTGAGCGGCCGTCCGGAGCGGCGGGATGCGCAGCCCTATTGCATCGTCATCCCACCGCCCAATGTCACCGGCTCCCTGCATATGGGCCACGCCCTCAACAACACCCTGCAGGACGTGCTCGCGCGTTTCGAGCGCATGCGCGGGCGCGATGTGCTCTGGCAACCCGGCACCGATCACGCCGGCATCGCCACCCAGATGGTGGTCGAGCGTCAGCTGATGGAAAGGCAGGAGCCCAACCGGCGCGCGCTCGGCCGCGAAAAATTCCTGGAGAAGGTGTGGGCCTGGAAGGCCGAATCCGGCGGCACCATCATCAATCAGCTGAAACGCATCGGTGCCTCCTGCGACTGGTCGCGCGAGCGTTTCACCATGGACGAGGGGCTTTCGCGCGCGGTCGGCAAGGTGTTCGTGGAGCTTTATCGCGCCGGGCTCATCTACAAGGACAAGCGCCTGGTCAATTGGGACCCTAAGCTGTTGACCGCGATCTCGGACCTGGAAGTCCAGCAGGTCGAGATCAAGGGTCATCTATGGTACTTCCGGTATCCGGTCGAAGGTCTGATAAATACCCACATCACGGTCGCCACCACGCGGCCTGAAACCATGCTCGGCGACAGCGCGGTCGCGGTGCACCCCGACGACGAGCGCTACCGGCACCTGGTCGGTCGCAACGTCGTGCTTCCCCTGGTCGGCCGCCGCATCCCGATCATCGCCGACGACTACTCCGACCCGGAGAAGGGCACCGGCGCGGTCAAGATCACGCCCGCCCACGACTTCAACGACTTCGAGGTCGGGCGCCGGCATGGGCTGCCGCTCATCAGCGTGCTCGACATGGAGGGCCGGCTCAACCTGGAGAACAACGAGGCGTTCCTCGCCGGCGCCAAGGAGACGGCCGGGTTGGAAGAGACCCTGCTGCTGCATGGAATCGATCGCTTCGTGGCGCGCAAGCAGATCGTCGAGCGCATGCAGGAGTTGGGGTTGCTCGAGAAGGTCGAGCCGCACACCCACATGGTGCCCCACGGCGAGCGCTCCGGCGTCGTGATCGAGCCCTATCTCACCGATCAATGGTATGTCGACGCCAAGACCCTGGCGCAGCCCGCCATCGTGGCGGTGCGCGATGGTCGCACGACCTTCGTGCCGAAGAATTGGGAGGCCACCTACTTCAATTGGATGGACAACATCCAGCCCTGGTGCATATCGCGCCAGCTCTGGTGGGGTCATCAGATTCCGGCATGGTACGGGCCGGACGGCAAGGTGTTCGTCGCCTTCACGGAAGCCGAGGCCAAGGCCGAAGCCGAGCGGCATTACGGCGCGGAGACGTCGCTCAAGCGCGACGAGGACGTTCTCGACACTTGGTTCTCCTCCGCCCTGTGGCCGTTCTCGACGCTCGGTTGGCCGGACCAGACGCCGGAGCTCAAACGCTACTACCCGACCGACGCACTGGTCACCGGATTTGACATCATCTTCTTCTGGGTCGCCCGCATGATGATGGCGGGTCTGCACTTCATGAAGGATGTCCCGTTCCGCACCGTCTACATCCATGCGCTGGTGCGCGACGAGCGCGGCGCCAAGATGTCGAAGTCGAAGGGCAACGTCATCGATCCGCTCGAGCTGATCGATGAATACGGCGCCGACGCGCTACGCTTCACCCTGGCTGCGCTGGCGGCGCAGGGCCGCGACGTCAAGCTGTCCACCCAGCGGGTCGAGGGCTACCGCAATTTCGTGACCAAGCTGTGGAACGCCTGTCGTTTCGCGGAGATCAACGGCTGCGTGACGGTGCCGGGTTTCGACCCGAAGCGCGCGGGGCAGATGCTGAACCGTTGGATCGCCCACGAGACCGGAAACGCCGCGCGCGAGGTGACGAGCGCCATCAAGGCCTACAAGTTCAACGAGGCGGCGGGCGCGGCCTATCGATTCGTCTGGAACATCTTCTGCGACTGGTATCTCGAGCTGGCGAAGCCCGTGCTTTCAGGATCCGACGAGGCCGCCAAGGTCGAAACCCGGGCGATGACGGCCTGGGTCCGCGACGAGATCCTCAAGCTGCTGCACCCGTTCATGCCGTTCGTGACCGAGGAGCTGTGGAGCGTGACGGCGGCCGAGGGGCCGGTTCGCGACAATCTGCTCGCCCTCACGCCCTGGCCCGAGCCGGCCGGGCCCGCCGACGAGACGGCCGCGGTCGAGATCGGATGGGTGATCGACCTGGTGGCCGCGATCCGCTCCGTGAAGGCCGAGATGAACATCATGGCGACCGAGATCCCGCTGGTGCTGGCGGGCGTCTCGGACACCACGCGGACGCGCGCCGAACGCTGGGCGGACGTCATCAAGCGGCTGGCGCGCTTGTCCAGTCTGGCGTTTGCGGCCAGCCCACCGCCGGGTTCCGTGCCGCTTGTGGTGCACGGCGAGGTCGCGGCCCTGCAGCTCAAGGGCGTCATCGACTTTCCGGCCGAGCGGGCGCGGCTGGAGAAGGAATTGGGGCGGATTCTCGCCGAGATCGCCCGCATCGATGGCAAGCTCGCCAACGCCGATTTCGTCAAGCGCGCGCCGGAAGAGGTGGTCGAGGGCGAACGCGAGCGACGCGACGAGGCGGAGGCGCGCCGCCGCAAGATCGTGGAGGCGCTGGAACGCCTGCAAGGCGCGGGCGTGGATTGATCGGCCAGGCCCCGATGCCCGATCTCAAGCTCACGCTCGCGTGCTTCGACTATGACCGCACCCGGGCGTTGATCGACGGACGGGTACGGCCCGAAGGGATCGAGCTCGATATCAAGGTGCTGCGTCCCCGGCAGACGTTCCAGCGCATGCTGGACACCCAAGAGTTCCACGTCTCCGAATTGTCGCTGGCCTCCTATTCGGCGCTCAAGGGGCGCGGGCGGTGCCCATTCATCGCGGTGCCGGTCGCGCTCTCGAAAATCTTCCGCCACTCCTGCATTTATGTCCGCACCGACGCGGGCATCACGGAGCCTGCCGATCTCAAGGGCAAGCGCGTCGGCACTACCCAGTACGGTTCGACCGCGCTCGTGTTCATGCGCGGAATGCTGCTGCACGACTACGGGGTCGCGCCGTCCGACCTGCATTGGTTCATCGGTGGTCTCAATACCGCGACCGAACAACCGCTCATCGCGCTCGACCTGCCGAAGGACGTCCGCCTTGATGTTCTCGAGGCCGGGCAGACGCTCGAAGGCCTGTTTGCGGCGGGCGAGCTCGACGCCTTGCTGTCGATCTATATCCCCTCGCTTTTCCGCGCCGGATCGCCGCGCATGGCCCGGCTGTTTCCGGACTTCAAGCAGGTCGAGCAGGACTATTACGGCCGCACCGGGATCTTCCCGATCATGCATACCGTGGTGCTGCGCGAGGACGTGCACCAGGCACATCCGTGGGCCGCGCGTAACCTCTACCAGGCGTTTCGGGCCGCCAAGGATCTTGCCATCGAGGGTCTTCATGATAGCGACGCGCTGCAACTCTCGCTGCCCTGGCTGCTCGATCACGTGGAGGAGGCATGGCGCGTCTTCGGCAAGGATTTCTGGTCCTACGGGCTCGCCCCCAACCGTCCTGCCTTGGCGGCCATCGGCCGCTACGTCCACGAGCAGGGGCTCTCGCCGCGGGTGGTGTCTCCCGACGAGCTATTCGCCCCCGATGTGGAGTGACGCGTTGCCCGTTCGACCGCTGGGCCGTCAGGTCGCACGGAACGGCTTGCTCAAGAAGCGGGAACCTTTGAGGCCGTAACGCCACGGATGCTCGACCGCCACGCTGATTCCAATCCGTGGACCAACCGCGATCTCGGACATGGCCGTTCGGGCGCGCAATTCGAACCATGGGGGCTCGAGCGTGAGTCCGCTGTCGTCGCCCGTGATGCCGAGCGCTTGGCACAAGCGACCCGGCCCCGCGCACAGCAGGCGCCCTTCCGCGACCCCGCGCCGCCGTCGCATGGCCGCGATGCCGGCGGTCGGCTGCAGCGCCCGGATCAGGACCGCGCTGGCGCTCCCCTCGGGCTCGCAGACGAAATTGAGGCACCAGTGGATGCCATAGGAGCGATAGACATAAGCGTGGCCCGGAGGGCCGAACATTACGGCATTGCGCGGCGTGCGGCCGCGGTAGCTATGGGCGGCCGGATCTGTCTGGTGATAGGCCTCGACCTCGACGATGATGCCTCCGGCACCGCGGTAAAGCAGGGTCGCGCCGATGAGGTCGGGCGCGACCGCATGCACGCTGCGGGCAAAGAAGCGCCGATTCAGCAATTTTGGCATCAGGGCGCCTCCCGAGTCCTTGCGGCCGGCGGGTCTCCGAGCGGCGAGCGTGTGCTCTTTGCCGGGGTACAGGGACGATCGGGGAGGGGCATCATTGCTATCCCATGCGAGCGACAGGGAGCGGCCATTCCGGGGGCTGGCGCGGTCAAACTTAATAGTTAATTAGACATGGAAATCTGTGGCCGATCGGCAACAGCTCTGAAACATTTCAGCCACAGGGGATCGAGAACGATTCCACGCCGCGATTTGGCCATACGGTTCTCGGAGACGAATGAAAGCCAAAAAGACTGCTGCCATTTTGGTTTTGCATGGTGCGGCGCAGCAGCGAGGCGGGGCGGATCAGGCCAATGGACGCGAAGACCAACCTCAAGTCGAGGCTGCCCAGCCGGCATGTAACGGAGGGTCCCGAGCGGGCGCCCCATCGCTCCTATTATTACGCCATGGGGCTGACCCGGGCGCAGATCCACCAGCCTTTCGTCGGTGTGGCTTCCTGCTGGAACGAGGCCGCTCCCTGCAACATCGCGCTGATGCGCCAGGCGCAGGCGGCGAAAAAGGGGGTTGCGGCCGCAGGCGGGACGCCGCGGGAATTCTGCACCATCACGGTCACCGACGGGATCGCCATGGGGCACGAGGGCATGAAGTCGTCCTTGCCCTCGCGCGAGGTGATCGCAGATTCGGTGGAGCTCACCATGCGGGGTCATGCCTATGACGGCCTCGTCGGCCTTGCCGGCTGCGACAAGTCGCTGCCCGGCATGATGATGGCCATGTGCCGCCTGAACGTGCCGTCCATCTTCATCTATGGCGGCTCTATCCTGCCCGGCACCTTCAAGGGCCAGCCGGTCACCGTGCAGGACGTGTTCGAGGCGGTCGGCAAGCATTCCGTGGGCCAGATGTCCAAGGAGGATCTCGACCTGCTCGAGCAGAGCGCCTGCCCGTCCGCTGGGGCGTGCGGGGCGCAGTTCACCGCCAACACCATGGCGACGGTCTCCGAGGCGATCGGGCTCGCCTTGCCGTATTCGGCGGGGGCGCCGGCGCCCTACGAGATCCGCGATGCCTTTTGCATGACCGCCGGCGAGCAGGTCATGGACCTGATCCGGACCGGCCTGCGGCCGCGCGATATCGTGACCCGCAAGGCGTTGGAAAACGCCGCCGCCGTGGTCGCCGCGACCGGCGGATCCACCAATGCGGCCCTGCACTTGCCGGCGCTTGCTCACGAGTGCGGGATCAAGTTCGACCTATTCGACGTCGCCGAAACCTTCAAAAGGACACCTTATATCGCAGATTTGAAACCGGCCGGCCGTTATGTTGCCAAAGACCTGTTCGAAGCTGGTGGCGTTCCCCTACTGCTGAAAACGCTGCTCGATCACGGCTTCCTGCACGGCGAATGCATGACGGTAACAGGCCGCACCATCGCCGAAAATCTCAAGCGCGTGAAGTGGAATCGGGATCAGGACGTGGTCCGGCCTGCCAACAAGCCGCTATCGGAGACCGGCGGCGTCGTTGGCCTGAGGGGCAATCTCGCTCCCGACGGCGCAATTGTTAAGGTTGCCGGCATGTCGAGCTTGAAGTTTACCGGTCCGGCGCGCTGTTTCGACTGCGAAGAGGCTTGTTTCGAAGCCGTCAGAAAAAAGAAATACAAGGAAGGCGATGTGTTGGTGATCCGCTATGAGGGGCCCAAGGGCGGCCCCGGCATGCGCGAAATGCTGACCACGACGGCCGCGCTCTACGGACAGGGCATGGGCGGCAAGGTTGCGCTCATCACCGACGGGCGCTTCTCCGGCGCGACCCGCGGGTTCTGCGTCGGCCACGTCGGGCCGGAGGCGGCGGTGGGCGGACCGATCGCACTCGTTCGCGATGGCGACATCATCGTCCTGGACGCCGACAAAGGCACGCTCGATGTAAAGCTGTCCAAGGCGGAGCTCGACAAGCGGCGCGCGGCCTGGAAGCCGCGGAAGCCTCAATTCACTTCCGGATATCTGTGGAAATACGCCGAGCAGGTGGGGTCGGCACGTTCTGGCGCTGTGACACATCCGGGCGGGGCTGCCGAAAAGGCCTGTTATGCGGACATCTAACGTCATCATAAGCATCGGCTTGCTGGGACTTGCGCTCGGCCTGTCGCCGGCCGCGAGCTTCGACGGCACGCGTACGCCCGAGAGCACGGTCGTCGCAGTCCCATTGACCGGACCGGATGCCAATCCGGCCCCCAGCCCCGATATCGGCCGGGCCACGCCCTTGGCGGCGGTTCCGGTGGCGCCGCTCAACCCGCGCCCGGCCACTCCGATCGAGGCGTTCCGCTCCGGAACCCAGGCGTTGCGGGCCGGAAACACCGAGCAGGCGGTGAACGAGCTCGAATACGCGGCGGATCAAGGTATCCCGGCTGCGCAGTGGAAGCTCGGACGCATGTATGCGGACGGCGACGGCGTGCCCAAGAATACGATGCGTGCGTTCGAGTACTTCAGCCGTCTGACCAAGGCGCACGGCGACGATGTTCCCGGCACCCCGCAAGCCCGCTTTGTCGCCAACGCCTTCGTGTCGCTCGGCCAGTTTTATCTCGAGGGCATCCCGAATTCCGCGGTCAAGCCCGATCCCGACCGTGCGCGCGAGATGTATTGGTATGCGGCGTCCTATTTCGCGGATCCGGATGCCCAGTACAATCTGGGTCGGCTTTACCTTGACCGCAACGCCGGCGCGCGCGATCCGCGGCAGGCCGCAAAATGGCTGGGGTTGGCGGCCAGAAAGGGACAGTACCAGGCCCAGGCTTTGCTCGGCACCATGCTGTTCAAAGGCGACGACCTGTCGCGACAAGCGGCGCTCGGTTTGTTTTGGCTGACCCTGGCCAAGGACGGGGCCGGGGCGGATGAGACCTGGATTGCCGAGACCTATTCGAATGCCTTCGCGCAGGCCACCGACAGCGAGCGCACCCTGGCGTACAAATACCTGGAAAACTGGCTCGAAGGCCGGCGCGAATAGCGCATCGCGGGAAACCCGAAGCTGGCCTTGCGTCCGCGGCGCCGCGCGCGTCGGATTTGTTGATCCGGTTTCAAATTACCTGGCTTCGAGCGCAAGCTCGGCCACGACGGGAACGTGATCCGACGGTTTTTCCCAAGCCCGCACATGCCGGTCGATTTCGACCTTGACCAGCCGGTCGGCGGCCTGTGGCGACAGCAGAATGTGATCGATGCGGATGCCGTTGTTCTTTTGCCAGGCGCCGGCCTGGTAGTCCCAGAACGTGTAGAGGCCACCCGCGTCGCTGCCGGCCCGCAGCGCGTCGGTCAGCCCGAGAGCGCGTAGCGTGCGAAACTTCTCGCGCGTGCGCGGCAGAAAGAGCGCGTCGCCGGCCCAGGCCGCCGGGTTGCGGGCATCTGGCTCGGCCGGAATGACGTTGTAGTCGCCCGCCAGCACCAACGGCTCTTCCAGCGCCAATCGTTCACGGGCGTAACGGATGAGCCGGTCCATCCAATCGAGCTTGTAGGTGTACTTTTCGCCCTCCGGAGGATTGCCGTTGGGCAGATAGATTGACGCGATCCGCAGCACGCCGCGATCGATCGAAACCACCGCTTCGAGAAACCGGGCGTGATCGTCGCTGCTGTCGCCCGGCAGCCGCATGGTCACCTCCTCGAAGGGGAACTTGGAGAGGATGGCGACCCCATTGAAAGCCTTTTGACCGTGCACTGCAACATTGTAGCCGAGGGCTTCCAGGGGCTCCCGCGGGAAGGCCTCGTCGATGGACTTCGTTTCCTGCAGGCAGACGATGTCCGGTTGACGCTCCCTGAGCCAGGCGAGGAGATTCTCCAACCTTTGCTTGATCGAATTGACATTCCAGGTTGCGACGCGCATTCGATTCTTCAATCTGAACTCGGAATTCATCTATCCGGAGTAGGGTGGGCGAACTGGGGGGAGCGAAGGGTGCCTGGCGAGTTAGAAGATACGTCAGGATGATGGTCCAAGGCGAGGATTTTATGGGGTCTTTACGGCAACAAGGCGCAAGGCCAAGCGTGCATTGTCAAGAATGCTATGCTAAGGATAAGCGCAATAAAAGAAATAGAGTTATCGAAAGACTCATTGTTGGCGGGGAGATCGCTGAGAGGGAGCGCGGGCCGCGACGGAGCCCGTTGTGGCATCTATCATGAAGAAGCGGAATCTGGTGTTAGGGGTCGCCGCGGTGCTTGCATTGGCAGCCGTGGTCGCAGCGAAAACGGATGTGATTCCGGCGAAGTGGAATCCATGGTCCGCTGGTGGCACGGCCGCGCGAGCGCAACGCGCGCCAAGCGAGCGCAACGTGCCGGTCGATGTCGCGGTCGCGGTGAAGAAGCGCGTGTCTGTCAGCGTCGATCTGCTTGGAACCGTGACCCCAATCGCGAGCGTTGCGGTGAGATCACGCATCGATGCGCAGATCGTCGGGGTCAATTTCCAGGACGGCGCCGAGGTCCGCCAGGGTGATATCCTGTTCACGCTCGACACCGACGCGCTCGAGGCGCAGCTGCATCAGGCCGAAGGGAACCTGCAGAAGGACCAGGCTCAACTCGACGGGGCCCAGCGCGACCAGCGCCGGTACACGGATCTCGTCGCCAAGGGCGCCACCCCGGTCACCAATCTCGAGGGTGCACAAACCCAAGTGGGTACGTTCAAGGGCGCGATCGCCGGAGATCAGGCGCAGATCCAGAACCTGAAGGTGCAGATCGCCTACGGCACCATCCACGCGGCGATCAACGGCCGGATCAGCATGGCAGCCGTGAAGGTCGGCAATTTCGCCCGCCAGGCGGACACGGTTCCGCTCGCCACCATCAACCAGACGGCGCCGGTCTACATCACCTTCGCGCTGCCGCAAGGAAGCCTGGCGGAGCTGCGCGCCGCGCTCGCCAACGAGTCCGCCAACATCGAGGCCATCGTTCCGGGCGATCCGCGGCACGCCAGCGGGCAGGTGACCATGATCGAGAACTCCGTCGACCCGACCACCGGCACCGTGCTGGTGCGGGCGACGATGCCCAATACCGACGAGATTCTGTGGCCCGGCACCCTCGTCACCGTGCGTCTCAATTACCGGGAGGAAGACGCGGTGTCGGTTCCTTCGGTGGCGGTTCAGGTCGGCCAGAGCGGCTCGTACGTCTTCGTCGTCAAGGACGGCGCGGCCAGCGTGCAGCCGGTCAAGGTCGCGCGCACGCTCGAGGCGGACACCATTCTTGCCAGCGGATTGAGCGGCGGAGAAACGGTGGTGACCGAGGGTCAGCTGTTGCTCCGGGAAGGTACGAAGGTATCCGCGCGTCAGGTCAAGGCGGGGTCCTGAACATGAATTTGTCCGAGCTCTGCATCCGTCGTCCGGTATTCACCACGCTGCTTACGGCGACTTTCATCGTCTTCGGTATTTTCGGTTACCGCTTGCTCCCCGTCGCGGCCTTGCCGGCGGTTGAATACCCCACCATTGTGATAACCGCGCAGTTGCAGGGCGCCAGCGCCGAGAGCATGGCGTCTTCGGTCGCGGCCCCGATCGAGCGACAGTTGTCGACGATTTCCGGCATCAGCTCGCTCACCTCGACCTCGACGCTCGGTCGCTCCAAGATCGTCATCCAGTTTCTGCTCGACCGCAATATCGATGGCGCTGCGCTCGACGTGCAGACGGCGCTGACCGTCGCGGCAAAGCGCCTGCCGGTAGAGATGACGACACCGCCGAGCTTCAACAAGACCAACCCGGCCGACCAGCCGGTCGTGCTCTTGGCCGCGAGCTCGGCCACCGCCCCTATTTCCGTTGTGGACGAATACGCCGAGACGATCCTCGGCCAGCAGATTTCGCAGCTGCCCGGCATCTCCGAGGTCGAGGTCTACGGCTCGCAGAAATACGCCACGCGCATCCAGGTCGATCCGGTAGCGGCGGCGGCGCGCGGCATCGCGCTCGATGATGTCCGCAAGGTTCTGGCCGCCACCGATTCCAACACCCCGGTGGGCACGCTCTACGGCCCAAAACAGAATGTCACGTTGGTCGCCACCAATGCGATGCGCAAGGCCGATGAATACAAGCAGGTGGTCGTGGCTTGGCGCAACGGCGCGCCGGTGAAGCTTGAGGAGATCGCCACGATCGTCGACAGCGTCGAGAACAATCAGGTCGCCAGCTGGTTCAACGACCTGCGCGCCGTCGTTCTCGCCATCCATCGCCAGCCCGGCGCCAATACGATCGAGGTCGTCAACGAAATTCGAGACCTGCTGCCGGCCTACCGGGCCCAGGTGCCCGCCGCGATCAATCTCGAAATTCTGGCCGATCGCTCCATCTCGATCCGGGATTCGGTGCAGGACGTCGAGGTCACGTTGATGATCGCGGTCACCCTCGTGATCCTGGTGATTTTCCTGTTCCTGCGCTCCGTCTCTGCCACCGTCATCCCGGCGCTCGCGGTCCCGGTGTCCTTGATCGGCACTTGCGCGATCATGTACGCGTTGAATTTTTCCATAAACAACATGACTTTGCTTGCGCTGACCTTATCGGTCGGGTTCGTGGTCGACGACGCCATCGTCATGCTGGAGAACATCGTTCGCCATGTCGAAGGCGGCATGCGCCCGTTCGAGGCGGCGCTGAAGGGCTCCCGGGAGATCGGTTTCACCATTCTGTCGATCACCTTCTCCCTGATCGCCGTTTTCATACCGGTGCTGCTGATGGGCGGTATCGTCGGCCGCGTGTTCCGCGAATTCGCCGTCACTATTGCGGTGACCATCCTGATCTCCGGCCTGGTCTCGCTCACGCTGACCCCGATGCTGTGCGCGCGCGTCTTGAACAGCCATCACGACGCCGCCGGCCAGAACGTCATCCTGCGCGCATTCGAGAGGTTCTTCCGCGGATTGATGGCGGCCTATGGATGGGCGCTCGACAAGGTTTTGAAGTACAAGACGGTGACGCTGGCGGTGACGATCGCCACCCTCATCGGTACGGGCTATCTCTACGTCGCCATTCCCAAGGGCTTCTTCCCGTCCGAGGATACCGGCTTCATCTCCGCCACCACGGAAGCCGCAACGGACATTTCGTTCCCGGCGATGGTCGTCCTGCAGAACAAGGTCGTCGACATCATCGTCAAGGACAAGGCAGTCGACTACGTGAATCCGTCGGTCGGCCCCGGCGGCCTCAACCCGACCCCCAACAGCGGCCGCGTCTATATCGCGCTCAAGCCGCGGGCGGAACGCGGTGAGAACTCGACCGCTGTGATTCAGCGGTTGCGCAGGACCGCAAATGTCGTTCCCGGCATGACCGTCACCTTCCAGAACGTGCAGAACATCAACATCACCGGGCGCGTCTCCAAGAGCGAATATCAGTATTCGCTGCAATCGAGCGATACGAAGGCGCTCTACGAGCTGGCGCCGCAAATGCGCGATCGCATCGCCAAGGTCGACGGCATACGCGACGTCAATACCGATCTCTACATCAACAACCCGCAGATGGCCGTGGATATCGACCGCGAGAAGGCCGCGGTCTACGGCATAACCATCGATCAGATACGCCAGGAGATGTTCAATTGCTTCGGCACCCGGCAGGCTGCCACCATCTACACGGCGACGAACGACTATCAAGTCATCCTGGAGTGCAAGCCGGAATTCCAGACCGATATATCGGCGCTGTCGCGCATTTATCTGAAAACGGCGACCGGGATGGCGGTGCCGTTGGCATCAGTCACCCGCCTCGTGTCGGGCGTCGGCCCCATCTCGGTCAACCACCAGGCCAATCAACCCTCGGTGACGATCTCGTTCAATCTCGCTCCCGGCTACTCGATCGGCCAAGCCGTCGACGCCATCAGCGCGATCGAGCGGGACATGCGCCTGCCTGCGTCCGTTTCGACGGGCTTCCAGGGCGCCGCCGCGGTCTTCCAGGATTCGCTCAAGGGCCAGGGCGTGCTGGTGCTGGCGGCCATCTTTGCGGCCTATGTGCTGCTGGGCGTTCTCTATGAGAGCTTCATTCACCCGATCACCATCATCTCGGGTCTGCCGTCGGCCGGCGTCGGGGCGTTGCTCACGTTGATTCTCGCCGGCATGGATCTTTCGGTCATCGCCATGATCGGCATCGTGATGCTGGTCGGCATCGTCAAGAAAAACGCCATCATGATGATCGACTTCGCCATCGAGCGGCGTCGCATCGGCATGAGCGCCGAGGCGGCCATGCGCGAGGCCTGTCTCCTGCGTTTCCGGCCGATCATGATGACCACTTTCGCGGCCATCTTCGGGGCGCTGCCGATCGCGGTGGGCGCCGGCGCCGGCGCCGAGTTGCGCCAGCCGCTCGGCATTGCGGTCGTCGGCGGCTTGTGCGTATCGCAGTTCCTGACGCTCTTCATCACGCCGGTCATCTACATCTATCTCGACCGCATCGACCGCATGCTCAAGCGCCGGCTTGATCCGCAGCTGGAAGAGGTGCCCGAGCTGCATCCGCGGCCCGAAGTGGTGGCGGCCGAATAGGGCAGCAATCGCGCGCCTGCGGCTTCGCACGGAGGTGACGGGACCCCTGCTGCCGCAGCGTGAAGGCGGAAAGTCCGCAGGTACGCCTACAGCGTGAAGCTGGTCCCGCAGCCGCAGGACGCCTTGGCCTTGGGGTTGTTGACCCGAAACGAGGCGCCGATCAGGTCATCGACGAAATCGACCTCGGAGCCCACCAGGTAGCCGAGCGATACGCGATCGACCAGCAGCACGGCGTCCGCGCGGCGAACCAGGATGTCATCGTCACCCTGGGCGCTGTCGGTGTCGAACCGGTACTGGAACCCGGAGCAACCGCCGCCCTCCACGCTCAGGCGCAGCATGGTTCCGCTCGGCTCGTGGCGCAGAATTTCGCCGATGCGCCGCACCGCACGGTCGGTCACCGTAATGCCGTCAATCGCGTTTGATTCCGTCATCTGATCGCGCTCATCTGCCGATCGGGTCGTGGCGCCGCTATCGGCGCGATTGCCAGATCGCTCCAGGGATAGTTAAGTGCCCGTCCGACCAACGTCAATCCGGAGGGGCGGCCGGCGGCTCATGGCGGTCGAAGCCTTCATTGCCCGGGCTCCCTATGCGTCCGATCCGGCCAGGAGCCGCGGCCGGCTCTATCCGGAAGCCTTAAGCCCGACCCGCAACGCGTTTCGACGCGATTGCGATCGGATCATTCATTCCACCGCTTTTCGCCGGCTGGCCCACAAGACCCAGGTCTTCGTGTTTCACGAGGGCGATCATTTCCGCACGCGCCTCACCCACACGCTCGAGGTGACGCAGATCGCCCGCTCGCTCGCCCGCGCGCTCGGCCTGGACGAGGACCTGGCGGAGGCGCTGGCGCTTGCGCACGACCTCGGTCACCCGCCGTTCGGCCATGCCGGCGAACGGGCGCTCGATCGCTGCCTTGCGCAAGCCGAAGGCTTCGACCACAACGCCCAGACGCTGCGGGTGCTGACCGCGCTGGAACGGCGGTATGCCGAATTCGACGGGCTCAACCTGAGCTGGGAAACGCTCGAAGGCGTGGTCAAGCATAATGGCCCGCTCACCGAGCGCCGGGGCGGGCCAATTGGGCGCTATCGCCAACGCGGCTTGCCGCACGCGATCCGCGTTCATGCGCAGAGCCAGGATCTGGAGTTGTGGAGCTGGCCGAGCGCGGAGGCGCAGATCGCGGCGCTCGCTGACGACATCGCCTATGACGCCCATGATATCGACGACGGATTGCGTGCGGGGTTGTTCACGCTCGACGATCTCGCCGGGGTGGAGTTGGTCCGGGACGTCCTTCGGGAAGTCCGCAACGCCTATGCGCCGCTCGATGCCGGCCGCGAGTCGCATGAGCTGATGCGGCGCCTGATCACCCGGCTGATCGAGGACGTGATCGCGGAAAGCGGCCGCCGGTTGCGCGCGCTCGCGCCGCGGAGCGCGGCCGATGTGCGCCTTGCCGGAGAGCCCAGCGTCGGATTTTCCTCCGGCATGGTGGCGGCCGACCGCGCCATCAAGGAGTTCCTGAGCACCCATATGTATCGGCATGCGCGCGTTGGACGCATCATGGGCGAGGCGGAAAACGTCGTCCGCGATCTGTTTGCCCGCTATGCCGCGGCGCCGGAGCTCATTCCGGTCGAATGGTCGCAAACCGTGGATGCGAGCGAAGCGTCCGGACGACTGCGCCGGGTCGCCGATTTCATCGCCGGAATGACCGATCGCTACGCTCTGATCGAGCATGCGCGACTGTTCGAAGTGACGCCGGAGCTGCGGTAACTGTGCGATCGCCGGGCGGAGATCGGCTCAAGCGGCGTTCAGCGCCTGGTCCGAACCGAGCGCCTGGCGCACCATGTGGGCGAGCGCGGATCTGCGGTACGGCTTGGGCAACAACAGGACGCCGGACGGCAGGCATCCGTTGCTGAGGATTGCATTTTCGGTATAGCCGGACGTGAACAGGACCTTGAGGGTGGGCCGGCGCTCGACCGCTTGCTCCGCGAGCGCGCGGCCGTTCATCGAGCCCGGCATGATGACGTCGGTAAACAACAGATCGAACCCGATCTCGCTGTCCACGATTGCGAGCGCTTCGGCGCCATTGGCGGCTTCGAGCGTCCGATAGCCCAGGCTTTCGAGTTGCTCAGTCACGTATTTGCGGACCAATGCGTCGTCCTCGACCACCAGGATCGTTTCACGCCCGCCTCGCGCGCCGGGAAGTTGCGCCTCTGTCGCCGCGCTTTCCGCCTGAACCGGGGCCAACGGCAGGAAAATCTTGATCGATGTGCCGCGTCCCTCCTCGCTGTCGATCCGGATGTGACCGCCGGATTGCTTCACGAAGCCGTAAACCATGCTGAGCCCGAGGCCGGTGCCCCTGCCGATGCCTTTGGTGGTGAAGAACGGCTCGAAGACCTTGTCGCGGATCGATTCCGGGATACCGGTACCGTTGTCGGTCACCGCGATCAGCACGTAGCGCCCGGATCGGATCTCATCCCGCGTGCCGGCCGAATTCCTGTCCAGATGGACGTTGCCGGTCTCGAGCGTCAGCCGGCCGCCGCCGGGCATTGCGTCGCGGGCATTGACCGCGAGATTGAGAATCGCGGTGGTCAGTTGCGACGTATCGACCAGCGCATGCAACGCGTTCTCGTCGAGCAGGGATTCGATCTCGATATGCTCGCCGAGCGCGGCTCGCAGCAGCGATGTGGCTTCGATGATGAGCGCATTGACGTCGGCTTCACGCGGACGCAGCGGCTGCTTGCGTGCGAAGGCGAGGAGATGTTGCGTGAGCTCCGCGCCACGGTCCGCGGCTTGGGCGATGGTTTTCGCGATCGATACGATTTTCGGATCGTCGGCGACCTCTTCCGCTAGGATTTCGATCATGCCGATGATGACGGTCAGGATATTGTTGAAATCGTGGGCAATCCCGCCGGTGAGCTGACCAATGGCGTCCATCTTCTGCGATTGACGCAGCAGGCGTTCGGTCTCCTTGGCCTCCGTTATGTCGCGGTACACGACCACGGCGCCTCTGGGCGCACCGGTCGGATCTCGAAGCGGGCGGCCGTTGGCGATCAGGTTCAGCGTCGTATCGGAACCGCCCCTATGCAAGACGATTTCCTGGTTGTCGACCGCCTCTCCGTTGATGGCGCGGGCCATCGGGGCTTCGTGCGGCCGAATGGGAGTCACGCCATCCGGCAAAAAGCGCCGGTTGCGACGCAGCCACTCCTCGGAGCCGACCTCCTGATGATCGCCGAACAGGGCTTTGGCCGCCGGATTTGCCACGATGATCTGCCCGCTTTGGTCGGCGACCAGAACGGCATCGGCCATGCTTGCGATGGTGGCGTCCAGGGTCATCTTTTGTCCGCGCAGCAGATCGGCGACGTGCTCGCGCTCGCGCAGGTGGGCATCCAGCTCCTCGACCATCAGGCCAATCGAGCGGTCGGTGCGGCGGCACTCGCGGTCCGCCTGCTCATAGGCGGAGCCCACGAGCTGGCTCAGCAACTCGATGTCGATCTCACCGGAGGCCGTGGTCGCCTTCGCAAGTTGCCTGGCAAGGAGCTTGTGCACGCGAGCTATCCGGCGACTTCGGAAATCGTGGTGACGGTCATGGTCTGGTTGTGCAGCTCACATACGCCGGACGCGCTGTGCGGGGAAATCTCGCCATACGAATAGAAGCCCAGCCGCGAAACGTCGCTTCCGAGCTCGGCGTTCGCCGCCTCGACCTCGTCGATGGTGTGCTGGCCCATCAGCAGGCGACGGCCGATGCAGCTGACGAGCACCGCGACTTGATCCCCGCTGCGCGTTTCGGGGTTGCTGGCCGCAGCCTGTCGGGCGGCCTTGGCGGCGCCGGCAGCCAGCCGATCGAAGTTGCCGCGCATCAATTGCGCGACCCAGCCCTCCGGGACGTCGCCCGCAAAGGTCATCGAGCGGGCTTTGTGGTCGATCGCCAGAATGGTGCGCACGATGTCATGATCGGGCCGCCCCGGATTGCGAATGCGAAGCGGGAAAAGAAGGGCGGTGCCGGGCAGTCCCTTCACGTCGTCCTCGCCGAGATAGCGCTCGTAGAGGTCGAGCGCAGGCTCGCCGTCGAGCTCGAACAGAACATTGCCGCGCGAGCGAGAAATCCGCCGCCGCGGTCCGAATTCATCCCAACCGCCGGCGCTGCCGTGGCCGATCCGAACCGCAGACCCGTAGAACCCGATGGCGGCGACCGTCTGCTTGCGCGGCTCGCAGTCGGCGCCGACGAGGGTTTCCTGAAATTTGGCGCCATCGCCGGCCAATCCCCCTGTGACCGCGACGCGCGGGTCGACCACACTGGTCATCCCGGCGACGAGCTCGCTGCCGTTGACGTTCAAGCCGTCGGAGAGCACGAAGACGCCGGCCAGATCCTCCGCAGCCAGGCTCCGCCCGATCGCTTCGCCGCAGGAACGCGAGTCTTCCGGTGCCGACGCCGCTTCGCAGGCGAGACGCAAGCGCGTTCCATCGAAGCGCAGCGTCGCGACGGCGATTTCATCGTCCGTGACGTCGTCGTTGACGATTTGGCCGCCCGTACTGCAGCCCAGGATGTGGGCGTTCGGGAACATGGTGCGCAGCTCGCGATAGCGTGATCCGCAAGCC
Source organism: Xanthobacteraceae bacterium (assembly GCA_035552735.1). GTDB lineage: Bacteria > Pseudomonadota > Alphaproteobacteria > Rhizobiales > Xanthobacteraceae > VAZQ01. Next base: position 18,826 of record DASZKX010000302.1, read on the forward strand.
AGCGCTTGACGAGCGCCGAAGAAAAGCACGAGGTTCTCTGAGCCGCCGTCGCCATTGCCACGCCAGCCGGACGTCTCGGTCCAAGATAATTGATGGGCCTGCATGGAAGACCTCTGGGCTGAAACGAGCAATGAATATGGATCTCTAACCACGGTCGAGCTGAAGATTCAGTTATCGGCAGACCTCCCAAGACCAGCGAGCTGAATGGCGGATAGAACCTAGCGAGGGATCGAGGGACTTTGGGATATACTCTGGTTCGCTGCTCCGTGGTCTGCGAATTCTTCGACAATTCGAAGGACGTCGTAGACTGTTGCTTAGCTACGCGCTCAAGCGGTAAGCATTTTGACTCGCCTCCGAAATTGGGCTACCGGGCGGCGCCCGGCATGAGCTGTGGCCGGTTGCGCCGAGCAGGTGCTCCAATCTCGAGCAAGCCGGGATCGGACAACAAAACCCACAGCGATGCCAAATTCCTCAAAGAACATATTCGCAGTCGTGCTGGACAAGATTCGCGCCGCCAATCAGGAGCTGGTCGCGGAAGGGCTGCTGCCCGACGGCATCGATCAAAGCCGCGTGCAGGTCGAGCCGCCGCGCGAGGCGGCGCACGGCGACATGGCGACCAACGCCGCCATGGTGCTGGCCAAGGACGCCGGCAAGAAGCCGCGTGAGCTGGCCGAGGCGCTGGCCGCCAAGCTGCGCGGCGACGACATCGTCGCGAAAGTCGAGGTGGCGGGGCCCGGATTCATCAATCTCACGCTCAAGCCCTCCGCCTGGTCGCAGGCGCTGCACGCGGTGCTGCGCGCGGGCGCCGATTATGGCCGCAGCGCGGTAGGGGCGGGGGCCCCGGTCAATGTCGAATACGTATCCGCCAATCCGACCGGCCCGATGCATGTCGGCCACTGCCGCGGCGCCGTGTTCGGCGACGCGCTCGCCAATCTCCTGGACGCCGCAGGCTTCACGGTCACGCGCGAATATTACGTCAACGACGCGGGCGCGCAGGTCGACGTGCTGGCGCGGTCGGCGTATCTGCGCTACCGCGAGGCGCTTGGTGAGGACATCGGCGAAATTCCGGAGGGCCTCTATCCGGGCGACTATCTCAAGCCGGTCGGCGCGGCGCTCGCGGCCGAGCACGGGCCCTCGCTGCTGAACTTCCCCGAGGAGCGCTGGCTGCCGCTGGTGCGCGACCGGGCGATCACGATGATGATGGCGGCTATCCGCGACGACCTGGCGGCGCTCAACGTCCGTCACGACGTGTTCTTTTCGGAGCGATCGCTCATCGAAGGTCCTGGCGATCTCGTGGCCGCCACCATCGATGATCTGCGCCGGCAGGGATACGTCTATGAGGGTCGGTTGGCGCCGCCCAAAGGTGCGCCGGTCGAGGATTGGGAGGACCGCGAGCAGACCCTGTTTCGGGCCACGCAGTTTGGCGACGACGTCGATCGCCCGCTGAAGAAGTCGGACGGGACCTACACCTACTTTGCCTCTGACATCGCCTACCACAAATCGAAATTCGATCGCGGCTTCCACAGCATGATCGATGTCTGGGGGGCCGACCATGGCGGCTACGTCAAGCGCATGCAGGCGGCCGTGAAAGCGGTGAGCGATGGCAAAGCCGAGCTCGACGTGAAAATCGTTCAACTCGTGAAGCTGCTGCGAGCCGGCCAGCCCATAAAAATGTCCAAGCGGTCAGGCGAGTTCGTGACGCTGGCGGAGGTGGTGCATGAAGTCGGGCGCGACGCCGCCCGGTTCATGATGCTCTACCGCAAGAACGATGCCGTGCTCGATTTCGACCTCGCCAAGGTGATCGAGCAATCACGCGATAATCCGGTCTTTTACGTCCAGTACGGCCATGCCCGCGCCCAATCCGTGTTCCGCAACGCGCGCGCCCTGATCCCCGAGCTGCCGACGGACGCCGTGGCGCGCGCGGATATGCTGGCAAAGGCACCTCTGGAGCGCCTCGACGACGGGGGCGAGCTCGCCTTGATGCGGCGCCTCGCGCTCTATCCGCGACTGCTCGAATCCGCGGCCTGGGCCCATGAGCCTCACCGCATCTCTTTCTATCTATATGATCTTGCAAGTGAATTTCACGCGCAATGGAATCGCGGGAATGATGCGCCACATTTACGCTTCATTATCCAGAATGATCCACAAATGACTTTGACACGTCTTGCTCTGGTGCAGGGTGTGGTCACAGTTCTGGCCTCGGGGTTAAGTTTGCTCGGTGTCGGGGCGCCCGATGAGATGCGTTGATCTCGCTCGGTGGGTTGGTCGCAGGCGACCTGAGTGGGGATTCGTCCGGAACCGACCGAGCACGACGCCAGTATCCGAATGGGATAGAGTATGGCGGACGACAACATTTTGCGATCCTACCGATCGAGCGACGCGGCGCGCCGTGCGAATGCGCCGGCAGTGCCAAGAGATGCGCCAAGAGACGCGCCAAGTGATTCTGGCGGCAGCGACCCGTTGGCGGAGCTGGCCCGCCTGATCGGGCAGAGCGATCCCTTCGCCGACCTTGACCGAAACGGCGGCCACGCGAGCGAACCGCGGCCACGGTCGGAATCCGCGCCACCCGATTGGCGCAAGACCGCAGCCGCCCTTGCCCGCGAGTCCATGCGAAATCCGCCAGCCGCCGATCCGCATTTCGATGAGGTCGACACCGCCATCGCGGCGGCCAGGTCGTTGCGGGCTTCGCCCGACGACCCGTTTGCACATCGCGCAAGCCACGCCACCTACGCGACCCTCGCGACCCTCGATCGCGCGATCCAAGATCATTCGATCCAAGATCGTGCGGCCTTTGATCATGCGGCTTACGATCAGGCCGCCGTCCCGCAGGGCGGTTATACGGACGGCCGCTATGACGAGCCGCAGGTCGATGCCGACGACCAGTTCCACGACAGCCATCACGCCGTGGCGCCGCAGGACGGCCGCGAGAGCGAAAACTATTTTTTCGACGGCGCGCCGGCGCCGACCGATGATCGCTCTTATGACGACCCGCCGCGCGGGCGGGCAACCAATGGCATTGTCACCGCAATCGTCCTGATCGGCTGCGGCATACTGGGAACCGCCGGTGCCTACGGGTATCGGACCTATTATTCGGGAGCGCGGCCGACCGATGCGCCGATCATCTCGGCCGAAAAATCACCCAACAAGATGGTGCCAGCCCCTTCCGGGGCCGATTCGGGCAAGTCCGTCGAGCGGATCGGAGCCGCGAACGAGCGGGTGGTAACGCGCCAAGAAGAGCCGGTCACGCTCTCCGATCCGAACAGCCCGCGCATCGTGCTGCCGGCGCCCTTTACGACTTCGCCGGGTCCAGGACCGAGCGCCGCGCTGCCGGCCGGTGCGCCCACGGAACCTAAGAAGGTCCACACCGTCGCCATCCGGCCGGATGGCACCGCCGACCCGGTGATGGCGCGGCCGGCGGGCGGCGCGGGGTCGCCCCCGCTGCAAACCGCGTCCGCACCGGCAACCACGGCGACGCGTCAGCCGCCGGCCGCGAAGCCGGTTCCACCGCCGGTGCACAATGGTGGAGGGCCGCTCTCGCTCGAGCCCCAAGGGCAAACCGGTGAAACCGCATCCTCGTACCAGCCGGCGCCGCAACGTCCCGCAACCGCTCCGGCCAGCACGCCGCGGCTGGCTTCGGTCTCGCCTCCAGGGTCCGGTGGCGGCTATGTGGTGCAAATCTCCTCGCAGCGGAGCGAAGCCGACGCGCAAGCCTCCTTCCGCAGCCTGCAGTCCAAGTTCCCCAGCCAGCTCGGTGACCGCGAGGCGATCGTGCGACGCGCCGATCTCGGCCCCAAGGGTATCTATTACCGTGCGATGGTGGGGCCCTTCGGATCCGCGGGCGATGCCGACCAGTTCTGTGGCGGCCTAAAGGCCGCCGGCGGCCAGTGCATCGTCCAGAGGAATTGAGGTCCGACTCTCCGCGCTCGGCGCCTGAGCGGGCGTGTCGCGCTGACCGCGGCCTGGCCGGCGATCCGTGCAAGCAGGCTGTGCAAGCCTAGGCGCGGCTGCGGATCGCGGGTTTCACTTTTCCCAAAAATGCTCTAATGCGCGCCGATGACGGTACGCGCTTTCATCATCGGCGTCGCGGGCACCGCGCTGACCAGCAAAGAGCAGTCGTTCCTGCGCGAGGCGGAGCCGTGGGGTCTCATCGTCTTCAAGCGCAATGTCGAGACGCCCGACCAGCTGCGCACGCTCGTGGCCGGTTTTCGTGAGGCGGTAGGGCGCGCCGACGCGCCGGTGCTGGTCGACCAGGAAGGCGGTCGCGTGCAGCGTCTCGGCCCCCCGCATTGGCCGAGCTACCCGGCGGGCGCGCAATATGGACGAATCTGGGAACGCGATCCCGCTTCGGCTCTGGAGGCCGCGCGCATGGGGGCGCGTTTGATCGCCGGCGACCTCATGGGCCTCGGGATCGATGTGGATTGCCTGCCGCTCGCCGATATCCCGACCTCCGACGCCGACCCCGTCATCGGGGACCGCGCCTACGGCGAAAGCGCGCAGAAGGTGGCGGCGATCGCCGGCGCCGTCGCGGAAGGGCTGATGGAAGGGGGCGTGCTGCCCGTCCTCAAGCACTTGCCCGGCCATGGTCGTGCCACAGCCGACAGCCATCATCACCTGCCCACCGTCACGGCCGACCGGTCGAGCCTCGAGGCGGTGGATTTCGCCGCGTTTCGGCCGCTCGCTGGCCTTCCCCTGGGGATGACGGCCCACGTTGTTTTTTCCGCCTATGACCCGGTCGCGCCGGCCACGACTTCGGTCACAATGGTACAAGATGTGATTCGCGATTCGATCGGATTCGAAGGCTTGCTGATGAGCGATGATATCTCGATGGGGGCATTGTCGGGCTCGCTCGCGGAGCGCTCGCGCGCGGCGCTCGCGGCGGGCTGCGACGTCATCCTCCATTGCAGCGGGCAGATGGACGAGATGCGCGCCGTCGCCGACGCGGTCCCGGCCTTGGCCGGCTTGGCACAGCGGCGCGCGACGGCCGCGTTGGCGGCGCGGCGGCTCCCGGCGCGCGAGATCGATCTGGCCGAGGTGCGCCGCGCCTTCGCGGCCCTGTTGGCCGGCGGGCGAGCCGCCGGCGCCAGGATGGTGCTGTCATGATCCCAAGCGAAGTGCCGTTCGAGATGGAGCCGGCCCCTGGCGATGCGGCGGACGAGCCCGCATTGGTGGTCGACGTCGAAGGCTTTGAAGGGCCGCTCGACGTTCTTTTGATGCTTGCGCGCCAGCAAAAGGTCGATCTCGCCAAGATCTCGATCCTGGCGCTCGCCGATCAATACCTGACCTTCATCGAGGAGGCGCGTAAGCTGCGACTCGAGCTGGCGGCCGACTATCTGGTGATGGCGGCATGGCTTGCCTATCTCAAGTCGCGCCTGCTGCTGCCCGACAGTCATGCGCCCGAAGGTCAAACCGCCGAGGATATGGCGAACGCGCTCGCGCTGCGCCTCAAGCGCCTCGAGGCGATCCGCGAGGTGGCCGAGCGCCTGTTCGGGCGACCGTTGCTCGATCGCGACATTTTCAGCCGCGGACAGCCCGAGCCGATCGCCCACATCAAACGCCCGCAATGGACCGCCACGCTCTACGATCTGCTCTCGGCCTATGCGTCCCAGCGGCAAAAGCATGCGCTCTCCCACCTGCATTACGCCAAGCGCACGGTCTGGTCGCTGGCCGAGGCCCGTGACGTGCTCGAGCGATTGATTGGCCAATCGGCGGACTGGTCGCGGCTGGACCACTATCTCATCGCCTATGTGGTCGATCCCGCGCTGGCGGCTACGGTATTCGCCTCGAGCTTCGCCTCCGCGCTCGAATTGGTGCGGGAAGGACATGCCGAGATTCATCAGCTCGAAGCTTTCGCGCCGATCTACATGCGTAAGCGCATTGCCGGGGAGTCGGCTGTCTTGGGCGCCGCGGTGGGCGCCGCGGTGGTCGGCGAGGACCGCCGGGAATAAGGGATCTATCCGGGAAAAGGAGGCCGTATCGATGTCGAGTTTGGCCAAGCGAGTGATCATGCCGAGGGACGAGCCAGAGAGCGCCGAAGAGGTGCGACCGGAGGAGCTTCGAGTGCTGGAGGCGATGCTGTTCGCATCCGCCGAGCCGCTGGACGAGACCGCTTTGGCGGCGCGGCTGCCGGCCGGGATCGACCTGCCGGCCGCGCTCTCCCGCCTGCAGGAGGATTATGCGGTTCGCGGCGTCAACCTGGTCCGGATCGGCGGCAAATGGACCTTCCGCACCGCCAGCGATCTCTCCTGGCTTCTGAGCAAGGAGACGATCGAGACCCGCAAGCTGTCGCGGGCCGCGATCGAGACGCTGGCCATCATCGCCTATCATCAACCGGTGACGCGCACCGAGATCGAGGACATTCGCGGCGTTTCGACCTCGAAGGGCTCGGTCGACGTGCTCCTGGAAACCGGATGGATCCGGCCGCGCGGCCGGCGCAAGGCGCCCGGACGCCCGGTCACCTACGGCACCACCGATACGTTCCTGTCGCATTTCGGCCTCGATGCGCTCGACGACCTGCCCGGCGTCGAGGAGCTCAAGGGGTCCGGATTGCTCGATGGCCGGCTGCCACCCGGGTTCTCGGTGCCGATGCCGTCCGACGATCCGGCCTTGCGGGACGACGAGGACCCGCTGGAGCCCGGCGACCTTGATCTTGGTCTCGCGCCGCGCCCGCAACCCACCGCCGAGGACTGAAGCCGCGGCGGCTTGCCGCAAGCGCCATTCGGCGCGATCGTCAGACGCGATCCGCGCGCGATTGCGGTTAATGCGGCCAAAGGCCGCTGGAATCCAGACTTTCCAAGGCCTTGGGGCAGGCGTTGCAACCAAGCGCGCCGCCTCAAGTGCGGGTGAAGTCCTTGTCTTTGCGGCGCCCTGCGCCTAGTTTCAGGGTTAAAGCGAAGGCGGGTCCTGCATCCGGTCGCGGCATCGTCCCGAACGGTTCATGAAGGGAGCAAATCGGCGGTTCCGATCTGCTGTGCAGTTCCGTCGGTGCGGAGGAAAATCCGATGGGTTCATTCAGTATTTGGCATTGGATCGTGGTCGTGGTCCTGTTTCTGCTGCTGTTCGGCGGCCGCGGAAAGATTTCGGAATTGATGGGTGACTTCGCGCAAGGCATCAAGTCCTTCAAGAAGGGCATGCAGGACGAGGACATCGCCAAAACCGAACCGGCCGCGGATCCCAAGCCCCTCGACCATCAGCCCACGGGCGCGGCAGACCTCAAGCGGCGGGCCGAGAACAGCTCGACCTCTTGAAGGGAGTGTCGGCGGCACCCGCCGCCGCTCGCCTGCGGCGGAGGGCAGATGGACTGGCGGCTCCGGGATTCGCCTTCGAAGCCGGGGGGCGACCGTGATCCCGATGGTCGAGATCCCAGTGATCCAGTGATAGAATGCGCTGTTCCGGGTAGAAAGTGGAACCGGAGCGGTTTCCGTTTTTCCGACTGAACAGAGTCGCTGTAGCGCGCGGAGTTGGCATCTCCATGTTCGACTTGAGTTGGAGCGAGCTTCTCCTGATCGGCATGGTCGCGCTCATTTTCATCGGCCCGAAGGAGCTTCCTGGCGTCCTGCGCACGCTTGGGCAGTGGATGAGCAAGATCCGGCGCATGGCCGGCGACTTTCAGAACCAGTTTCACGATGCGATGCGTGAGGCCGAGCTCGCGGATCTCAAGAAAGAGGTCGACGAGATGGCCGCGCATGCGGCCAACTATTCGAACTTCGATCCGCTCGCCGATGTCCGCAAGGAGATGGAGTCCGCCCAGCGGGACATCGAGAGCACGGTCGCCGACAAGCCGGCGGCTGCGAGTCCCGCTGCCGGCGAGGGCGTAGCGGCGGCACCGGCCGAGACCGTGCCGCCTGCGCAAGCGGGTGCTGCGGAACCGCCGGTCGCCAGCGAACCCGCGAAATCCGCCGCGGAAGACGGCAAGGACGGCGCGGCCGGAAGCGAGCCCGCATGACCCACGAGGATATCGAATCCACCAAGGCGCCGCTGCTCGAGCATCTGGTCGAATTGCGCTCGCGGCTGATCAAGGCGGCGGTGGCCTTCCTGCTGATGTTCATCGTCTGCTTCTTCTTTGCCAAGCAGATCTACAACATCCTGACCTTTCCGTATGTCTGGGTGGCGGGCGCCGATTCGAAGTTCATCTATACGGGTCTGCTCGAGTATTTCATCGTTCAGCTCAAGCTGGCGATGTTCGGCGCCGCCTTCCTGTCGTTTCCGGTGGTCGCCTCGCAGCTCTACATGTTCGTGGCGCCCGGCCTCTACCGAAACGAGAAGCAGGCCTTTCTGCCCTATCTGGTGGCGACGCCGTTCTTCTTCCTCCTGGGAAGCCTGGTGGTCTATTTTCTGTTGTGGCCGCTACTGGCGCGGTTCTCGCTCGGTATGCAGCAGGCCGGAGGGGACGGACGAGCCGCGATCGAGCTGTTGCCCAAGGTCGACGACTATCTCAACCTGATGATGCGGCTCATCTTCGCCTTCGGCATTGCCTTCCAGCTACCGGTGATCCTGACGCTCCTGGGGCGCGTCGGCATCGTCACCTCGGAGCAACTGATATCGAAGTGGCGCTACTTCGCGGTCGGCGCCTTCGTGATCGCGGCCGTGCTGACACCGCCTGACGTGATCAGCCAGTGCTCGCTTGCGGTGCCGCTCCTGCTTCTCTATGGAGGATCGATCTGGGCGGTGAAGATCGTGGAGAAGAAGGTCGCCGCCGAGAAGGCCCGCGCCGCAGCAGGCGCCGCCGCCAAGCCGGCCGAGTAGCTATCGGGTATCATCCAATCGGTTGATTCGTCATTGATGGATTTTCATGGGCCGAATTTTGCCGGCCATGACGCCGGATTTCGAAACATGCATGACATCAAATGGATTCGCGACAATCCCGCCGCCTTCGACCGCGCGCTGGCGCGCCGCGGCCTGCCGCCCGAGGCGGCCAAGCTCATCGATATCGACGAGCGCCGCCGCGCCGCGATCGGTAAGGCGGAGGCGGCGCAGGCGCGGCGCAACACCGCGTCAAAGGAGATTGGCGCTGCCAAGAAGAGCAATGAGGAAGAGACGGCGCAAAAGCTGATGGCCGAGGTCGCCGCGCTCAAGTCCGCGATACCGGCCCTGGAGGCCGAGGAGAGGAAGCTCTCCAAGGATCTGGAGGATGCGCTTACGCAGATCCCCAACCTGCCGCTCGACACGGTGCCGGACGGCAAGGATGAGAGCGGCAATGTCGAGCACCACCATTTCGGGGCCAAACGCCACTATGGCTTCGCGCCGAAACAGCATTTCGAGCTCGGCGAGGCGCTGGGCGAGATGGATTTCGAGACCGCCGCCAAGCTTTCCGGCGCGCGCTTCGTGGTCTTGAAGCGCGGCTTGGCACGGCTCGAGCGCGCGCTCGGGCAATTCATGCTGGATCTGCACACGGGTGAGCACGACTATACCGAGGTGAACCCGCCGCTGCTGGTGCGCGATGACGTAATGTTTGGCACGGCTCAACTTCCGAAATTTAAGGATGATCAGTTCCAGGCGCTGCGAACGCTGGATATAGACGAACGTCTCGAATGGCACGACAAGCGAGCCGAGGTGGAGAGAAGCGCAGGGCGTGCATCGCCGGAAATGATGATTCGGGATATCGATCACGCGCCTTCACTAGATAGGCTTTGGCTCATCCCGACCGCCGAGGTGCCGCTGACCAACCTGGTGCGCGAGGCGATCATCGACGAGGCTGCGTTGCCGCTGCGGCTGACCGCGCTGACGCCGTGCTTTCGGGCCGAGGCGGGCGCGGCCGGCAAGGATACCCGCGGCATGATTCGCCAGCATCAGTTCAGCAAGGTGGAGCTGGTCTCGATCACCACGCCGGAAGAGAGTGCCGACGAGCACGAGCGCATGCTCTCCTGCGCCGAGGAGGTGCTGCGCCGGCTCGACCTGCATTACCGCGTGGTGACGCTGTGCACCGGCGACATGGGCTTCGCGTCGCAGAAGACCTATGACATCGAGGTCTGGCTGCCGGGGCAGGGCGCCTATCGGGAAATCTCCTCCTGCTCGGTCTGCGGCGAGTTCCAGGCGCGTCGGATGAGCGCGCGCTACCGCACCAAGGAAGGCCGTCAGGTCCGCCATCCGCACACGCTCAACGGCTCCGGCGTCGCGGTCGGCCGTGCGTTGATCGCCGTCATGGAGAACTATCAGCTCGAGGACGGCTCGATCGCGGTTCCCGACGTGCTGCAGCCTTACATGGGCGGCCGCAAGACGATCGAGCGCGCCGGATGATCAGCTCCGCATGCGCATCTTGATCACCAATGACGACGGAGTTCATGCCGAGGGGCTCGGCGTCTGCGAGCAGATAGGTCGTGCGCTGTCCGACGACGTCTGGGTGATCGCGCCGGAATACGATCAATCGGGGGTGTCGCATTCGCTCTCGCTCAATGATCCGCTGCGGCTGCGCGAGATCGGCGAGCGCCACTTCGCGGTCAAGGGCACGCCCACCGATTGCGTCATCATGGCGGCCCGCCACATCCTCAAAGGTCGCCCCCCCGACCTGGTGCTGGCGGGCGTCAATCGCGGCCGCAACGCCGGCGAGGACGTGATCTATTCGGGCACGGTCGCGGGCGCCGTGGAGGGCACCATCCTCGGAATCCCGTCGCTCGCGCTCTCGCAGGCCTATCTGTCGCACAGCAAGCAGCCGCCGCACTGGGATACCGCGATCCGCTTCGCGCCCGACCTCATCCGGCGCGTGCTCGCCAAGGGCATTCCCCGTGACGTGCTGATCAATGTCAATTTTCCGAATTGCGCGCCCAACGACGTGAAGGGGATCGCGGTCGCCACCCAGGGCCGGCGGCGTCAGGAGCGCCTGCAGATCGATGCGCGCGAGGACGGGCGCGGCAACGCCTATTACTGGATCGCCTATGTTCGCACCCGCGCCATGCCGCCGAATGACGGCACCGACGTTTCTGCGCTCGCCGCCAACCGCATCGCGGTGACGCCGCTGCGCCTCGACATGACGGACGAGCCGTACCTGACCGAGCTCGCCGGTCTGTTCACCTAGAAAGGCCTTGTCGTGTCAAAGCAACCGGCGGGCGATGACAGCGTGGGCCGCATGCAGTTCATGCTCACGCTGCGGCAGCGCGGGATCGGCGATGCGGCCGTGTTGCGCGCCATGGACGAGGTGCCGCGCGAGTATTTCGTCGAGGGCCAGTTTCTCGATGCGGCCTACGCGGACCGGGCGCTCCCGATCGCCTGCGGGCAAACCATCAGCCAGCCCTATGTGGTCGCCTATATGACCGAGCAACTTGGCGTGCAGCCGCATCATCGCGTCCTCGAGATCGGGACCGGCTCCGGGTATCAGGCGGCGGTGCTGTCGCGGCTCGCCCGGGAGGTGGTCACCATCGAGCGATATCGCACCTTGGCGGACGCCGCCCGCGCGCGGCTGGAGACGCTCCGCTATGGAAACGTCGAGATGCGTCACGGCGATGGCCTGGCGGGCGCTCCCGACCGGGCTCCGTTCGATCGCATCATGATTACCGCCGCCACCGAAACGGTGCCGGAAGCCCTGGTCGCGCAGCTCGCGCAGGACGGCGTCATGGTGCTGCCGCTCGGACCCCATGCCAGCCCGCAAAATCTCGTTCGGTTAACCAAGAGCGAAGACGGCAATCGGCAGGAGGAACTGATCGCGGTGCGCTTCGTGCCGCTTTTGCCGGGCCAAGCGCGTGAATTGTAAGGAGTTTTTCTTGAATTCGTTAGGGTTGAGAAGAGGATAATCCCTTAAAGCCTTATTTACTTCCGGCCTGTTAACTCCAACGAGTTGTTGTTGCGTTCGAGTGGGCTGGACATGAATTTTTGGGCCGAGTTGTTTCGCTCGTCGTCATCGCTGCGGGCGATTGCGCTGGCGCTGATCGCCGTCGGCGCCGCGGGTTGCAGTGCCGACTCCACGCGTTTCGGCGAAGCTCCTTATGCCTCGCGCGGCGGCCAGGGCGAGGTCACGGGCTCGGTCTCCGGGCAGGGCGCTCCGGTCGCTCGGGTCGAGACGCGGCCGCTGCCGCAAACCTCACAACTCCCGCCGCCCCAATCGCATGCGGAACCGGTGGTGGCTGGTGGCGGCAGGGGCATGGCCTCTTATAGCCCGCCGGTCGCGCCCTATAATCCTCCTCCCGCGGCGCCCGCCACCTATTATCCGCCGCCGGCACCGGCGCCCTACAATCCGCCGCCGAGCCCGGCGGCGTATAGTCCGGCCGCCTACAGTCCGGCGCCTTACAAACCGGCACCGGCGCCTGAAGTCACCGGATCGGTCGCGGCGCCCCCATCGGTCGTGCGCAAGCCATCGTCGTCGGGCCAATGGAGCTGGGATGGCGGCACCGCCATCACGGTAGCGCCCGGCGAGACCGTCGACAGCATCGCGCGCCGCCACGGTGTTCCGCCCGCGATCATCATGCAGGCGAACAATCTTTCGTCGCTCAATACGATCCAAGCCGGCCAGCGTCTGGTCATCCCACGCTACAATTCATCGGTTTCCGCGTCTGCGCCCGCTCCGGCACCGCCTCCGACCCGCGCGGCCGTGGCGGCGCTCCCGCCCGTGGCCGCGCCGTCGAAGTCGAAGCCCGCTCCGGTCGTGACGGCGAGCGCCGGCCCGCATGCGGCAGGCCCCATCAATTCCGGCGTGCACGTGGTCGCGGCCGGCGAAACGCTCACCAAGATCGCCCATCAGTATGGCAAATCGGTCGCGGAAATCGCCAAGGCCAACAACATCCTGCCCTACGCCAAGGTCAGCATTGGCGACCGTATCGTCATTCCGGGCGTCCGCATCAGCAGCGCCGCGTCCGAGGCCGAGCCAGCCGCCGCCCCGACCAAGCCGGGCGCCAACAAGGCCGTCGCCAGCGCCGCCCCGGCGCAAAGCGCCAGCATGGTGACCCCGTCGGTCGAGACGCCCGGCACCGACACCACCGCCAAAGCGACCGCGGAGGCCACGCCCGGCTTCCGTTGGCCGGTGCGCGGACGGATCATCGCCGGATTTGGACCCAAGCCGAACGGCCAGCAGAACGACGGCATCGATGTGGCGGTGCCGGAAAACACGCCTATCAAGGCGGCCGAGGACGGCGTGGTCGCGTATGCAGGCAACGAGCTGAAGGGCTACGGCAACCTGGTGCTGGTGCGCCACCCCAACGGCTACGTCACCGCCTATGCCCATGCCAAGGAGCTCTTGGTCAAGCGTGGCGACCAGATCAAGCGCGGCGAGGTTATCGCCAAGTCCGGCCAGAGCGGCAACGTGGACGCGCCGCAGCTCCACTTCGAGGTCCGCAAGGGCTCGGCGCCGGTCGACCCGATGCAGTTCCTCAACGGCGTCTGACGTCCTGGTGGCGGAACCGGGAGCCTACTCCCGCTCCGTCATCCGCACCCCCAGCCGTCCCGCCAGATCCTGCACGTATTGCCAGGCGACCCGGCCGGAGCGGGCGCCGCGTGTGGTCGCCCATTCCAGCGCCTCGCGGGTCAGCGGCTCGCCCCCGAACCCGATGCCGTAGCGGGCCACGTAGGCCTCCACCATCGCCAAATATTCGTCCTGGCTGCAGCGGTGAAAGCCGAGCCATAGCCCGAAGCGGTCGGACAGGGAGATCTTCTCCTCGATGGCCTCGCCCGGATTGATCGCGGTCGCGCGCTCGTTCTCCATCATGTCGCGCGGCATCAGGTGGCGCCGGTTCGATGTCGCGTAGAAGACCACGTTCTCGGGGCGGCCCTCGATACCGCCTTCAAGCACGGCCTTGAGCGACTTGTAGCTCGTGTCCTCGGCGTCGAAGGACAGGTCGTCGCAGAACACGATGCAGCGATGGGGCACGCGGCGGGTCAGTGCCATGAGGTCGGGTAGGCTCTCGATGTCCTCACGATGGATCTCGATGAGCTTGAGCCGCGGTAGCGCCGGCTTGGTTCGCGCCGCCGCGGCGTTGACGGTGGCATGCACCGCCTTGACTAGCGACGATTTGCCCATGCCGCGGGCGCCCCACAGGAGCGCATTGTTGGCTGGCAGTCCGCGCGCAAAGCGCTCGGTATTCTCCAAGAGCAGGTCGCGTACCCGGTCGATCCCCTTGAGAAGCGACATCTCGACCCGGTTGACGCGCGAGATCGGCGCCAACCGGCCCGGTGGATGCCAGACGAAGGCGTCGGCGGCCTCGAGATCGGGTTTCGAAGAGACGGCGGGGGCCAGGCGTTCGAGAGCCGCGGCGATGCGCGCGGCCGAATCCTGCGCGCCGCCAGACGCCGGCTGCGGAAGCGAGTTGGATTTGCCCTTCCGCCGGGGCTTTTTGACGCGTTTGGCCATGGATCTACGCTGCTTGCGCAGCACCCTTAGGATCCGTACGGGAATAAGTGCTTCGCATAGGCGCCGAAATTCGAGCGACCGCTGGTTCGTCGAATGCGATACCGATTCACATATTCCCGTACGAGCCCTTAGCGGGCCATCGGGGAGCCCGCAAGCTCCGCTGTCGGCTATTGGTCGGCGGCCGGCGGGCAGCGTTGCAATTGGGCGGCTGACCGCTATAGTCCGCGCGATTTCGGCCCCTGCGGGTGCGGCTTGGCGCGGCGCGGGCCCAACAGGCTTATCCGCGAGGTATATTCTATGTTCATTACACCGGCCTTTGCCCAAGGCTCGCTGACCGACTTGGTGGGCATTGGGTCGCCGCTCCCGATGATGGTGATCATCGTGCTGATTATGTATTTCCTGGTCCTGCGGCCGCAGCAAAAGCGGGCCAAAGAGCACCAGGAGCTGGTCAAGAACTTGCGGCGGGGCGATACGGTCGTTACCTCCGGGGGGCTCGTCGGCAAGGTCACCAAGGTGGTAGATGACGAGCAGGTCGAGGTCGAGATTGCGGATGGCGTGCGGGTGCGCCAAGTGCGCTCGATGGTGACCGGCGTGCGCGCCAAGGGCGAGCCGAGGGACGACAGCAGCGCGAGCTGACCCGCGGCAGGTCGGTTTCGGAAGCGATACTGAAGCGACACAAGAGCGGTCAGGACCTATGCTTTATATTTCGCGTGGAAAAGCGGTGGCGATCCTGCTCACGGCGACGCTGGTCTGCCTGTGCGCGGTGCCGAACTTTTTCTCCGACAGCATGGTGCAGAAGCTACCCGGCTGGGCGCAACGCCACATCGTGCTTGGCCTCGATCTGCAGGGCGGATCGCATATCCTGCTCGAGGTGGACGCCAATGATGTGCGCCGGCAGAAGGTCGAGGGTCTGCGGGACGATGTGCGCCGCGTGCTGCGCGACGCACGCGTGGGCATCACGGGCCAGCCGGTCATCCGCGGCAACACCGTCGAGGTGCATATTCGCGAAAGCGATCTGCAGACGGGCCTGACCAAGCTGCGCGAGCTGTCGGCCCCGGTCGGCGGCCTGCTCGGCGCTACCACCCAGCGGTCGGTCGACATCGTCGATGCCGGCGGCGGCCTGGTCCAGCTCACCGTGACGGACCCGTCCATCGTCCAGCGCATGCGCCAGGTGGTCGACCAATCGATCGAGATCATCGAGCGGCGCGTCAACCAGATCGGGACTGTCGAGCCGCTGATTCAACGACAGGGCGCCGACCGCATCCTGGTGCAGGTGCCGGGCTTGCAGGATCCCCAGCGCCTCAAGGACCTTCTGGGCAAGACCGCCAAGCTCGAATTCCGCATGGTCGATCTGACGATGCCGGTCGAGCAGGCCCTGCAGGGACGGCCGCCGCCGGATTCGGAGGTGCTCTATGGGCCCGACAAAGAGGGCCGGATGCCCTACCTGATCGAGAAGCGTGTCGTGGTCTCGGGCGGCGACCTGACCGACGCGCAGCCCGGCTTCGACCAGCGCACCAGCGAGCCAATCGTGCAGTTCCGCTTCAATTCCTCCGGCGCCCGCAAGTTCGCGCAGGCCACCCAGGAGAATGTCGGACGCCCATTCGCCATCGTGCTCGACAACGAGGTCATTTCCGCGCCGGTGATCCGCGAGCCGATCCTGCAGGGATCCGGCCAGATCTCGGGCAGCTTCACGGTCCAGGGGGCGAACGATCTTTCGGTCCTGCTGCGCGCGGGGGCGCTGCCCGCCAAGCTGACCATCATCGAGGAGCGCACGGTTGGACCGGGCCTGGGACAGGACTCGATCGAGAAGGGCAAGCTCGCCTCCATGGTCGGCTCGCTGATGGTGATCATCTTCATGCTGGCGACCTACGGCCTGTTCGGCTTGTTCGCCAACGTCGCGGTCGCGATCAACGTCGGGATGATCTTTGGGCTGCTGTCGCTGCTCGGCGCCACGCTGACGCTCCCGGGCATCGCCGGCATCGTGCTGACCGTCGGCATCGCGGTCGACTCCAACGTGCTGATCTATGAACGCATCCGCGAGGAGGTGCGCAACGGCCGTACCCCGATCACGGCCATCGATGCGGGTTTCACCAAGGCGCTCGCCACCATCCTGGATTCGAACATCACCACCTTCATCGCGGCCGCCGTGCTGTTCTTCATCGGCACCGGCCCGGTGCAGGGCTTCGCGGTGACGCTCGGCATCGGCATCATCACGACGGTGTTCACCGCCTTCACCATGACGCGGCTGATCGTCGCCTATTGGGTGCGCTGGCAACGCCCGCAGATCGTGCCGATCTGAATCGGCCGGCATCAGAAAGAAATTCCGTGCGCCTGCTCCGCATAGTACCGGACGATACCAAATTCGATTTCATGCGCTTTCGGCGCGTGAGCTTTCCGATTTCGGCCATGCTGTCGATCGTCGCCATCCTGCTGTACTTCTTTCACGGCTTGAATTTCGGCATCGATTTCGTCGGCGGCACCTTGATCGAGGTGCAATCGAAGGCCGGGCCGGCCGATCTCGCCAAGATGCGCAGCGCGCTCGAAGGCCTCAATCTCGGCGAGGCCCAGTTGCAGCAGTTCGGCGCTCCGACCGATGTCCTCATCCGCATCCCGCAACAGGCGGGCGGCGACGAGGCCCAGCAGGCGGCTGTCGCCAAGGTGCGCGGCGCGCTCGGCGACGAAGTGGATTACCGGCGTGTCGAGGTGGTGGGAGGACGCATCTCCACCGAGCAGATGGCCAAGGGCACGATCGGCCTGATGGTGGCCATCATGTGCATCCTGGTCTATCTGTGGTTCCGGTTCGAGTGGCAGTTCGCGCTCGGCGCCATGATCGCGAACGTGCATGATCTGGTGCTGACCATCGGGTTCATGTCGCTGACGCAGATCGACTTCGACCTCACCAGCATCGCGGCGCTGCTCACCATCCTGGGCTACTCGCTCAACGATACGGTGGTGATCTACGACCGTATCCGAGAGATGCTGCGCCGCTACAAGAAGATGCCGATGCCGGACCTGCTCAACGTCTCGGTCAACTCGACCTTGTCGCGTTCGATCATCACCCACGTGACGGTGACGTTGGCGCTGCTCGCGCTGCTGCTGTTCGGGCCGCAGGCGATTCACAGCTTTACGGCCACCATGATGTTCGGCGTGGTGCTGGTCGGCACCTATACGTCGGTCTTCATCGCGGCCCCGGTGCTGATCTATCTCGGGGTCGGCACATCGCGGATCGCGACCGAGGAAGAGCCGCGCACGCGCTCGACGCCGGCCCGAACGCGGGCGTGAATTTGCCGGCGTCCGCCGAGCGGCCGCACCTGCCGTATCCGGCGCCGATCGACGCCTACGGCAAAGGCGGCTTCCGTTTCGCCGGACTGTCGCATCGCGGTTCGCTCATGTGCCTGCCGGATGGAATCTGGGCCTGGCCGGTAGCGGCCGCGGACGAGGTCACGGCGCAGACGCTCGGGCAGGTTTTCGATGCGGCGGCGCGCCTCGACCTCTTCCTGCTCGGCAGCGGCCGCGATTTCTGGGTGGCACCGCCGGCCTTGCGCGAGCGTTTTCGCGCGCATGCGCTTAAATGGGAGGCCATGCCCACCAGCGCGGCCATTCGCACCTACAATGTGCTGGTCGCCGAGGGACGGCGCGTCGGGGCGGGCCTCATCGCGGTAGCGTAGCGGAGGCTCCGCCGGAACGTCCGGGCGAATTGGTGGCCGCCGCCGCTCCGGCTAAGGTTGCCCCATGCAGGATTCATCCGCCTATTGCGAGGCGCTGGTGCGGGCCGGCGACAGGGATCGCTTTCTCGCCGCCCTGTTCGCCCCGGCCGAGCACCGCGGCGCGCTTCATGCGCTCTATGCCTTCAACATCGAGATCGCGCGGGTGCGCGAGATCATTCGCGAACCGCTGGCCGGCGAGATCAGGCTGCAATGGTGGAACGATGCGATCGCCGGCGACGCCGCCGGCGAGGTGGCGGCCAATCCGGTGGCGGCGGCCCTGCTCGCGGCGGTGGCACGCTACCGATTGCCGGGCGAACAGTTGACCGGCTTGATCGCCGCGCGCCGCTTCGATCTCTACAACGATCCGATGGCGAAGCTGACCGATTTCGATGACTATGCGGAGGCGACCTCGTCCGCCGTCCTGGAGCTCGCGGCCCGTATTCTCGGCGCTGACGGCATGCCGGGTCTCGGCCGGCTGGCGCTGCACGCCGGTCTTGGCTACGCGATCGCCGGTCTGCTCCAGGCTTTCCCCATTCATGCGGCGCGCGGCCAGGTCTTCCTGCCGCTCGAGGTATTGCAGCCGCATGGCGTGCAGCTCGAGGATCTCGCGGCCCGACACGCGACGCCGGGATTGCGCGCCGCCTTGGCCGAGATGCGGCGCAAGGCCCGCGAGCATCTTGCGCAGGCGGCGCGAGCGGCCGACGCCATCCCGGCGGCCGCGCTGCCGGCGCTGCTTCCGGTCGCGCTCGTGCAGCCCGTGCTCGAGCGCATGGAGCGCGCGGATTACGATCCCTTCCTCCCGTTCGAGACGCCGCAATGGCGGCGGCAATGGCGGCTGTGGCGGGCGGCCAGGCGGCCAGGGCGGATATTCGCGTGACGATTTCCCGGCTCGGCTCAGAACGCGAACCGATCGAGCAAATTTCGCCGATCGGCCAGGATGCGTTGGATGAGCGCCCGCTCCCGGTCGTTCCCGATCAAGTCGTCGATCAGATCGACCTGGTTCATGGCGACGAGCTGCAGGATCTCGTTGCGGATCTCGCCGCTCGCCCGCCGCGGCAGCTCCTCGGTGACCTGCAGATGCTCAGGGGGCTTGGGCCCGTCGCCGCCGGCCATGTAGTCGCGCAGGCTGCGCTCCGACAGAGGCGGACCGCCCTCCACGAACGCATAGAGGCCGGTGCCGGCGCGCCGATCCGGGTAGGCCACGATCGCAACCTCGCGCACCTGCGGATGGGTCTTGAGGCGCGCCGCGATGCGCGGCGCGTCGTAGACCAGGCGCGGCCCGCCGCCCTCGCGATCGGTGAAGCGCAGGATGTCCCGTGTCACCCATTGGTAGACGCGCTTGCCGGTCGACATCCATAGGCGCGTGAACAGGCTCTTGCGCGCGAGCACGCGCCGCTCTGCGGCGCTGATCGCCTCGGGGGCGTAGCGCAGCTTGTGCTTCAACAGATGCCGCAGGTCCTCATAGGCGGCGATCCGAAACAAGAGGTTCCGGCTCCTGAACTTGATGGCGAGCTGAAAATCGGTGACGTAGGCGCCTCCCTCGCTGCCGCGCAACCAGTTCTGCTCCTTGGCGAGATCGTTGTGACAAATGCCGGCGCGATGCAATTTGCGCAGCACCGACTTGGCGGAGCGGAAATAGGCGCGGTCGCCGTAGGGCTTGGCCAGGTGCAAGGCGACGCCGTCGATCCAGCCGCGCACCAGGACGCGCCGCCCGGCGAAGCAGAGCGGCGGCGCCACCCCGAGCGCTCCGGCCGCGGCAAGCGCTCGCTGTTCCCGGCCAAACAGATGGCGCGCGAGCAAGAAGCTCCACCACGGCACCGCATCGATGCGCCGCAGTACGGCCTCGACCTCGCCGTCGTCCGTGCGGAAGCGGCCGCGCTCCACCGTCGAGAGCACGTCCCGCTTGAGCACCACGCCGGTCTGCCAGCGTCCTTCGATTTCGCGCGGTAATGGCATTTGGCGATTGTCTAGCACGAGCGGGCAAAACCGAGTGCCGTTATTCCGCCGCCAGGGCATGATCACCGCCCGCAATCCACAGCGCGAGATCGCCGAGCGCCCGGCGGCTGAGGGCGCCCTTGCGGGCCAATGTCTTGGCGGTTCCGCGCAGCCTGGTGCCATCCGCGGCTCGGGTCGGAGATTGCGCGAGCGGTGGGAAAAGCCCGAAATTGATGTTCATCGGCTGGTAGGAGCGCGGACCGGTATCAACCGTCTCGATATGGCCGCCGGTGATGTGTCCAAGCAGCGCCCCATGGGCCGTGGTCGGGGGCGGGGGGGCCAACGGTTTCGCCAGCCGCTCAGCCGCCGCGAAGCGGCCCGCCAAGAGCCCGATCGCGGCCGATTCGACATAACCCTCGCAGCCGGTGATCTGGCCCGCGAAGCGCAGGCGGGGTTCGGCCTTGAGGCGCAGGGTCTGGTCGAGGAGCTTCGGGGCATTGAGGAACGTATTGCGGTGCAAGCCGCCGAGCCGGGCGAACTCGGCGTTCTCCAGGCCCGGTATGGTGCGGAAGATGCGTACCTGCTCGCCATGGGTGAGCTTGGTCTGGAATCCGACCATGTTGAACAGAGTGCCCAGCCGGTTGTCCTGGCGCAGCTGGACGACCGCATAGGCCTTGACCTCGGGGGCCTTTGGATTGGTCAGCCCGAACGGCTTCATGGGACCATGACGCAACGTCTCGCGGCCGCGCTCGGCCATCACCTCGATCGGCAGGCAGCCGTCGAAATAGGGGGTCGCGGCCTCCCAATCATGAAAGCTCACCTTGTGGCCCGCCAGCAAGGCATCGATGAAGGCTTCGTAGCGCTCGCGCGAGAGTGGGCAATTGATGTAGTCGGCGCCCGATCCGCCGGGGCCGGCTTTGTCGTAGCGCGACTGCAGCCAGGCGACCGACATGTCGATGGAATTGCGATGAACGATTGGGGCGATGGCGTCGAAAAAGGCCAGCGCCTGCTCGCCCGCGAGCTTGGCGATGGCATCCGCGAGCGCAGTGGAGGTGAGGGGGCCGGTCGCCACGATGACGCTGTTCCAGTCGGCCGGTGGAAGTCCGGCGATTTCCTCACGGCAAAGCGAGACCAGGGGGTGCGCCTCCAGGGTGGCTGTGATGGCGGCGGAAAATCCGTCGCGATCGACCGCGAGCGCGCCCCCGGCCGGGACCTGGTTGGCATCGGCCGTGCGCATGACCAGCGAATCGAGCCGGCGCATCTCCTCGTGCAGC
>DASZKX010000303.1:0-10951 GCA_035552735.1 Xanthobacteraceae bacterium
CCTTCGCCGTTCAAACGGCCGTTCGCCACGGCCGCGGTCGCCATCACGTCCTAACTAAATTAGGGACACGGATGGCGAAGTCCGTCGTAGCCCAGATAAGTCCCGGAGGCCGGATCGTAGGAGCGGAAGCGCTGCTCGCAATAGGCGACGTCGTCACCACCGGGTGCGGTCGCCACATAGCCGCCGGGTGCATAGCCATAGCTGTTGTAGCCTGGACCATACCCGTTATCGTACCCGTTGCTGTAATAGCCCGGGGAGTAGTCGTAGCCATACCAGGGCTGCGAAGCCGCGACGGCACCGCCGATGATCGCGCCGGCCGCGAGACCCGCGGCGGCGCCGCCCCACCCAAATCCGCGGCCGCCGCGCCAGCCGCCGCCCCATCCGCCGCGACCGAAACCGCCGCGCCAGGCCACCGTTTGCACGGCCGGGCCGGAGGCATCCTGCAGCCCCAGCGGCGCGCCGAGAGGAGCCGCGCCCGCAGCGCCCGCGCCCCAGGACGAGGTCGCGGCCAGCAAGGCGACAGCAAGAGCTTTCGAAGACAGGTTCATGACGATTTCTCCTTTTTCTTTGCCTGGCGCCACTTCCTCAGCCAGCGCTCTAACGCCGGCAGCGCCGCCATTTCCGATACTTGGGCAACCGGCTCACCGGCCATGCGTTCCAAGGTTCGGTTTTGGCGGCGGGCTCACAATGCCGTGTGATGGAACTTCGAGTTGTCAGCAGACGCAAACCCCGTCGGCGCAGGCGCGCTGGACGGCGGCCGGCCTGGAGCCGGCGGGCGACTGATCCCCCGCCAGCTCCGACTGCTCACATCGGCTTCTGGAACTTCAGCACGAACGCGTCCACCGGACCGGTCGGCTTCAGCGTGGTGAAATCGCGCGCATCTTCCGGTCGGCGCCAGAAGTCGCCTTGCGCAATCAGCTTGAAGCCCGCGGCCGCCACCTCGCGCCGCACGACGGCCTCATCGATGCGATGCAGGCTCTTACCGACCGTGATATCGGCACCGGCCTTGGCGCTATGATCAGCGATCACCAGCACGCCGCCGGGCTTGAGCGCCGCGAACAGCTTGCGGTCCATCTGGGCGCGATCGACCTCCATGTAGGTCGTGTCGTGGTAGAAGAACAGGAAGGTCACGGCATCGAGATCGTGCACGTCCGCGGGCATCGGATCATCGAACGGACGCAGCACGCTCGCGGCGTTCTTCATCGCCGGCGTGGCCAATCTCGCCGTCAGGGCCGCCTTCGGGCGATCGCCCAGGTCGGGCGGGTTCTGAGCGTAAACGGCGCCGGTCGGCCCCACGGCGCGCGCGTCGAGCTCGGTGCTGTAGCCTGCGCCGGCCCCCATATCGAGCACCTTCATGCCAGGCCGTAGCCCGACGAAGGCGAGGAACGGCACCGGGTCGCGGCGCTTGTCGGCCTGATGGTCGGCGTCGCTGCGATCGGGCGCCGCCATGAGGGCCGCATAGTCGGGCGCGGCGCCCTGCGCCGTGGCGCGCGGCAGGCCGAGACAGGCCGTCCCGATCGCGGCAAGAATTACGGCGCCGACGGCGCCGCGCCGGAAACAGGTCGCGGAATAGAGAGTCATCGTCAATCCTCCCTGGATCGATGTTACGTTGTCGATGCTTGCGTTGTCGTTATTCGCGACCGTGTAGCACGGTTCCGGGCGCCGGGCCGATAATCCCCGCGACACAAAGATTTGAAAGAAAGCTTGAAAGAAGGCTCAATGCGGGCGACGGTGCGGCAGCAGGCCGCCGAACATCATCGCCATCTCAGACACGCGCCTCAGACACGCGCCGGCCGCAATGACAAGCGCTGCCTGCAGGCTGGCCCTCGACACGGTCGAAGATTTGCTTGTCTGACGCTTTGGCCCCTCGATCGAAGTCGGTCAAATCCGACTTCGATCTTGGGCCCCCACAAAGTCGGATGGAGCCGACTTCGATCACGAACCGCCCGGCATCAACCGGCGTTGCCGGTCACGCCGCGACCCGATGCATGGCGACGCCTTCATAGAGACCGTTGATCGCTTTCACCGACTTCTCGATGGCGATCCACAGGGCGGCGACTTCCAACGCCGCCTCCGAGTTGCCGTCGTATTCCTTGGCCCCCTCGCCTTCCGCCAGCGCGAGCGAATAATTGGTGCGCTGGGTGATCTGGCCGGACCAGACCGGAACGTTGAGCTGGGTGAGAACCTGGCGCGCCTCGCGCACGTAAGGCGACTCGGTATTGTCACGCCGCGCCGGCACGCCGTTGATCACGACCGCGTAGGGCTTGCCGAGCTTGCGGCATAGATCCATGGTTTCCTTGACGGCCGCGATATCGAACACGGTGAGCCGCGCCGGGATCACGACCAGGGTGGCGGCGTGGATGGCGTCGGTGACGGCGGCCGACATGTTCGGCGGCGTGTCGATGAAGACCCATTCGTAGCCGGCGTGCCGGGCGGCTTTGATCAAATCGGCGACGCCCTCGATGGCGGCGCGCAGCGGCGGCTCGCCGCCGCCCCGCAGCCTATGCCACAAGGTCAGCGAGCCCTGCGGATCGCAGTCGATCAGCAGGACGGGACGCGACGGCCGGTGTGCTTGGGCTGCAAGATGGGCGGTCAGCGTGCTCTTGCCCGAGCCGCCTTTGCGCGACGCGAAGACAATAACGTTCATGAGAGCACCCCTCAGTGATTCGCCCGCGCAGGCTACCACGGCCGCGGCTTTGGCCCTATGGTTGGTAGTATCTCCGGGCGACCAATTCCGCTCGATTGGCCCCGTGGAATCGGAGCGGAACTACCTACCCGGACCGCCGCCGACACCGGGTTTGCCGGCCCCGCGGAATCGAAAGGAGAACGAAACAGAATCGAACGATGAACTCCCGCGCGGCCGACCCGCAGGGCCCCCGGGCGGCCGGCTCCGTTGAGGGCCGCGGCGCTTTCCCCTATCTTGTGGCCCGTGAAGATACCTGACGCCCGAGACCACCGACCGAAGGGGATACCGTGCCGCGCATGATCGGGGCGCGCACCGGCCATCTGATCGCAGGCTTTGCGATCACCGGCTGTTTGGTCGCGGCCCCTCTGCGGCTGCCGCCGGGCGCCACCCCGGCAGCCGCCGCCGAGCCGGTGGCGGGCGCGGCGCAAGTTATCGCGGGTGCGCAGAGCGGCAGAGCGGACGTGCCGCGCGTCGAGCTGGCGGCACGGCTCAAGGCCGCCGGCTTGCAGGCCACTCTCGACTACGCGGTCATGCGGGACAATGCGGCGCGCGAGCTCAAGGGCAGGCCCGACGGGATCGGCCCGGTGAGCGCAGCCGAGCTCACGGCCGCCGACGATGCCATCGGCCGGCAAATCGCCATCCGGCAGGGGACGGCGCAGCCGCCCGGCACCCTCGCCGAGCTCGCGCAGCTTTCCGGACGGCCGCAGATCGCCGGCCTCAGGATCGTGTATCTCAACCCGCTGGGCGCCCCCGCGGATGCGAACCGTTGGCGAAACATCCTGGCCCACCAGACCGAGGGCCCGCCGGGCTCCGCCCGCGCTTCGGCGCTCGCGCAAGCCGCCAATCCCACCAAGCGCGGGGTGACGCTCTGGGTCGAGACCGACGGCACGGCCTACTGGGCGACGTCCGAGAGCGTGATCCCGACCCACGGCGACGGCGCCAATCGCAACGACAACAAATATATCGACAACTCCAAGACCTTTCACGCGGTCGTCAAGACCAACACCATCGGGGTGGAGTTCATCGGCAATTATCCGGACGTCGCCAAGCCGGTGACGTCCGCGCAGATGCAGGCTTGGCTGCGGCTGGTGCCTTTCTTGCAGGAACGCTACGGGATCGCGGCGGAGAGCATCTACGCCCACAATTGGATCGACTATAAGGATTCGCGTTATTGCGAGGGCTGCGAGCTGGCGCAGGCGGCGCGACAGCTCGCCTATGAGCCCAGCGGCAGGTCCGACGGGGCCCGGTGATCGCAACTCGATCGTTGCTGGTCAAATCTAGGAATCGATTCCACCCACGCATGTCGGCTTTGTAACGCGGGAGAGACTCCAGCTGTTGAGCCGCCGGGCCGGCCCTCGGACAAGCCGGCCATCAACTGACCGGCACACGCCGATATCGGTAAGGCGCGTCGTCCCGGACTGTTGCCAGAGCGGTCACATGCGCGCGATCGGGCGAGAGGTGGCAAACGGGATCGGTCGCGGCCGCATCGCCCGCAAGCGCGAGGGCCTGGCAGCGGCATCCGCCGAAGTCTTGTTCGCGCCGCGGGCAGCTCGCGCAAGGCTGCTTCATCCAGGCTGTGCCGCGAAAGGCGTTGAATGCGGGCGAAAATTTCCAGATTTCAGCCAAAGGGTGGGCGCGCACCGACCAGAATTCGAGACCCGGAATGCTCTCTGCCGCATGGCAAGGCAGCACTTTGCCGGCAGGCGTCACGTTGAGAGAGCGCCGGCCCCAGCCTCCCATGCAGGGCTTGGGATAGCGGGCGTAGTAATCGGGCACCACGGCGTCGATGACGATGCGGCCATGGTGACGCGCGCGCAGATCTTCCACCAGCGCGGCGGCGCGGTCGACCTGCTCGCGCGTGGGCATGAGCATGGCCCGGTTTTCCAGCGCCCAGCCGTAGTATTGAACATGGGCGATTTCGATCCGTTGCGCGTCGAGGGCCAATGCAAGCTCCACCATCTCGCGGACCCGGTCGATATTGCGGCGATGAATGACCGCGTTGACCGTGAGCGCCAGCTCGAGGCGAACCGCTTCGCCCGCCAGCGCGCGCTTGCGGGCGAAGGCGCCCTGGTAGCCGGCGATGTGGTCGGCGGAGGACTCGACGCTGTCTTGGATCGAGATCTGAACGTGATCGAGCCCGGCTTCCGCGAGCTCGGCGAGCCTTTTTGCCGTCACCCCGATACCGGAGGTGATGAGATTCGTATAAAGCCCCGCAGCGCGTGCCAAGCCAGTGATCTCGACCAGATCGCGCCGGGCGCCTGGCTCGCCGCCGGAAAGGTGGGTCTGCAAGACGCCGAGCGCGGCAGCCTCTCGGAAGACGCGACCCCAGGTCGCCGCATCGAGTTCATCCTCGCGGGAATCGAGCGCCAGCGGATTGGAGCAGTAGGGACATCCGAGCGGGCAGCGGTGAGTCAATTCCGCGAGCAGGCCGAGCGGTCGCGGCAAGGTCATCGAGCCACTGTCCACCACGTCAGAGCTCCAGGAGTTTCTTGTCGGCGAGACCGCGGAGCAGCGCGGTCGTGTCGGCCAGCACGCGATCGCGCGGGGCCGAATAGGCGTCCGCGAGATCGTCCACGATGTTCGTCAAAGTCGCGGAGCCGGTGCAGCGCTTTATGATCTCGACCGCGATGGCGTCGGCCTTGAACACCCGTTCGGGCGCAAGCAGGACCCAGCCGCCATGCGCTTCGCTTTCGACGAGGCGCACGCCGTGCGGCAGGCGTGGACGCGCTTCGGGGGCGATGCCCGGAGGCTGATCTGTCGAGGGCTGGTCGGTCATACGGCTCCTCGCTCGCCGGGAACGAAGCCACCGGGTGGGATGTGCTTCGGCGCCACATAGGCGTGATGGAGCGCATCAAGCATCGCCCACAACACGTCGCATTTGAATTCGAGCGCCTTGAATACCGCCTGCTGCGCTTGCGGCGTCCTGGCATGACGCTTGACATAGGACAGCGCAAAATCGGAATCGCGGGCGGCTTGCGGCGGACGCTTGACGAAATAGCCGAGCGTATCGGCGCTCACAAAGTCGTAATTCTCGAGCATGCCCTCGATCCGCTCGCCGATGATCTGGGGCGAGAACAGCTCCGTGAGCGAGGAGGCGATGGCTTCGAGCAGGGACTTCTCTCGCGTGAACTGCACATAAGCGTCGACCGCAAATCGTGTCGCCGGCAGGAGGCCGCGCAGCGATACGACATAGGCGCGATCGAGGCCCAGTCCGTCGGTCAATTTGAGCCAGCGCGCTATGCCGCCCTCGTCCGCCGTTTCGCCGTCGTGATCGACTAGGCGGCTGCGCCAAATGCGCCGCAGCGCAGGGTCGTCGCAACGCGCGATCACGTTCGCGTCTTTGATCGGGATCATGGCTTGATAGTAGTAACGATTGAGCGCCCACGCCTGGACCTGACCCTTGCTGCACCGACCGCCATGCAGGAGGTGATGGAAGGGGTGCAGGCGGTGATAGCGGCGGGCCCCGATGTCCCGCAGGCGGGTCTCGATCTCGGCTTCGCTCAACAGG
The DNA here is from genome assembly GCA_035552735.1 of Xanthobacteraceae bacterium. GTDB lineage: Bacteria > Pseudomonadota > Alphaproteobacteria > Rhizobiales > Xanthobacteraceae > VAZQ01. Next base: position 6,195 of record DASZKX010000303.1, read on the forward strand.
TTCGTCACAGCGCGACCTCCAGCCCGTCCACAGCCACCTCCCATCCCTGGGCGGTCACGTGGGCGTGCTCTGGGGACCCTTCCACAAGGATGGGATTGGTGTTGTTGATGTGAACGTATAATCGCCGCGCCCGCAGACCTGCGAGGGCCCGGAGCGATCCGCCGTCGCCATCGATCGGCATATGTCCCATGCGGCGTCCGGTCTTGCTGCCGGTTTCAGTCGCGATCATCTCGTCATCTCTGAACAGCGTTCCGTCGAAGAACACCGCATCGGCACGCGCCAACCGCAGCTGCATCTCGGGGGTGACCGCGGCGGCGCCCGGGACATAGGCCAAGCGTGCGCCGCCGGCGCGGATCTCGACGCCCATGTTTCCGGCGGTTTCGCTCATCGTCTCCGGGGCCTGGCCCTCGATATAGAGCGGCGCCTTGCCGGGAACGGCGAAGAATTCCGCGCGCAGATCACCGGGAAGCGCATAGGATTCGCCGGACTCGATCGTCCGGCGCGTGACCACGGACGGCGGCAACACGCCGAACATGCTGTTGCCCTCGATAACCGACAACGCCGACGCGGTGGCGTATAGATGAAACGGCTCACGCTCCCGCAGGCTCAGCAGCCCGGCCATCTGATCGATCTCGGCGCCGGTGAGCAAAATTGCCTTGATCGGGCTGCCGCGTGTTCCACCGCGTGGATGCAAGACCGACGCGCGGCGGACCTGCTCCGGCAAGTCCGGCGAAGCATTGACGAGAATCCAATCCTCGCCGTTTGCGGAAACGGCAAGGCTGGCTTGGGTGCGCGTCCGTACCCGTGGATCGCCCTCCCAAGCCAGCCGGCATACCCGGCACCGGCAGTTCCATTGCGGAAAGCCACCACCCGCCGCCGAGCCAAGCACGATTGCGGTGAGGCGTCCCATGCTCGAACCGAGCTGTAACTGGAACTGAGGTCGCCTTGGACCTAGAGCTCGATCGGCAGGTAACCGTTGATCTCGAGCCCGATGCAGATCTCAATGAGAGTAGGTGTTGTCCAAGCCATGGATATTTCCCTTTCTGCGCCCACGATGCGGGCCGGCAATCCTACCCAGGCGACTCCTTCCGGTTCAAGAAATCAGGCCTATAGCTTTTATCTATAACCTTGGGCACGGTTCGTTGGCCAACCTCTCGATCTCCCCGCACCGGGATCACTTTCAGGTAACGCATGCCCACCCCGAAAACGCGGCCCCGCAAGACTGCTCCATACGGTTCCTGGCAATCGCCGATCACCTCCGATCTCATTGTCGCGCAGTCCGTCACGCTGGCGGAGGTGCGGCTCGACGGCGAAGACGTCTATTGGCTGGAGGGAAGGCCGCAGGAGCAAGGCCGGTTCGTCGTCGTCCGCGCTGATTGGCACGGCGGTAGCGCCACCGACGTGGTGCCGAGGCCGTATAGCGCGCGCACGCGCGTACACGAATACGGTGGTGGTTCATGGACGGTGTCGCAGGGCGTGGTCTATTTCTCCAACTTCAGCGACGGACGCCTGTACCGACAGAGCCAGGCCGCACCGCACCCCGAGCCCTTGACGCCGGCCCCAACCGCGCGCGAACGCCAATGGCGCTATGCGGACGGGGTCGTTGATCACCGGCGCCGGCGCTGGATCGGTGTGCGGGAGGATCACACGGTCGAAGGAGACCCGATCAACACCATCGTCGCGGTCGATCTCGACCAGGCCCAGCCTGAGCCCGGACATGTTCTCATCGATGGGCACGACTTCTTCGCCGCGCCGCGCCTGTCGCCCGATGGCCAGTGGCTCGTCTGGCTGGCGTGGGACCACCCCAACATGCCCTGGAACGGCACCACGCTCTATCTCGCCGCGCTCGACCAAGCCGGGCGGATTGTGGCGCCGCAGGCGATAGCCGGCGGCGTTGCGGAATCGATTTTCCAGGCGGAATGGTCGCCCGACGGCGGCACGATCTTCTTCGTGTCCGATCGCAGCAACTGGTGGAACCTCTGCGGCTTCGATGTCACCGCGCGGACCGCGGAGGCGCTGGCGCCGATGGCGGCGGAGTTCGGCGTGCCGCAATGGAATTTGGCGATGTCGACCTATGCCTGCGTCGGCAGCGATCGAATTGTCTGCGCCTACTCCGTGGCCGGACTTGGCCGCCTTGCGGTGCTGCACCTCAAGGACAAGTCGCTGCAGCCGATCGAAACGCCATTCACGGAATTCGGCTCAGTCAGGGCCGACGGCGACCGCGTCGCGTTTCGCGCCGGCGCGCCGGATCACCCGGTCAGCTTCGTCGCCTTGGATTCCATTTCGCGGCCGCACCGCATCCTCAAGAAGTCCACCGATGTGCTCGACCTGGGAGAACCGCGCATCGCCGATTGGCTAACGCGGCCGCAGCCGGTGGAATATCCGACCACGGGCGGCAACACGGCATTCGGCCTGTTCTACCCGCCACGCAATCCGAACTTCGTCGGCCCGGCGGCGGAAAAGCCACCACTCCTGGTCAGGTGCCATGGCGGGCCGACAAGCTCGGCCTCCAGCGCGCTCAATCTGACCACGCAATTCTGGAGCAGTCGCGGGATCGCCGTGCTCGACGTCAATTACGGCGGCAGCTCCGGCTACGGCCGGGCCTATCGCGAGCGATTGCATGGCAATTGGGGCATCGTCGATGTCGATGATTGCGTCAGCGGCGCCAAATTTCTCATTGCGCAGGGATGGGTGGACGCTCAGCGCGTCGTCATCAGCGGCGGCAGCGCCGGCGGCTACACCACGCTGGCGGCGCTCGTGTTCCGGGACTTCTTTCAGGGCGGCGCGAGCTATTACGGGGTCAGCGATGTCGCCATGCTGGCGCGCGATACCCACAAGTTCGAGTCGCGCTATCTCGACTGGCTGATCGGACCATATCCGCAAGAAGAGCAGCTCTATCGCGAGCGCTCACCGCTTCATCACGCAGATCGGCTGTCGAAGCCGGTGATATTCTTCCAGGGCGACGAGGACGAAGTGGTGCCGCCAAGCCAGTCCGAGGCCATGGTCGCGGCGCTCCGCCGCCGGGGCAGTCCGGTCGGCTATTTCCTGTTTAAGGGCGAGCAGCACGGCTTTCGCAAGGCCGCCAACATTCAGCGCTGTCTCGATGCGGAACTCGCCTTTTATGCAATCGAGGTCTTCAAGATCGACCTGACATTCTAGCGCGGCGGGTGTTTTCCTGAGAATGCTCCAACCTGCGAGAGGACAATCATTTCAAATGACCCTGCATCAGCTCAGAATTTTTTTGACCGTCGCTCAGTCCTCTACCCTGACCCGGGCCAGCAAGCAGCTCGATCTTGCGCAGCCCTCCCTGTCAAAGCAATTGGCGGGTCTCGAGGACAGCATCGGCACAAGACTATTCGATCGAGGTCACAACCGCATGGCGCTTACGGACGCAGGGCGGGTGCTGCTGCGACACGCGCAAAACGTGCTCAGGGAGATCGACGAGGCGGAAGCGGGATTGCGCGAATTCGCCGCCGGAAAGCGGGCCATTATCAGGGTGGCGGGCCTCAATTCGGTCATCAAGGCGCTGCTGCCTGATGCGTTGATGCGATGCGGATCATTCTGCCTGGAGGTCGACATTCAGGAGGCCGCGCCGGGCGATGTGCTCGAGATGCTCTACTCGCGGCAAATCCACATCGGCCTCATTGCGGCCGACTCGGTCGCGCGGGCGAGCGTCGGTTTCCGGCAAGTTCCGATTGTCGAGGATCCTTACGTATTTGCTGTCCCAAGCTCGATTGATCTCGCCGCATTGGGGGATATGAGCTCGATCCCGGTCGATGCCGCCCGCGTGCTCAACAGTTGCGTCCAGTTCAATTTCGGAACCCAACACACGCTTCGGGTCCAGCAATGGTATCAGCGCGTGCTGCCCGCGCATCGTATTGTTGCCCATTGCCGCACTTACGAAGTGGCACTCGAGCTGGTGCGTGCGGGATTTGGTGTCAGCCTGGTGCCGGCCTTGACAGTATTTCCGGCCAATGGATCGCTCGACGGGATCGAGCTCTTTGCTACCGATCACGGCAGTCGCCGCACTGTCGCGATTTTGGCTGACCAGCACCTGCGCCTCACCCCGTACAAGCAATTGGTGGAGGCGCTCCAGATCACCGGACGCAACATCGTGCTTCCGCCAATTTCGCCCATGGCGCGACTGATCGAATGTGCCCGCGAAGATGCCCATCCGGCATGAGGTGGGTCGAGGACGATTGCTCCACCGCCTGATGGCGCAGTCCTGCCGTTCGGCGTCGACAGCGAGCCCCCTTCCTGGCGCGAGGAGAGTTCGTGTAGCCTCGGTCGATCGCCGCCGGCGGGAGGTGCCGAGATCCCGATCATCGAACAGGCCGCAAGGGCGCAGCTGGAGGGCGCAGTTGGCGCAACCCGGCCGCATCGTCCACATCCCGAGCGTCCATGCGCCCATCGCGCAAACCAGGGGAGCCCATGAAAATGCGACGCCGCCAATTCCTTCGACTGGCAGCCGGGGCCGCGGCCCTGCCGGCCGCCGCGCGCATTGCAGCGGCGCAGGATTATCCGGCACGGCCGGTTCATATCGTGGTCGGATTTCCGCCCGGCCAGGGAGCCGACATCTTCGCCCGCCTCATCGGCCAATGGCTCTCGGAGCGCATCGGCCAGGCGTTCGTGATCGACAACCGGCCGGGCGCCAGCAACACGACCGCCACCGAGTTCGTCGTACACGCACGCGCGGACGGCTATACGCTGCTTTGGGCCACTTCGAGCAATGTCATCAATGCGACGCTTTACGAGAA
>DASZKX010000304.1:0-3831 GCA_035552735.1 Xanthobacteraceae bacterium
GGCGGGCCGGCCTGCGAGGGATTGCTGATCAACCAGGTGGTCGATGTCATCGCGCCGGACAAGACCTATCAGGGCCAGACATTTTCCGACGAGGTGCACTTCGCCTGCCCTTGGCACGGCTATGAATACGACCTCAAGACCGGCGAATGCGTCGGCGATCGCCGCCTGAAGCTGCGCAAGTTCGAAGTGGTCCGGCGCGGCGACGACGTCTTCGTGGTCACCTGATTCGCTCCACCCCACCCCTCCCGGCTTGCGGGGAGGGACGGGAGGGGCCCCAGCGTCTGCAAGGAGAAGCCGCATGGATACCATTCGCAGCGAGATTCGCACGCCGGCCTTCGATCGGTATTCCACGACGACCTCGCTTGAGCATGCGACCCAGCAGGCGCATGCCCGCAACTACCAGGACTTTCTGATCGTCGACGTGGATTCCCACCACTACGAGAACGAATCCTACAGGGAGGTCTTCCAATACATCGACAGCCCGGTGATCCGGCGCGAAGCCCTCATCCATATCGAGCGCGGCGGCCGTGCATCGATGATGAATACCCAGGTCGGCTATCAGGACGGCGGCGGCCGCATCACGCGCGCCGGCCTGCGGCGGCTCGAGAAGACGCCGCCCGACGCCCATCGCGACGTCCATATGACGAGGAGCTGGATGGACGCCATGGGGGTCGACTATGCCTGCCTGTTCCCGACCCCGATGCTGTTTCTCGGCCTGCATCCGCAGCCCGAGATGGAGATGGCGCTGTGCCAGGCCTACAATCGCTGGCTCTGCGAGCGTATCCTCGGCGTCGAGCCGCGGCTCATCTCCATGCTCTACCTGCCGTTCAACGATCCCGAGGCCGCCTATCGGACCGTGCAGGAATTCGGCGACCGCAAGGGCGTGGTCGGCTTCATGGTGACGTCGCCGCGCTACAAGCCGGTGCACGACAACGCCTATATGAAGACCTACGCGCTGCTCGAGGAGATGGGCAAGCCGATCTCGTTCCACGCCGCCTACAGCTGGGACGACCGGGCGCTCGCCACCACCAACCGCTTCATCTCGGTCCATTCGCTCGGCTTCATGTGGTTCAACATGGTGCACATGACCAACTGGGTGATCAACGGCCTGCCGGAGCGCTTTCCCAAGCTCAAGGTCATGTGGATCGAGAGCGGCCTGACCTGGGCCTATGCGCTCATGCAGCGGCTCGACCACTCCTACCTGATGCGCACGTCCGACTGCCCCTCGCTCAAGCGCCGTCCCAGCGAATACATGCAGGAGATGTACTACTCTTCGCAGCCCATGGAGGTGCCGCAGGATCTCTCGGTCCTGGAGGCGACCTTCAAGATGATCAAGGCCGAGACGCAGCTGGTCTGGTCATCCGACTATCCGCACTGGGACTTCGACCTGCCGAGTACCATCTACGATCTGCCGTTCCTCAAGGAGGGCGCCAAGCGCAACATCCTGGGCGGCAACGCGGCCAAGCTTTTCAACCTCGATCCCAAGCCGGTGAAGAAAATTCCGTGATAGACGCGCACGCATTGTCCTGTCGTCCCGGCCGAAGCGCCGGGACCCATACGCCCCAGTCGACGGAGGGGGCACGGCGTATGGGTCCCGGCTTTCGCAGGGACGACAGCAGGCGCAGTTCTCTCCTGCCACGCCTGCTCACCATTACAGCGTTGCTCAGTCCGCTTCTCGTCGCTGCTCCCGCCGCCGCCGATCAGGTGGCGGACTTCTATCGCGGCAAGAGCCTGAGCATGATCATCGCGACCTCGCCGGGCGGGGATTACGATATCCGGGCGCGCTTGGTGGCGCGGCATATGGGGCGCCACATCCCGAGCGAGCCGGCCATCATCCCGCGCAACATGCCGGGCGCGGTCGGGCTGCAGGCCGCCAACTATCTGGCCGTCCAAGCGCCGCGCGACGGCACCGTGCTGCATGCCATCATGCAGGCGATGTCGGCCTATCAGGCGATGGGCGGCCCGAACGTGGAATACGATACCCGCAAGCTGTTCTGGATCGGCAATACCACCAACAGCCCCAATGTGGTGAACTCCTGGTACACCACGGGCATCAAGACCATCCAGGACGTGATGGAGCGGGAGCTGGTTGTAGGCGCGCCCGGCACCAACACCACGTCGGTCTATTATCCCAGGATCATGAACGCGCTCGCCGGGACCAAGTTCAAGATCGTCACCGGGTATCCGGGCGGCAATGACGTCAATCTCGCCATGGAGCGCGGCGAGGTCGGCGGCCGCGGCTCGAATTCGTGGGCGTCCTGGAAAGCGACCCACCTGGACTGGATCACGCAGAAGAAGATCTACATTCTGGTCCAGGTCGCTCTCAAGCGGAACCCGGAGCTCGCCGACGTCCCGCTGATGACCGAGCTCGCCAGGAACGAGGACGACCGCAAGGTGCTGGCCTTCGTCTCGGCCGACACCGAGATCACCCGCGCCATCGTGACCACGCCCGACACGCCGCCGGAGCGGGTCGAGGCGCTGCGGCGGGCCTTCGATGCCACCATGCGGGATCCGCTCTTCCGCGCCGAAGCCGAGAAGGCCGGCATGGATATCAACCCTTCCACCGGCGAGGAGGCGCAGCGGGTCGCCGACTTCATCGCCAACACGCCGGCCGCGGTGGTGACCCGCGCCAAGGCGTTGCTGGAGAACTAGCGTGCCGGCCGGTGTCCCGGATGCGGTGCAGCGCGCAGCTCTTGCGGAGCGGTGCACCGCTGGTCCGGGACCGTTCCAGACTCGGGATTTGGAACGGTCCCGGTTCTGCAGCGCATCACCGAGAAGTGCTGCGTTGCGCCCGGACGCGTGTGGACATGCCTAACAACGGTAAGTGACCCATGGCGATTCCTCGCTCCGTTTATCCGGCGCCGTTCAACACCACGCGGGCGAGCCATGTCGTCCTGACCGTCAAGGATTTGGGCTTAAGCCGCGCCTTCTACTGCGACGCGCTGGGCTTCGCGATCAGCGAGGAGGACGGCAACGCCCTCTATCTGCGCGGCATCGAGGAGGCCTGCCATCACAGCCTCGTCCTCAAGCGGAGCCCGCAGGCGCCGGTCTGCGAGCGCGTGGGCCTGCGGGTCTACAGCGAGGACGATCTCGACCAAGCCAAGCATTACTTCGCGCGCGCTGGCTTGCCGGCGGCGTTTGTCGAGGCCCCGCATCAGGGCCGCACGCTGCATGTGCGCGACGCGGTCGGAACTCCGCTCGAATTGTGCGCCAGCATGGCGGTGAAGCCGCGCCTGGTGGTGCAATTTCCGCAGCACAAGGGCGCCTGTCCGCAGCGGATCGATCATTTCCAGATTCTCGCGCCCGACGTTCAGGGCGCCTGTGAATTCTATTGCGGGCTTGGATTCCGCCTCTCGGAATTCATCGCACCCGACGGCGCCGACGAGCTGATGTTCGTGTTCCTGCAGCGCAAGGGCAATCCGCACGATATCGTGTTCGCCAACGGCACCGGGCCGCGGCTGCATCATGCCGCCTTCAGTGTGCCGGACGCGCAGCATCTCATCCACGCCTGCGACATGGCCGGCAGCCTCGGCTTCGGGGCCAATCTCGAATACGGCCCCGGCCGGCACGGCCCCGGGCATGCGCTGTTCGCCTACTTCCGCGATCCCGACGGGCATCGGGTGGAGGTGTTCAACACCCACTACCAGGTCATGGATATCGAGAACGAGCCGGTGCGCTGGAACCTTTCATCGCTGCGAGAACGCTCCTGGGGCTTGCCGCCGCGCCGCCAATGGTACCAGGAGGCTTCGCGCTTCCGCGACGTCGAGCCGCACGCGCCGGCCCGCCCCGGCGACCCGATGACGCTGGAGAGATTTTTGGCCGGGAAGGGGT
>DASZKX010000305.1:0-5863 GCA_035552735.1 Xanthobacteraceae bacterium
TGCTGGCGGACCAGAAGCTGCGGCCATACTGGCGGAGGCGGGAGAGATCGATCGAGTTGTCATCGCGGGCAAGCCGGAAGTATGCGCGGATCGCGTCGATCAGGCGATCTTCGGCGTGGTCTCCGCCATCGCGAGCGAGCCTGGTCGGACGGCGTCGCGAAGAATACGCGCGCTGCGTCAGTGGTTGATCCCGGCGGCGAGCTTCGCGTCCGCCGCCGTTGTGGGCGTGTCGCTGGGCCTGGTGAGGCCGTTGAATATGCCGCGGAACCCGAGTGAGGCCGCGGCGCTCACCATGATCCTCGATGCCGGGTCCTATGGGCCGGATTGGGTGCTCCGATGACGACCGAATCCGCTTCCCATCGGGGCATCGCCCGCCGGCTCCCGACTGCATCGGCGTTGGCGCTTCTTGGCTCGCTCTGCCTCAATATCGGCCTTGCCGGCTATATCGCGGTGCAGGCGCCCACGGCGGATTCGCAGGAACCGGTGCATCGCGCGCCCGACGCGGTAATTGCGACTTTTGCGGCGCATCTGCCGAGTCAAGATGCGGACATTCTTTGGCGGATCTACCGCTCCAGGCAGGCGCAAATACAGGCTGCAGACGTTGCCTCCCAGCAGGCGCGCCTGCGAGTGGTGTCGGTCCTCGCTCAGCGCGATCTCGATACGGATCTTTTGCGGGCCACCTTCAAGGAAGCATTGGAAAGCCAGGCGCGAATGCAAGACCTTCTCTTTGATGCCGCCATCGAGGCATTGCAGCAGATTTCGCCCGACGGGCGGCTCCAACTCATCAAGCAAAGCCACTTGCCGACGACTCTGCGCCCGCAACGGTGAATAGCCCGGGCGGCGGTCGGGCAAGTCCGGCAAAAGTCGAGATCGCTGACACCATTGTCAAAACCCGGCCGGCGGAGCGGAGGACATGATGCTCGGCATCGCGTTGAAGATATTGGTCGGCGATCGCGGCAAGTACCTCGGAGTCGTTCTCGGTCTGGTGTTCACGACGTTCTTCATGACCCAGCAGCCGGCAATGTTCTTCGGCGTGCTGAACCGGACCTACGGCTTTCTCTCCGACGCCGGGCTGGTCGACATCTGGGTCATGGACCCGATGGTGCAATACGTCGACGACGTCAAGCCGCTGTCCGACACCGCCGTGGCCCGCGTGCGGGGGATCGAAGGCGTCGGCTGGGCGGTCCCGATCTACAAAGGCAATACCAGCGTCCGGCTGGCGGACGGAAACTTCCAGAACAGCGTGCTGATCGGGCTTGATGACGCCACGCTCATCGGCGGGCCAGCCGTCATGGTGGCGGGCAGCCTTGCCGACTTGAAGCGGGCGGACGCCGTGATCGTCAGCCAGGACGGCGCCGCCGGACGGCTCGCCCGCCCCAATCCTGTGGCCGGTCGCCCGCCGATCCCGCTCCAGCTCGGCGACGTCATCGAGATGAACGACCGGCGCGCCGTCGTGGTCGGCATCTGCAAGTCCACCACCAACACGAATTCGCAGCCCACCCTCTATACGACCTATTCGCGCGCGCTGACCTATGCCCCGTCCGCGCGCAAGATGCTGTCCTTCGTCCTGGTCAAGGCGAAAGGCGGCTTCGAGATTCCCACTTTGATCAACAACATTCGCCATTGGACCGGTCTCGCCGCCTACACGCGCGAAGAGTTCGAGCAGAAGACCCTCCTGTATTTTCTCAAGAATTCGATGGCGATAACGCTGTTCGGCCTGTCGGCGCTGATCGGTTTCTTCATCGGCGGCCTCATCGCGGGTCAGACCTTCTACAACTTCACGCTGGAAAATCTTCGCTACTTCGGCGTCATGAAGGCCATGGGGGCGACCAACAGGGTGCTGCTGCGCATGATCATGGCGCAGGCGTTCGCGGCAGGCGCCGTCGGATACGGCATCGGCATCGGGCTCGTCTGCATCCTGGGCGTCACGCTCGACGCGCGATTCCCCTTTCAGGTCAGCTGGGCGCTTCTCCTGGCGAGCGCGGCAGCCGTTATCGTGCTGTGCGTCGCCGCTTCGGCGGTCAGCATATGCAAGGTCATGCAACTCGAGCCCGCGTCGGTGTTCAAGGCATGAGGCCTCCCACAGCGAAGACGAGCGATCGCGCGAGCTCCAGCGTCGTCTGCCAACGCATCGTCAAGGCCTACGGCGCCGGAGCAAGCCAAGTAATGGCGCTGCGCGGAATCGAGCTCGATGTGGCGCAGGGCGAGCTCGTCATGCTGGTCGGGCCGTCCGGTTGCGGGAAGACCACGCTCATCTCGATCGTCGCCGGAATTCTCGACCAGGACGCGGGAAGCTGCATCGTGCTCGGCAAGGACCTCGCGAGCATGGATCAGGCCGCCAAAACCGAGTTTCGCCGCCACGCGGTCGGCTTCGTGTTCCAGTCCTACAACCTGATCCCGCAGCTGGAGGCGGCCGAGAACGTCATGATTCCGTTGCTCTTGAACAACGTGCCGCGCCGCCAAGCGCTCGCCAAGGCCCGCGACGCGCTCGATCGCGTCGGGCTTGCCGACCGTTGCTCGTCATCGCCCGCGCAGCTCTCCGGCGGCCAGCAGCAGCGTGTCGCAATCGCCCGCGCGCTGGTTCATGAGCCTGCCCTCATTGTCTGCGATGAGCCGACCAGCGCGCTTGACCACGAAACTGGGCAGCACGTGCTCGAGATTCTCCGCGACGTCGCGGTCCGCGACGGTCGCACGCTCATCATCGTCACGCACGATTCGCGTATCCTGGGTTTCGCCGATCGAATTGCCCGCATGGACGACGGTCGTATCACGCGCGTCGAGCAACCAGACACCGCAATTGGACATTAGGTCATGCACAGGAGCCGTTACCTCATTCCAGCGCTGGCTTTGAGCGGTGTCTTGGCGGGCGTTGCGTTCGTTGCCCGCGGCAACGTCGCGCCGCCGGTCGCGCAACCGATTGCACAACCGGCTGTGGCTCCCTTCCAAAGCTACATCGCGGGATCCGGGCTCATCGAATCCAGCACGCGCAACATTGCCATCAGCACGCCGGTCGGGGGCGTTCTGGCCGAAGCTTTCGTCAAGGTGGGCGACCGGGTGGCGAAGGATCGACCATTGTTCCGCATCGACGGGCGTGACCTCGAGGCGCAGCTGGCCGCGCGGCAAGCGGCCGCGGTTGCGGCACGCGCTCAAATCCCGGAGGCCGAGGCGACGCTGGGGCAGGCACGCAACGATCTCGGCATCTACGAGCGCCTGGCACCAAACCATGCAGTCAGTCAGCAGGACCTCGCCAATCGCCGCTACGCCGTGCAACTGGATGAGGCCAAGCTCGGCACCGCGCGCGCCAACGCGGACGAGGCCGCCGCTCAGGTCGCGGAGACCGAAGCCAACATCGACCGTTTGACGGTCCATGCCCCGGTCGAGGCCGATATCCTGCAGGTCAACGTGCGGCCGGGCGAATACGCGTCGACCGGCCTGCTGTCGAGCCCATTGATCCTGCTGGGTGACACCCGCACCGTGCATGTGCGCGTCGACGTCGACGAGAACGACGCCTGGCGGTTTCGATCCGGAGTGCGAGCGAAAGCCTTCCTCCGCGGCAACAGCGCAATCGCCTTCGACATGACTTTTGCCTATGTGGAGCCATATGTGGTTCCGAAGCTATCGTTGACGGGAGCCAGCACCGAGCGGGTGGACACGCGGGTCCTGCAAGTCGTCTTTAGCGCCCCCAAAAAGGAGCTGCCGATCTATGCCGGCCAGCAGGTCGACGTTTACATCGAGACGTCAGCCGATCCAGATCCGCGCCAGGATCGACCCGATACTTCGGTTCCTGCTGCCGCTATTTCGAGCTCACTCGTCAACTCGGTCGCCCCGACTGCAGCCCCGGTCGGTCAGGACGAGAACTGACTCGGGAGATCGTGCCGAGGTGGTTCACCACTCACCCGTCACCACCGCCCCACTCACGCCACCGCCCTAATCACCCGCGCCACCCGCTCGAACAGGTCCACGATCTCGCCTTCGCTCACGATCAGCGGCGGGGTCAGCGCGATGGTGTCGCCGGTGACCCGGATGACCATGTTCTCCTCGTGGAACGCCTTGACCATCGCGTCATAGGCGCGCCGGCCGGCGGCGTCCGGACGCGCCGCCAGATCGATGCCGGCGGTGAGGCCGAGCGTGCGGATGTCGAGCACATTGGGCAGGCCCTTGAGCGCCATGGCGGCCTGCCCCCATTGCGGCTCGAGTCGCTTGGCACGGGCGAACAAATCCTCGTCGCGATAGAGATCGAGCGTCGCCAGCGCGGCCGCGCAGGCGAGCGGATGGGCCGAATAGGTATAGCCGTGGAACAGCTCGGCCACGTGCTCGGGTCCGCGCATGAAGGCCTGGTAGATCGGCGCCCGCGCGATCACGCCGCCCATCGGCACGGTGCCGGACGTGATGCCCTTGGCGAAGGTGATCATGTCCGGGACGACGCCGTAGCGTTCGGCCGCGAAGGCAAAGCCGAGACGGCCGAAGCCGGTGATCACCTCGTCGAAGATGAGCAGGAGCCGGTGCTTGTCGCAGATGGCGCGCAGGCGCTGCAGATAACCTTTGGGCGGCGGCAGCACGCCGGTCGAGCCCGCCATCGGCTCGACGATGACGGCCGCGATGGTGGAGGCATCGTGCAGCGCCACGATGCGCTCGAGCTCGTCGGCCAGGTGCGCCCCCCAGTCCGGCTCCCCGATGGTGAAGGCCTGCTGCTCGCGACTATAGGTCGCCGGCAGGTGGTCGACGCCGGCCAACAGCGTGCCGAAGAGCTTGCGGTTGGTCACGATGCCGCCGACCGAGATGCCGCCGAACCCGACCCCGTGATAGCCGCGCTCGCGGCCGATCAGGCGCGTGCGGCCGCCTTCGCCCCGGACATGATGATAGGCGAGCGCGATCTTGAGCGCGGTATCGACGGCCTCGGAGCCCGAATTGCAGAAGAACACGTGATCGAGATCGGCGGGCGCCAGCGCCGCGATGCGGCCGGCGAGCGCGAAGGCCTTGGGATGGGCAAACTGGAAGGCCGGCGCATAATCGAGCTCGGCCGCCTGCGCGGCGATCGCCCGCACGATCGGGTCGCGGTTGTGGCCCGCATTGGTGCACCACAGGCCGGCGGTGCCGTCGAGCACGGCACGGCCGTCGGGCGTGTAATAATGCATGCCCTTGGCGCGCGTGATCAGGCGCGGCGCCGCCTTGAAGGCCCGGTTCGGGGTGAACGGAAGCCAATAGGCTTCGAGATCGTTGGGAACGACGCCTGCTCTTTCCGTCTGCCCCGATGACATGCCCGCTCCGTTGCCGCCACATCGCTCTCTTGCCGCTCGGTGGCGCGGCTGCTACCACGCGGTTCGCCGCAAATGTAGACCGATATGGCCGACAACCCCAGCAAATCCGGAAAGACCAACAAGCCCAAGGCGCGCCTGCCGCGCGGGCTCGGGGACCGCGGTCCCGCCGAGATCGCCGCCACGCGGCGCATGCTCGACACCATCCGGGGCGTCTACGAGCGCTACGGGTTCGAGCCGGTCGAGACCCCGATGCTCGAATATACCGACGCGCTCGGCAAGTTCCTGCCCGATCAGGATCGCCCCAACGAGGGCGTGTTCTCGTTCCAGGACGACGACGAGCAGTGGCTGTCGCTGCGCTACGATCTGACTGCCCCGCTCGCCCGCTACGTGGCGGAGAATTTCGATACGCTGCCCAAGCCCTATCGCAGCTATCGGGCCGGCTTCGTGTTCCGCAACGAGAAGCCCGGGCCGGGCCGTTTCCGCCAGTTCATGCAGTTCGACGCCGACACGGTCGGCTCGGCCTCGCCGGCCGCCGACGCCGAGATGTGCATGATGGCGGCTGACACCATGGAGGCGCTCGGCATTCCGCGCGGCAGCTATGTGGT
>DASZKX010000306.1:0-10268 GCA_035552735.1 Xanthobacteraceae bacterium
CACCGTCAACGCCGGCATGGCGGGCTCCGGCTATCCATCGCGAGGTCCATGCAAGCTCTCTTCATCGGCCAAACCTACATCGATGTCACGTTCCTGACCGATCGGCTTCCGGTCGGCGATGAAAAGCACGTGGCAGCGGCCTACGCGGTCTCGTTCGGCGGCAACGCCGTCACCGCCGCTTTCTGCTGCGCGAAGCTCTCGATCGCGCCGGATCTGATCACCACGGTCGCGGATGACTGGCTCGGACGCATGTTCCTGGAGATGGCCGCGAAATACGCCATCCCGATCCACCCCCGACACGTCAGCACGTCCTCGATCTCGTTCATCATGCCGAAGGACGGCAGGCGCGCGATCGTACGCTGCCGCGATGACGATCATCTCAATGCCTTCCCGCGGCTCGATCTCGCCGGCTGTCGCGCCCTGCACGTCGACGGGCACCAACCCGACGCCGCCATCCACTATGCCGAGCTATGTCGGGCCGCTGGAATCCTCACCTCGCTCGACGGCGGTGGACTTCGTACAAATACGCACGATTTGCTGGCCTTCATCGACGTGGCCATCGTGGCGACGCGGCTCTGCGAGCAGATGGGGCTCGCTCCCGCCGAAATGCTGGACTATCTCAAGGGCCGCGGTTGCCGCATCGGCGGCGTGACCATGGGGGAGCACGGGCTGCTTTGGTACGACGAGACCGGCGTGGTGCGATCGAGCGCCGCGCTCGCGGTGCCGGCCGATCAGGTCGTGGACACCAGCGGCGCCGGCGACGTGTTTCACGGCGCCTATCTGTATTCCCATCTCTGCGATCCGAACGGGACGTGGGAGAGCCATTTCAGCTTCGCCCGGGCGGCGGCTGCGTATAAGATCCAGCGCCTGGGAAATGAAGCCGGCTTGCCGACGCGCGCGGATATCGATGAAATCCGGCGCCGGTTCGGCGATCCCGCCGGGCCTGGCCACACCGGGACGCCCAATTTCCCCGTGCCGGCGATGGAGGACCCTCACTCGCCCGGTACGCGCGCAGACCGCGCGGCAGAAAGGTCCAGTTGACCACATCGTCGCGGCCCAGCCCTTGACGCGGACGCCCGGGGTGCCCATTCACTGCCGTGTCAGTCGGCTGGACGGCCGCTCCGGCAATCACCGAAAGGTGGCCGGGGAGGAAAGTCCGGGCTCCATGGACATACGGTGCCGGATAACGACCGGCGGGCGCGAGCCTAGGGAAAGTGCCACAGAGAGCAGACCGCCGCATCCCGCCTGTCTTTCCGGCTTGTCGGAAGGGTCAGGGAGGGGAAGCGGTAAGGGTGAAAGGGTGCGGTAAGAGCGCACCGCGTCTGCGGCAACGCAGACGGCATGGCAAACCCCACCCGGAGCAAGACCGAATAGGGACGGCGCGGAGGCTCTTGCGGCGCAAGCCGGAAGATATCTCCGGGATCGATGTCCGGATCCTGCCGTCCGGGTAGGTTGCTCGAGGCGCCAGGCAACTGGCGTCCCAGAGGAATGGCCGTCACGCGTGCGGTTCGCCGCACGCCCTACAGAACCCGGCTTACAGGCCGGCTGATGCCATAAAGGGGGCTCGGCGGAAACGCCGCCGGGCCCCCACCAATTTGTGAGCCGACCGGCTCGTGATTTCAGACCTCGAAGCGTGATACTGGCGCCGGGACGGCCGCCTGCAACGAGCCGCTCGGGACGAGTCGCGCACATGACCTCGAAGACCGGCGCTTGGGATTTCTGGATCGACCGCGGCGGCACCTTCACCGACATCATCGGCTGGAGGCCGGACGGCAGCCTGGTGGCGCACAAGCTGCTCTCGGAAAATCCGGAGGCCTATGGGGACGCCGCCGTGCAGGGCATCCGGGACCTGCTCGCGCTGCGAAGCGGCGAGCCGATCCCGGCCGGGCGGATCGGCACGGTGAAGATGGGCACCACCGTCGCCACTAATGCGCTGCTCGAGCGCAAAGGCGAACGCACGCTTCTCCTCATCACCAAGGGATTTCGCGACGCGCTGCGGATCGGCTATCAGGCACGGCCGAAGATTTTCGCCCGCCACATCATCAAGCCCTCGATGCTGTACGAACGCGCGATCGAGGTCGACGAGCGCGTGCGCGCCGACGGCACCGTGGAGCGGGAGCCGGACCTCGAGGCGGTGCGCACGCAGCTGCAGGACGCGCTGGCCGACGGGATCAAGGGGGTCGCGATCGTGTTCATGCACGCCTATCGGTATCCGGCGCATGAGCAGCGCGTGGCCGCGCTCGCGCGCGAGCTCGGCTTTCCGCAAGTGTCGGCGAGCCACGAGGTCTCAGCCCTCATCAAGCTGGTCTCGCGTGGCGACACCACCGTGGTGGATGCCTACCTGTCGCCGATCCTGCGCCGTTACGTGGCGCAGGTGGCGCAAGCGCTGAGCGCGGACGAGCCCCCTCGCCTCATGTTCATGACCTCGGCCGGCGGGTTGACGGCGGCCGATCTGTTCGAAGGCAAGGACGCGATCCTGTCGGGGCCCGCGGGCGGCGTTGTCGGGATGGTCGAGACCGGGCGCGCCGCGGGTCTCGACCGGCTCATCGGCTTCGACATGGGGGGCACGTCCACCGACGTGTCGCATTTCGCCGGCGACTACGAGCGCACGTTCGAGACCGAGGTCGCGGGCGTGCGCATGCGCGCCCCCATGATGTTGATCCATACGGTGGCGGCCGGGGGCGGCTCGATCCTGCATTTCGACGGGGCGCGCCTGCGCGTCGGCCCCGATTCGGCCGCCGCCAATCCGGGGCCCACATGCTACCGGCGCGGCGGACCGCTCACGGTGACCGACGCCAATGTGATGCTGGGGAAGCTGATGCCGGAATTCTTCCCGAAGATTTTCGGCGGCACCCGCGACCAGCCGATCGATGCCGCGGCGGTGCGGACGGCTTTTGCGGCCCTCGCAAATGAGATCGGCGGCGGGAGAAGCTGCGAAGAGATCGCGGACGGCTTTATCCGGATCGCGGTCGAGAACATGGCGAACGCCATCAAGAAGATTTCGGTGCAGCGCGGCTACGACGTGACCCGCTATGCGCTGAGCTCGTTCGGCGGCGCCGGCGGCCAGCACGCCTGCCTGGTGGCCGACGCGCTCGGCATGACCACGGTGCTGATCCACCCATTCTCGTCGCTGCTGTCGGCCTACGGGATGGGCCTCGCCGATATCCGGGCGACCCGGCAGCAGGCGCTGGAGGAACCGTTCGGCGCGGGCGCGCGCGCTTCGGTCGGCGCGCTCGGCGAGCGGCTCGCCGCCCGGGCCCGCGACGAGGTCATCGGCCAAGGCATTGCGGCATCCGCCGTCACGGTGCATCTGAGCGCCCATCTCCGCTACGCCGGGACCGACACGGCACTGGCGGTGAATGCCGGAACGCCCTCGTCCGAAGGGCTGGCGAGCCTTGCCGAGATGAAGTCCGCCTTCGAAGCCGCCCATTTGGCGCGCTTCGGATTTGTCGATCCCGGCAAGGCGCTGGTGGTCGAGGCCATATCGGTCGAGGCGGTCGGCGGCAGCGCCAAGTTCGCCGAGCCGGCTCTGCCGCCCGCCGCGCAATCGCTGCCTGCGCCCGAGCGCATGACCCGATTCTATTCCGGCGGCCGCCAGCACGAGGCCGCGATCTACACGCGCCGGCAGCTCGCGCCCGGCCACACGGTTGCGGGCCCCGCCATCGTCATCGAGCCGCATCAGACCGTCGTGGTCGAGGACGGCTGGCAGGCCGCGATCACGCCCAAGGATCATCTGGTGCTGACGCGTGTCGTTGCTCTCAATCGGCAAAGCCCGATCGGCACGCAGGCCGATCCGGTGATGCTGGAGATCTTCAACAATCTCGTGATGGCGATCGCCGAGCAGATGGGGGTTGCGCTGCAGAACACCGCCTATTCGGTCAACATCAAGGAGCGGCTCGACTTCTCCTGCGCGGTGTTCGACGGATCGGGAGCCCTGGTCGCCAACGCGCCGCACATGCCGGTGCATCTGGGCTCCATGGACCGCGCGGTCGAGACCGTCATCCGCGAGAACAAGGGCGCGATCGCGCCGGGCGACGTCTATGCCATCAATGCGCCCTATAACGGCGGCACCCACCTGCCGGACATCACCGTCTGCACGCCGGTGTTCGACGACGCCGGCGCCCGCATCCTGTTCTGGGTGGCGAGCCGCGGCCACCACGCCGATATCGGCGGCATCTCGCCCGGCTCGATGTCCCCCAACGCGACCACGATCGAGCAGGAGGGCGTCTATATCGACAAGCTCAAGCTGGTCGATCGCGGCCGATTTTGCGAGGCCGAGCTCTACGCGCTTCTCACCGGCGCCAAATATCCGGCCCGCAATCCGCTGCAGAACGTCAACGATCTCAAGGCGCAGATCGCCGCCAACCAAAAGGGCGCCCACGAGCTGCGCAAGATGGTGACGCAGTTCGGTCTGCCGGTGGTCGAGGCCTATATGCGGCACGTGCAGGACAACGCGGCTGAAAGCGTGCGCCGCGTTATCGACCGCCTGCACGATTGCGCGTTCGCCTATGAGATGGACCAGGGTACCTGGATCAAGGTGAAGATCAGCGTCGATAAGCGCAAGCGCGAGGCGACCGTGGATTTCACCGGCACCTCGCCGCAGCAATCGAGCAACTTCAATGCGCCCGAGCCGGTGACGCGCGCCGCCGTGCTCTATGTCTTCCGGGTCATGGTCGACGACGACATACCGATGAATGCGGGCTGCCTCGAGCCGATCCGGATCGTCCTTCCGCCGGGATCGATGCTCTCGCCGCAGTTTCCGGCCGCCGTGGTGGCCGGCAACGTGGAGACCTCGCAGGCGGTGACGAACTGCCTGTTCGGCGCGCTTGGCGCCATGGCGGCCGCGCAGGGCACCATGAACAATCTCAATTTCGGCAATGAAAAATATCAGTATTACGAGACCATCTGCTCGGGCTCGCCGGCGGGTCCCGGTTTTCCGGGCACCGACGCAGTGCAGACCCACATGACCAATACGCGGCTCACCGACCCGGAAGTGCTCGAATTCCGCTTTCCGGTCGTGCTCGAGGATTTCCACATTCGCGCCGGCTCCGGCGGCCGCGGCACGTGGAACGCGGGCGACGGCATCACGCGCGCCATCCGGTTTCTGGACCCGATGGAGTGCACGATCCTGTCGGGCCACCGGCGGGTGCGCCCGTTCGGGCTCGCTGGCGGCGAGGCCGGACAGGTCGGCGAGAATTGGGTGCGCCGCGCGGACGGCAGTCGGGAGAAGCTGCAAGCCTGCGACGCCACCACCATCGGGGCGGGCGAGACGATCGTCATCCAGACGCCGACGGCCGGCGGCTACGGCGAGCCAGTTGGTAGGGGCGCCTCTCGTGGGCGCCCCTGACAAGAGGGCGGCCAATGAGAAGAGGGCGGCCACAAGGGCCGCCCCTACTTATGCGGTGTCGGAGATATGCTCGCTCAGCGCGACACCGTCGCCACGATGCTCAGGTTCTTGGCGCAACGTTGGGCCTGGGCGAGCGCCGAGGCGTAGTATTCGACGTCGCTGATGTAGAGCGGGTTCTGGTCCGCGAGCGCCTGCGCCTTGGCGGAGAACGTCTCAAGCTGCTTGATGGTGGCGCCGTACTGCGCAAGCGTGCCGCTGCATTGCGTCTCGGCGGCTTGCGCGGGCGAAGAAAAACCGATGCCGGCACAAATCGCGAGTGTCAGCGCCGCGAAGATGCCGGTGCGATACGTGCTGCGAATTTTGGCCATTTGCGTGTCCCCTGTGGCGAAACCGCCAACCCCTGTGAGGCGTTTGATCATTAGACGCGGCAGCCCGGGATTCGGTTCACGTATGGTTAACTTTTCGGCGAACATTTTGGTAACACCTTGAAATCATTGAAATTTATCAGTGACCGGTGACCCCTCCCGGGAGCGCGGCGGGCCGCCGCATGACCACCGCCAGCGCCCCGAAGCCTGCGAACAGGATCGCCAGCATCAGGAAGACGTCCGCGAAGGCCATCACGATGCCCTGTTGGCGGGTGAGTCCCATCAATTGCTGCAGCGCCATTGTTTGGGCGTCGCCGCCGAAACTCTGAAACCGCGTCGTCAGATTGGTGAGCGCCTCCTGCGCCGGCTGGCGTCCCCAGGTGACCGCTTCGTGCAGCCGCGCGAGATGCAGGTCGATGCGATGGTTGAGCACCGTATTGAGGGCGGCGAGGCCGACGGCGCCGCCGAGATTGCGCGCCAGATTGAACAGGCCGGAGGCGTTCTTGACCCGCTCCGGCGCGAGCGTGCCCAACGCCAGGTTGGTGATCGGCACGATCGCCATCATCATGCCGACGCCGCGGAAGATTTGCGGCCAGAGCAGCTGCGCGAAATCCCAATCCTGGGTCACATAGGTCATCTGCCAGGATCCCGCCGCGAAGATGAAGAAACCGGCCATCATCAAGAGGCGCGGATCGAGCTTGGTCACAAGCCTGCCGACCACCGGTGCGCTCAGGAACATGGCGACGCCGGATACGAACATGGTCTCGCCGACCATCAGCGCGTTGTCGCCGCGAATCTCCTCGAGATAGACCGGAAACAGGTAGGTCAGCCCGTATAGACCGATGCCGAGCACGAACGAGAACAGGCTGCCGAGCGCGAAGTTGCGGTCGGTGTAGGCCTTGAGATCGACGATCGGGGATCGCGCGGTGAGGACGCGGGCGAAGAAGGCCACCGCCGCTACAGCCGCGACCACGGTCAACAGCGTGATGGTTTGATCATCGAACCAGTCGTAGCGCGATCCCTCCTCCAGCACATATTCGAGCGAGCCCAGGAAGGCCGCCATGAATCCAAGCCCCCACCAGTCGAAGTGCTTGAATAGGGAATAGTCCGGCTCGTCGAAGTCGATGAGCACAAAGGTGACCGCCGTGACCACGATGCCAGGCCCGATATTGATGAAGAACAGCCAGTGCCAGGACAGCGCGTCGGTGAGATAGCCGCCGACCGTCGGGCCGATGGTCGGCGCGAGCGTGGCGATCAGCCCGATCACGGGAATGAAGATCGCCTGCTTGGAGCGGGGAAAGATCGTGTAGATGGAGGCGAACACGGTCGGAATCATTCCGCCGCCGATGAAGCCCTGAATGGCGCGCCAGAAGATCATCTCGTTCATGGACGAGGTGAAGCCGCACATCAGGCTCGCGATGGTGAATCCTGCGGCCGAGGCGGCGAACATGATGCGCGTTCCCAGCGCCCGCGAGAGAAAGCCCGACAGCGGAATGGCGACCACCTCGGCGATGAGATACGCGGTCTGCACCCAGGAAATCTCATCGCGCGACGCCGCCAGGCCGGCCTGAATCTCGGTCAGCGATGCCGACACGACCTGGATGTCGAGAAGTGACATGAACATCCCGAAGCTCATGGCCAGGAACGCGATCAGGCGGCGGGGATCAATCCGCTCGCCGTCGACCGGTAATGCAGTTGTCATCGACATGGCCCGATCTCCCCACCCGACAGTCAGTTGGTTTGTGCCGCGGCGGTTCGCGTCGCTTCGGCTGCGGCACCCGGCTTGGTGTTCACGCTGACCACGACCGACATACCGGGCCGCAGCAGCTGGAGGGTGGCGACATCAAGCGGCACGCCGACCCGCACCGGCAGGCGCTGCACGATCTTGGTGAAGTTGCCGGTCGCATTGTCGGGCGGCAGCAGCGAGAACACCGCGCCTGAAGCCGGCGCCAGCGACGAGATGGTGCCCTCGATCGCCTGGTCGGGCAGCGCATCGACGGTGATCGCGACCTTCTGGCCGGGCCGCAGATGCGCGAGCTGGGTTTCCTTGAAGTTGGCATCCACATAGACCTCGTCGAGCGGCACCAGGCTCGCCAGCCGCTGGCCGGTCTGCACGTAGTCGCCGGTTTGCACCGCCCGATTTCCGATCACGCCATCGATCGGGGCGCGGATCACGGTGAAGGACAGGTCGCGCTCGGCCTTGGCCAATGCGGTGCGCAGCTCGTCCAGCGCTTTCGCGGCTTCCTGCTGCTGTGCCTTGAGGACGTCGACGTTGGCGGCCGCGGCATCCACAGCCGCCTGCGCGCTTTGCACGCCGGCCACGCCTTGATCGCGGTTCGACTGCGCCTGCTCCAGCGTCTGACGGCTGGCGAAATCGCGCTGCGCCAGCGACTGTTGCCGGTCGAGCTCGAGCCGCGCCCGCGTCGCCCCCGCCTGCGCGGAGACGAGCTGCGCCTTCGCCTGATCGACCGAGGCCTGCTGGGCGATGATCTGCTGGCCGATCCGATCGACGGTCGCCTGCTGGGTCGCGACCTTGTCGCGCGCCGCATCGACCGCCAGCCGGAAGTCGCCGTCGTCGATGGTGGCGATCACGTCACCGGCGCGCACCCGCGAATTGTCCTCGACCGCGATAGCCGAAACATAGCCCGCCACCTTGGCGGCGAGCGTCGTGTTGTGGGCACTCACATAGGCATCATCGGTCGCCTCGATGAAGCGGCCGACCGTCCACCAGTGGTAACCGAACGTTCCGCCTCCTCCGGCCGCCAGCAGCAGCACCGCGGCGATCAGGGCGAGCCGGCGCGCCTTGGGCGACCGCCGGCGGGCTTGGCTTGAGGACATTTCAATTGCGATCCTGGCTGGCAGCCGCACCGGCGCCGGCACCGGAGGTTGCTGTTTGAGCTCCCGCTGCTCCCGGCCCTCCGTACCCCCGGTCGCCTTGGCCTCGATGACCTCGCCCCTGCCCAACCCACCCGTTTCCCGTTCTGCGTACATGATCTGCTCCTATGATCCGGCGTCCGGTTCGGGAGGTAAAAAGGGATTGACCGAACCGTTCGGTCATCATATGTAGACGAATGAAAGTGGCTGGTCAATATTGACCGAACCGTTCAGTCAATGCTAAATGATCATGGCTGCCCCATTTGATATGCAGGGCGGGAACGGGAACGGGAAAGAGAAAGAGAAGAGAGAGGAACGAGAAATGAGCGCAGCAGTCGAGCGGGTGGCGCCCGAGGCCGCCGAAGAGGACAGCAGCAAGCGGCGCCAGATCGTCGAGGGGGCCAGGAAGGTCTTTTTGGAGCGAGGCTTCGACGCCGCCAGCATGGGTGAGATCGCCCGGGTAGCGGGCGTGTCGAAGGGCACCCTCTACGTCTATTTCAAGGACAAGGGAGAGCTGTTCGAGGCCATTGTCGGACAGCAGTGCAGGGCCCAGGCCCAGCAGATCTTCAATCTCGACCCGGAGGACCACGACGTCGAAGCGGTCCTAACCCGGCTCGGCGTCGCCTTTGTCCAGTTCCTGTGCCGGCCCGGCGGTTCGTCCGCGCTGCGGACCGTGATCGCGATTGCGGAGCGCATGCCTGACCTTGGCCGCCAGTTCTACGAAACCGGACCAGCGTTCGGGATCGGGCAGCTGAAGGCGTATCTGAGCGCGCAGGTCACGGCCGGCGTGCTCAAAGTGGAGGATTGCGAGGTCGCCGCCGCGCAGTTCATCGACGCCTGCATGGCGACGGTGTTTCGGCCGATCCTGTTCAACTTCGGCACGCCGCCTTCGCTCGAGCGGACCGAGTATGTGGTGAAGATCGCGGTGCGGGTATTCCTGGCGGCCTATCGGGCCGGCTGAGCCGCACCCAGCCCTATTGCGGCGCCGTGCCGGCGTCCCTGGCCTTGGCGGCGACCGCCTTGGCGATCGGCGTCCAGCGCACGACTTCCTGCCTGAAGAAGGCCGTGAAATCGGCGGCGTTCAAGGACTTGGTATCGATCGCTTCGCTCTCCAGGCGAGCCTGCACGTCGGGCGCGTGCAAGGCCTTCACCACTTCGGTGTTGAGCCGGGCAACAATCTGCGGCGGCAGGTTCGCCGGTCCCGACAATCCAAACCAGGTCGAGGACACCAGGTCCGGATAGCCCAGCTCCTTGAAGGTCGGAATGTCCGCAAAGGCGGGCACACGCTCTGCGGTGCCGATCCCCAGGCCCTGCAGCGTTCCCGCTTTCAACTGACCGGCGGCCGCCGACAAGGCCAGCGAGCCGGACGTCAGATGGCCGCCGAGAACGTCGTTCACGATCAGATTGGCGCCCCGATACGGCACATAGGTCATCTGGATGCCGGCCTCCTTCTGCAACATCTCGTTGACCAATTGGGTCTGCGATCCGTACGAGATCGTCCCATACGTGAAGGCGCCCGGATGGGCCCTCGCATAGGCCACGAAGTCGGCGAGGGTTTTCTGCGGCAGATCCTTGCCCACGAACATCACGGTCGGCTGGCCGCCCAGATAAGCGATGTGGGTGAAGTCCTTGAACGGATCAAACGGCAGCGGCGTGAACGCCGGCGTGATGACCAGACTTCC
>DASZKX010000307.1:0-27716 GCA_035552735.1 Xanthobacteraceae bacterium
GACCTTACTCCGGCTTGATATCGGCCGCGCGGACCACCTTGCCCCACTTCTCGGTCTCCGTGGCGATGAGCTTGCCGAAATCGGCGGGCGAGCCGGTCAGCACCTCACCGCCGATATCGGCGAACCGCGCCTTCATCCCGGGATCGGCGAGCGCCGCGTTGATTTCCGCATTGAGCTTGTCGACGATCGCGGCGGGCGTTTGTCGGGGCGCGCCGAGGCCGTACCATTGGCTCGCTTCATAGCCCGGCAGGAAATCACCCACGGTCGGCAGATCCGGCAGCACCTGCGCGCGCGCCGCCGTGGTGACCGCGAGCGCGCGCAGCCTGCCGGTCCTGACATATTCGGTGGTGCCGGGCGTGGTGGCGAACAGAACCTGCACTTGGCCGCCGAGCAAGTCCGTAAGGGCGGGACCCTGCCCGCGATAGGGAACGTGAACCATGTTGACGGCGGCCATCACATTGAACAGCTCGCCAGCCATGTGCGGCGCGCTGCCGTTGCCGGCCGACGCCATGTTGACCTTTCCGGGATTGGCCTTGGCATAGCTGATAAATTCGGGAACCGTCTTGGCCGGCACCGACGGATTGACGAGAATGACCTGCGGCACCCGGATGATGCCTGCGACCGGCGCGATGTCGCGGACGAAGTTGAAATTGAGCTTGTCGTAGAGCGTCGCGTTGACGGCGTTCGGGACGGTGGCGAGGAGCAACGTATAGCCGTCGGGGGGCGCGTTCACGACCACCTCGGTTGCGATATTGCCGCCGGCTCCCGGCCGGTTCTCCGTGATGAACGACTGCCCGAGCCGCTCGGACAGCCACTGGCCAATCAGGCGCGCCGTGATGTCGACCCCGCCGCCGGCCGCGAACCCGACGATGACGTGCACCGGCCGCGCCGGATAGGTTTGCGTCGGAGGGGTTTTCGCCGGAGAAGTCTGCGCCCATGCGATCGGCGATGCGGCCGGGAGGGCGGCGACACCCGCCCCCAGATGCAACAATCGCCGGCGTGACAGTTTCACGGTGCTCTCCTGACGCTGAATTGTAGTCGGCTTTGCGTTTGCGCTCCAGGGCGTCGAATTCGGCCTTGCCGATTACCTCTCGCCTGGCTTGTCCGCCTCTGCGGCGATGAAGTGGGCGACCTTCGGTGCGCCTTCTACATGGAACTGATGCACCGCGTCTTGCAGAACACGGTCGGCATTGGTCACGCGCTGGTGCTGACGCATATGCTCAAGCCACGATTCGACGAGAAATGTCTCCAGATAGCGTCCTTCTGTGGCCCCATCTTCGTAGACACCCCACGCATAAGCGCCGTCACGACGTCGCTCATCGGCTAGTCTTTCGAGAGCCCTCAGGAATGCTCTACGATTTGCGGGCTCGATCCGGTATTCGACGGTCACCAGCACCGGCCCTTGATCGGGTTCCACCTCGTGGGTGATGATCGGCGTGGGC
Source organism: Xanthobacteraceae bacterium (assembly GCA_035552735.1). GTDB lineage: Bacteria > Pseudomonadota > Alphaproteobacteria > Rhizobiales > Xanthobacteraceae > VAZQ01. The sequence continues at coordinate 1,443 of DASZKX010000307.1, forward strand.
CAGTGCACGGATGGTGTAAGGTCGATTCCGGCAGCAGTCTGCAGCTTCCAGCGCCAGGTGAGTGGTATGGCAATCAGAGCGCCTGCTGCGGCAACAAAATGCGAATTGGGCAACCCGATCATTCCGGCAGCTTGTCCCCATACCGCACTGCCGAGCGTCATGGCACCGAAAAAAACGGTCACGAACATCGCGAGTCCGCGCCCACGTACCCATTCCGGCAAGGCGACCTGAGCCGAGACATTGAGGCTCGCGAGAACCGCGATCCATGAAACTCCGGCGATGATGCTCGCAAACAGAGCCGAGACGGGTTCGCGTGCGAGTCCGAATAAGACCAGCGTGACTGCCGTCCCGATGGTTCCCGCCGCGACCAACCGATCTGGTCCTAACTTTGCCTTCAACCACGGCAGGGCAAAGGCGCCGCACACTGCCCCGGCTCCGATCGCGCCCAGCAGAATGCCGTAGAGCTGCGGTCCGCCGGCGATCTGGTTGCGCGCCACCAGGGGAAGCAGCGCCCAATAGGCGCTGGCGAACAGAAAGAATCCCACCGCTCGGATCAACGTCGCATTCAAATGCCGATTGTGTCTTGTATGGCGAAAGCCGGTGACGATCGCGCCGACGAATCGCTCGGCTGGGAGCCGGTTGGCGGCCATTGGCGGCGAGCGCCACCACAATAGTGCGCCTATGATCCCAAGATTGCTGACGGCGTTGAGCCAGAATGGCGCCGCGATGCCTATTCCGGCAATGATCACGCCGGCGAGCGCCGGGCCCAACGCGCGGCTGATATTGATCCCGACGCTGTTGGCCGCAATCGCGGGTCCCAACATTGGTTTGGGAACCAGCTGCGGCACTATGGATTGCCAGGCCGGAGCGGTCAAAGCGGCGCCTGTGCCGAGCAGGAAGGTGAACAACAGTAACGCACCCGGAGTGACGAGGTTGAGCCAGACGAGTGCCGCGATCATCGCAGAGACGACCGTTGTCGCGACCTCGAGGATGATCAGAAACCGGCGCTTGTCGATGATGTCAGCGAGCGCGCCGGCCGGCAGAGCGAACAGGAACATCGGCAGGCTCGTCGCCACTTGAACCAGCGACACCATCAACGGATCGGCGTCGAGACTCGTCATCAACCAGCCCGAGGCCGCGTTGTACATCCAGGTGCCGACGTTCGCGACTACGGTCGCGGTCCATAGCACCGTGAATGCGGCCTGGCGGAACGGGCTAAAGGGAGACGGCGCGACCGGCGCTGAATCCGCGCCCGCCCGAGCGGTTTCTTCTCCTCGCACCTCCATCATCACTCATCCCTTCCAAGGAATGGCGTCAGTACTGGACGCACGCGCTCGACCTAAAACGCCCAGCAAGAGCAGCCGAGCGCCCCCCAAAACGCCCTCCCGTCAGATGCCGGCACATTTGCGGTCCATGCACTCGCGTGGGCGTGTCCATGGACGTTGCAGGAATTGTTGCACCCGCAGGCCAGACCCGCCAAGGCGTGCTTGCCTTCGGTCTTCTCCCGAGTGCGCGGTTGATAGCCACCATAGCTGCGTACCGGCGACCAATCGGGCATCGGTGTCGGCAGCGGCGGCGCGAGATCCTTGAAGTCGCCGTCACCATGCACCGGCTTTCCGCCGACGATCGTGAGGGCGGACGTTAGGTCCTGGATGGCGTCCTCCGGTACGGAGAAGTAATCATTCGAAAGGACCGCGAGGTCGGCGAGCTGGCCTTCCTTGATCTCACCTTTCTTGCCTGTCTCGGTCGAGAACCACGTATTGGCTTCCGTCCATAGCCGCAGCGCGGTCTCGCGGTCGAGCCGGTTGCCGGTTGGATAGATCGCCAAGCCACCCAACGTCTTGCCGGTGACGAGCCAGGAGAGCGAAACCCAGGGATTGTACGAGGCCACGCGCGTGGCATCCGTGCCGGCGCCGACCGGGACACCCATTTCCATCATGCGCCGAATGGGCGGCGCGCGTTCTGCGGCGCGGTGGCCGTAGCGCTCGACGAAAGATTCTCCCTGGTAGGCCATGCGGTGCTGGACCGCGATGCCGCCACCGAGCTTGGCAATCCGGTCGATATTGCGATCATCGATCGTCTCGGCGTGATCGATGATCCAGTGCAGTCCGTCGAGCGGCACATCGCGGTTCACTTTCTCGAATACGTCGAGTGCCCGCGTGATCGTCTCGTTGTAGGTCGCGTGCAGCCGCCAGGGCCAGCGGTTTTCCGCCAGCACGCGAACGACCGGGTCGAGATCGTCTTCCATGCTCGGCGGCATGTCGGGGCGCTCGACCCGGAAATCCTCGAAATCGGCGGCGCTGTACACCAGCATTTCGCCGCCGCCATTGTTACGGTACATATCGTTGCCCTGCGCGGGTTTGAGCTGCTTGGTCCATGCCGCAAAATCCCTCAGCTCCTGTTTCGGCTTCTGGGTAAACAGGTTGTAGGCGATCCGAATCGTCAGCTTCCCTTCGCGATGCAGCTCCTCGATGATTTGGTAATCGTCCGGATAGGCCTGCGAGCCGCCGCCGGCATCGATCACACCGGTGATGCCGAGACGATTCACCTCGCGCATGAAGTGCAGGGTCGAGTTCTTCTGATATTCGGGAGGCAGTTTTGGGCCTTTCCCGAGAGTCGCGTAAAGTATCGTCGCGTTTGGCTTGGCGATCAGGAGCCCTGTGGGTTCGCCGCTTGCATCGCGAATCATCTCCGAGGCTGGAAAAGCGGGCGTGTTTTTGGTGTAGCCAACTGCGCGAAGAGCGGCGCGGTTCAGGAGCGCCCGGTCGTAAAGATGGAGAATGAAAACCGGCGTATCCGGCGCGATCGCGTTGATCTCGTCGAGCGTCGGCAGTCGCCTTTCGACGAACTGCTGCTCGGTGAACCCACCAACCACCCGAACCCATTGCGGCGCCGGCGTGCGGTCCGCCTGTTGCTTGAGCATGCGCATGGCATCGGCGAGCGAACGCACGCCGTCCCAGCGCAGCTCCATGTTGTAGCTCAACCCTCCGCGGATGATGTGGGTATGGCTGTCGATCAGCCCCGGGACGACGCGCCGCCCGCCCAGCTCGATCTTCTTCGTCGTCGGACCGGCAAGCGGACCGATCTCGCGATCACTTCCCACCGCCGCGATCCTGCCGTCCTTGATCGCAACCGCCTGCGCTCCGGGTTTGGCGCGATCAAGCGTCGTGATCTTGCCGTTGAGAAGAATGACGTCAGGTTCAACACTCATCCGCTCACCCCCTGATCCGAGACACGTCGGTACAGCAACGACAAACCAGTCACGAATTCGACTTGATGCTTCTCCGACCACTGGAAGCGTCACGGTTGCTGCTCCGGGCGGCAGCGATCCAGCCTAGCCGCCAGCCCGGGTAATTTCCATGCACAACACCTTTGGACCACCACGAGCCCGGTTGCGCTCGCTCCTTCTTCCTGCCAAGCCGCCATCCAGCCGCAAAGCTCGCAACTTGAACGTAGGCCAACTGCTGCTCATGAATCGAGATTATTCTGAGTACGCGGCTCAGCCGGGAACCGAAACCGTTCCAAAGTCATTGCATTGTGGCACTCCGGACCGGGAGCCGAACGCCATCCGGCCCGGGCCCGGGGCGGACTCTCTTCCGAAAGCACTTCTAGTCGGCTTTGTATTTCCGCTCCAGCGCATCGAACTCCGCCTTGCCCACCAGCCGCTGGCGCTCGGCGAAGTCGACCGCGAGCCGGGACGCGTCGCCAATGCGGCCATCCCGTCGCAACACCGACAGCGCCGCCTGCATCCCGCGCAGCGCCGATTGCAGCGCCACATTGGCATAGATGACACCGGCATATCCGAGTGCGCGCAGCTTTTCGTTCGGCAGCTCGGGGGTTTTCCCGCCCAGCACGATATTGATGATCTGCGGCCATGGCAGCAGGCGCGGAATGGCGGCGATGTCCTCGAGATTTTGCGGCGCCTCGACGAAGCCCACATCGGCGCCGGCCTCTCGACACGCCGCGGCGCGCTCGATCGCGGCCTGGAAGCCGTGCGTCGCGATGGCGTCGGTGCGCGCCACGATCAATACATCCGCGCCGCTGCGCGCATCGACCGCGGCCTTGATCTTCGCGACCATCTCAGAGAGCGGAATCACCGCCTTGCCGTCGAAATGTCCGCAGCGCTTGGGAAACACTTGATCCTCGATCTGGATCGCGTCGGCGCCGGCGCGCTCCAGCACCTTGACGGTGCGCATGAGGTTGACCGCATTGCCGAAGCCGGTATCGGCATCGACCATCAGGGGACCGGGAAAGACCGAGCGTATGGCCGCCACGTGATCGGCCAGCTCCGTCAACGTGACCAGGCCGTTGTCCGGAATGCCGAGAAACGTGTTGGCGATGCCGGCTCCGGTCACATAGGCGGCGGAAAAGCCGAGATCGGCCACCACTCGGGCCGCCAGCGCGTTGCTCACGCCCGGCAGCACCACGGCGGCGCCCGGCGTCAGCAGACCGCGAAAATTTCGGCTGGCGGAGCGCTGCGTCATCGATTGGGCTCTCCTCTCGCGCGGCCGCACGTAGCGGCTGCCTTGGCGCGGCTTATAGCGGCTGTTGCGGGTCGGCGGATAGATGGCGAATATGAGGTAGAATGCAAAAGCTGATCTGGGCGACGACTTGTCCCGGTCTTGAGCCGGGACCGTTCCACATGCCGGTGTTTGGAACCGTCCCGGCTCAAGGCCGCGACAGGTATGTGTTGCCGTGCCAAAATCGGGTCCGACCCCAAGGAACCCCGAGCGAATGTCCAAAATCCCCATCACCTTCGCGTGCGGTCTCTATGACCGCATGTTGCCGCTCTACACCAAGGAGGTGCAGGCGGAGGGCATCGATCTCAACTTCCTCGGCATCGACAGCCCGCGGGAGATTTTCGATCGGATGTCGGGCGCGTTGGAGTTCGACGCTTCGGAGATGTCGAGCTCCGAATACGTCGCCCGCGTCGCCGCCGGCGACTGTCCGTTCGTGGCGCTGCCGGTCTTTCCCTCGCGGGTGTTTCGGCACGGCTATATCGCGGTCGATCGCCGCGTGGTCCGCTCGGCCAAGGATCTCGCCGGCCAGCGCATCGGGGTTCCGCTCTATGCGATGACGGCCGCGATCTTCATGCGCGGCCTGCTGGCGCACGATTGCGGGGTCGATCTCACCCAGGTGCGGTGGATCGAGGGCGCCATGAACGAGGCCAAGCCCCATGGCCATCCGACCCGCCTCGCGCTCGCCAAGCCGGTATCAATCGCACCCAATACCAGCGGCAAGTCCTTGAGCGATCTCATCGCGGCGGGCGACATCGCGGCCACCATGGGGACCAGCCTGCCGGCCGCGATGAAGCACAACGCGGCAATCCAGCGGCTGTTCGCGGACCATCACGCGCAGGAGAAGGACTATTACCGCCGCACCCGGATTTTTCCGATCATGCATCTGGTCGTCGTGCGCCGGGATATCTACGAACGTCATCCGTTCGTGGCGACCAGCCTCTACCGGGCGTTCTGCCAGGCCAAGGACCTGGCGTTGCAAAAGATGCGCCACCCCGGCACCTTGCGCTACATGCTGCCCTGGATGGGGTCCGAGATTGAGGAGATCGACGAGGTCTTCGGCGGCGACCCTTGGCCTTACGGGCTCGAGCCCAACCGGGCGACGCTCGAGGCGCTGGTGCAATATTCGGCCGAGCAGGGCTTGATCGCGGCCCCGGTTTCGGTCGACAAGCTGTTCGTCCCGACCTTCGGTCTTGATTGATCGCCATCCCAAATGGGGTAAGTGTCATCGGGGGTTGTCCCGGCGATCTCGATTAGGAAAAACTAAGCAAACCTTGTCGAGACGGCCGGAACAAGTCCGACCATGACAAGCAGTGTGGAGCTAGCAATGAAGCTCGCGAGTTATCTGGCGGACGGACGCGCCGCCTTCGGGGTGGTGACGAACGATGGCGTCGTCACCATGAACGAGCGCCTGGGCGGACGCGCCGCGAACCTCAAGCAGGCGCTGGCGGCGGGCCTTCTTCCCCAAATCACGGACGCGGCCGCCGCGGCCAAGCCCGATCACAGGCTCGCCGACATCACGTTCCTGCCGGTCATTCCAAATCCCGCGTTGATCGCCTGCGCCGGCATCAACTATCGTTCGCACGCCACCGAGACCGGGCGTGATATCCCCAAGCAACCGAGCATGTTCATCCGGCTCGCCAACACCCTGGTCGGGCATGACGGCGAGATGGTCCGCCCAAGTGTATCGACCAACTTCGATTTCGAGGGCGAGCTCGCGGTGGTGATCGGCCGCGCCGGGCGGCGCATCGCGGCCGAGCAGGCGCTCGATCACGTGGCCGGCTATACCTGCTTCGTCGACGGCAGCGTGCGGGACTATCAGAAGTTTTCGGTGACCTCGGGCAAGAATTTTCCCGGCACCGGCCCGCTCGGGCCCTGGATCGTGACCCGTGACGAAATCCCCGATCCCACCCGCCTTACGCTCACCACCCGCCTCAACGGCACCGAGATGCAGCGCTCGGGCACCGATCTCCTGATCTACTCGATCCCGCAGATCGTCGCCTTCTGCTCGGACTTCACCCCGTTGTCGCCGGGCGACGTGATCGCCACCGGCACGCCCGAAGGCGTCGGCCACCGCCGCACGCCGCCGGTTTGGATGAAGGCCGGCGACGTGCTGGAGGTGGAGATCACCGGCATCGGCACGTTGCGCAGCCGCATCGTGGACGAAAAAGCCTGACCCGTATCCATCGTTCGCCCCACCTTAAAGGCCTCGCCATGACCGACATCGAACGCGTCACCACCCGCATTTCCTTAAGCGAGCTCGAGCGGCGCTGGGCCGCGGTCCGCCGCGAGATGGCGACGCGCGGCATCGATGCGCTGGTCATGCAGAACGCCAGCGATTGGCTCGGCGGCTACGTCAAATGGTTCACCGACGTGCCGGCGCACAACGATTATCCGCGCACCGCCATTTTCCATCGCGACGATCTCATGACCCTGGTCGAGATGGGCGCCACCGGACGGCGCGACAAGCTCGCCGGCAAGGACGTCAACAATCCCGGCATCGGCGAGATCATCTACAGCCCCTCTTTCTTCTCCATCGCCTATACGCACGACTATGACCCGGTCCTGGTCGCCGCCGAGCTCAAGCGCCGCGGCTACAGGACGATCGGGCTGGTGGGACGCGGCGCGCTCCCCTGCGGCCTGGTCGATGCCATCCGCAACAGCGTCTCAGCCGCGCTGGTCGATGCCAGCGACCTCGTCGATCAAATCAAGGCCATCAAGAGCCCGGAGGAGATCGTGCTCCTGCGCGCCACCGCCGCCATGCAAGACACACTGTTCGCCAAGGTGGTGGCGGCCATCCGGCCCGGCATGCGCGACTGCGACCTGGGCGCTATCGCGCAGTACGAAGGGCAGTTGTTGGGTAGCGAGCAAGGGATATTCCGCGGCTCGTCCGAGCCGCTGGGGCGGCCCGCGATCCTGCGCGGCCGGCATTTCCAGGATCGGGTGCTGCAAAAGGGCGATTACATCTCTCTTCTGATCGAGAACAACGGACGCGGCGGCTATTACACCGAGCTCGCCCGCACCATGGTGCTGGGCAAGGCATCCCCCGAATTGCGCGACGCATTCGCAGTGGTGTGCGAGGCGCAGAAATACACCGCCGCCCGGCTCAAGCCCGGCGCCTCCTGCGCGGAGATCTTCGAGGCCCACAACACCTTCATGCAAAGCCGCGGTGCGCCACCCGAGCAGCGGCTCTACGGCCACAGCCAAGGCTACGACATGGTGGAGCGGCCCCTGTTGCGCGCCGACGAACCGACGCGGCTTGCAGCCGACATGTGCATGGCGGTCCATCCAGGCTTTCCCACCAAGACCAATTTCGTGTTCATCTGCGACAATTTTCTGATCCATCAAGACGGCTCGGTCGAGCACATGCACAAGGCCGAGCAGAAGATCTACGAAGTATGACCCCCTCCCTTCCCCTCCCCCGCATACGCGTTTACGCGCGTCTTCTACGCGCTGTGCGGGGGAGGGTTGGGTGGAGGCAGCTCGCCGGCCTTGGCGAGCCGCGTCATCCAATATTCCCAAGCGCGGCCCATCGGGCGGACCCGCAGGCTGTAGGCCTCCGCCAGCTCCGCCTCGCCCTGCGTCAGCGGCGAAATCTCGCCCAGCGCCTTGGCGCGCAGTTGCAGCTCGGCATTGCGATGGGAGAAGATTGTGCGGAACACCGTCTCCTGCAAGCTGGCGCCCACCACGGTGGCGCCATGGCGGCGCATGAGCACCATGGCGCTCGACCCGAGCGCGCGTCCCAATGAGAGCCCCTGCTCCGCCGTGGTGACCACCATCGGGGTGTCGCCGAACTCGTCACGGCTGTCCCAGAACGGCACCGCGCTCCCCATGGTGGCGCCGAGGCCGACGAGCGGCTGGAGCGCCACGCCGGTGACGCAGAACGGCAATATGGACATGGAATGATGATGGCACACGGCGTTCACGTCCGGCCGTAGCTGATAGATGCAGCCATGGATCACGCATTCCCCGTACGGCAGCTGGTCAGTCGGCGTGAGCAGTTTGGAATCGAGGGAAAACTCCAGAATGTCGGCTGGCTCGATCAGCTCCGGGCTCCGCGAGCGCGCCAGCAGATAACGTCCCGGATCCGCCGGATGGCGGATGCTGATATGCCCGAAGCCGTCGAGCACGCCCTCATGGGCCACGATACGGTTGGCAAGCGCCAGCTGATAGCAGGCTTCGTCGAGAGGATTCGGCATGGGCATATCTCTTTCGAAGGGGTTGTTGTTTGCTAGACGCGGCGTAGCTCTCATCGAGAGGTCCGAGCCCCTCACCCCTCACGCCAGCCCCCAGGGGGAGAGGGAGTGAAACGTCGTGCCCACATGACGATGTAAGGCGGTGAATCGATGCTCGCCCAGCGAGGTCCCTCGCCCCGGAGGGGAGAGGGTTGGGATGTGGGGGCTTCGCATAGCAGAAACGCGCGCGTGCGTCGCTCTGGTGACATCGGTGCTGCCTTGTGGCACCGATGCTGCTTACCATGCGACGAGGAAAAACATGAGCGCTCCATCGAAGCTGCCGCCGATCCGGCGGGTGGTCACCGGCCATGATCGCGACAATGTGGCCAAGGTCATCATCGATGGCCCAGCCACCAATGCGAAAAGCGGCGCTTCGGGCGCCACCTCGACGCTCATCTGGTCGACCGACCAGACGCCGGCGGACTGCGCGATCGGCGGGGATATCGAGGATCTCGGCGCCCGCACCATCGGCACGCCGCCGCCTGAGAACGGCACGCGCTTTGCGGTCATCGAGTTTCCGCCCGGCAATCCGGGCCGGATGCACCGCACCGAGACCATCGACTATGTGGTGATGATCTGCGGCGAGCTCGACATGGACATGGATCAATCGACCGTTCGGCTCAAGGCCGGCGACGTGCTGGTGCAGCGCGCCACCAACCACGCCTGGGTCAATCGCGGCACGGAGACCGCGCGGGCCGCCTTCGTGCTCCTGGACTCCAAGCCGCTCGGAATCGGCCACCCAATCGTGCGCGGCGCCAAGGCGGGATGAGCATGTCTCCGCTTGGGCAGGCCTCGGGCCCCCCGCGGCCGGATCATTTGGCGCCCGGCGGCCGCATGAGGGCTGCGACCCGATCGATAATCGGTTTCGGAGTTCGCGCCATCTCCGCGATCAGGGCCGTCATGTCGGCGCCCGAGATCGGGCCCACGTCGAAGCCCTGCCGTGCCGCATCGGCGCGGAACTCCCGATCCGCGAATGTATCCAGGAACGCCTTGCGGAGCGCCACCACCCGCTCCGGGCGGACATCGGGCGGCGCCACATAGGGGCGTCCGAATGCCTCCGACGAGTAGAGAAGGCGCAACGCCTGCCTTTGCTCGTCATTGGTCGCAAGATCGAGCACGAACGGCACGTTTGCAAATCGCGGGTCAGGTGCCAAACCGCCCTGCAGGATCAAGCGCAGGCGTCCCGAGCGCAACGCATCGCCACGAGCCTGGAAAATCGATGCTGCGCTGATGCACGCGCCTTGAATCTCGCCGCGATCGATCGCCAGCAGGACCCCGCCCGTTTCGGCGTAGCCGTCGATGATCTTGAACCGGGTGTTGATGAGAGCATTGAGGGCCGTCGGATAGATATGCATGCCGCTGCCGGCCCCGTCGGTGCCGAGCAGAAGCTCCTTGCTGCGAAGATCCTGCACGGTCCGCACCGGTGCATCCTTGTCGACGAAGCAGACATTGGTCTCGCTCGTGGGGCTGCCCAGCCAGTTGAACCGTAGCGAATCGTAGCGAACGCCCGGCGCGCCCATCAGCGATAGGACCGGCGCCTCGCGCGACAGCGCGGCGATCTCGCGGCCGTCGCGGCTGGCGACCGAATACATATAGTTTGAAGCGATCAAGCCGCCGGCGCCGCCCATGCTCTGCACGACGATGCCGGGCTGCCCAGGCAGATAGCGGCCGAGATATTGGCCGATGAGCCGCGCCCAGGCCGTATATCCGCTGCTGGGCCCAGCCTCGGAGATCAACCTGATCTGGCTCCCCTTATAGACGCTCTCGAGCGACCCATCGGGCTCTGCGCGGATCGGGATGCTCGACGCCAGGCACAGCGCCAAAACGACCGGAAGTCGTTGATGAATTTTCCGCATCACTGCAACTTCAGCCGCAATTTCGTGACGTGGCCCTGCCGGCCGTGCGCCAGGCTTAGCTGATCACGCCGCCTCGACCTCCACATCGAGTGGAGCGAACATCTCGAGCCCTTCGATCTGGACCCCTCTGTCGCGCCTGGTCCCCCGCTGCTCCTCCGGAATCGGACGTCCGGCCGGATCACGCAGCCAAAGCCGCAGCAAGTGCCGCCTCCGGTGCGGCTCGGGCCAGTCCTCGAAAGCACGCCGGCTGTGCAGGGTCACTTGATTGGCGAGAAATTGGATGTCGCCGGCCTTGAACTTAATGTCGACGGCGAATTCCTCGACCATACTTCGATAAAGCGCAATCGCCTGCTGCTGCTCCGGGGTCAGCGGAGGCACGCTCGGAAGCCGAAGAACCTTGTCGATCGTCGATCCCGCCCCGATGGCACTGAAGTATCCCTCGGTGAAGCAGAAGATCGGCTGCTTGTACCAAGGAGATGTACCCGGCGTCATCTCACCGTTGTGCGATCGATAGAAATCCTTGGTCAGCACCTCGACGAGATCGGGCCGTCGTTCCAGCATCTTGTTGTAGAGGGTGACCGAGCTCGCGACACGGCTGTCGCCGCCTTTCTTTGCGGGATGCAGGCACAAGAGCCCAACGTAGTCGCAAGCATCCGAATGAAAACGAACTTCGGCGCTCGTATTGTAGCTTCGGCCGCTGGTGCCGTAGTTCTCACCCAAGTCCTTTACGTGCCCAAGCACATGGCCGTGCTTGTTCTGCACCATCTTATCGCCGAGATACGCGCCCAAGCCCATGTAGGCGAGCGCAACGCCCTGCCGATCGAGGCGATCTACGGGGAAGTCTTGCATCATCACGATCCCGCGCCCTTCGATGAGCTCTCGGCGGATATCGGCGAGAACATCCTTGAGCTTTGGCAGCGGAAAGCTTGCTTGATCGACTTCGGGCAAAGGCAGCGCAAGCTTGCGGTAGTGATCGACCGCAGCAAGCAACTCGTCCTGATCCCGGTCGGTAATTCGGTAGGTCCAGTCGCGGACCGGACCCAGCGATGCCGCGGACCATTCCGCCGGATCGACAACGGGCTGCATCGGAACCGCGGGGAGCCGCCTCCTCGAGTGATAGGTGCGAAAATCCGACACCGACGCATCTTCCGTTCTGCGCGTGCACGAAGCCGGCAACCAGCCTCTACGATCAATCCTAATGCAGTCCGCGGCCAACGGAAAGTCCCGCGATGGCACTCTCGGCATCGGCCACCCGATCGGGCGCGACGCGAAAGCGGGGCAGCTGCCACGGATGATGTACTTTTCCCGGACGCGGCGCATCCTCCTCGAGGAGGCGCCCGCTCAGCTCCCCCCAGCACAGGTCGGGGAGGAAGACGCCCGAATCCGCCAGCGTCTCGGCGATCGCGAAGTGCTCCTCCAGCCCGATCTTCCCCAGCATCCCATCCTCCCGCGCGGCGCGCCGTTGCGAAATATTGGAGCAACCAAAGGTGCCGGCTCAACCACCCAGAATTATTGCCCGCTCGCGATCTTCCCCGATATACTGCCGGCGCGGTCGACTATGCCCCGGACCGAGGGCGTGGCGCCCAAGAATTCTGGGAGAAACGCAATGATCGGACCAGCACGCATCCGCACCACAATGGCCGGCGCCGCGGTTGCCGCGCTCGCGGTTGCCGGCAGCGCCGTCACGGCATCGGCGCAGACCGTCAAGATCGGCCTGATCAACAGCTATTCCGGCTTTCTCGCCCAGGCCGGCGACCAGATGCAGAAGGGCATCGACCTCTACGTCAAGGAGCACGAGAAGGACCTGCCGCCGGGCGTCAAGATCGAGATCATCAAGCGCGACGACGCCGCTGCGCCCGAGGTCGGCAAGCGCGTCGCCCAGGAGCTGATCACCCGCGATCACGTCCAGCTACTGGCAGGCGTTGTGGGCTCGCCGATCGCCGCCGCCATCGCGCCGCTGACCCAGGAGGCCAAAATCCCGCTGGTCATCACCAATGCGGCCGGCGCCGCCATACCGCGCATCTCGCCCTATGTGGTGCGGTTCTCCTTCACGCTATGGCAGGAGGCCTACCCGCTCGGCCAGTGGGCCGCAAAACAGAACTGGAAGACCGCCTACACTGCGGTGAGCGATTTCATTCCCGGCCACGACACCGAGGCGGCCTTCACCAAGGGCTGGACCGATGCCGGCCTGAAGATGCTGGGCTCGGTGCGCTTCCCGACCACCAATCCGGATTTCGCTCCGTTCGTGCAGCGCATCAAGGACGCCAAGCCGGACGTCGCCTTGATCTGGCCGCCGGCCGGCGAGCAGTCGACCACGCTGCTCAAGGCAGTCCGTGACCTCGGCCTGCGTCAGGCGGGCATCAACATCATCTCGACCCAAGATCTCGTTCCTGAGGAGGATTTGCCCAATATCGGCGACATCGCGCTCGGTTTGGTGACTGCCGGGACCTACTCGGTCGCGGCCGACCGGCCGGCCAACAAGGCCTTTCTGGCGGCCTGGAACAAGGAATATGCCGGCAAGGCCACTCCGGATTTCCTCTCCGTGGATGGTTGGGACGGCATGTCAGCCATCTTCGACTTGATCAAGGAGACCAAGGGCAAGTTCACGGGCGACGAGGCGATCAAGTTCCTGAGCAATTGGAAGACTGCGAACAGCCCGCGCGGCCCGATCTCGATCGATCCAGCGACCCGCGACATCGTGCAAAACGTCTATATGCGCAAGACCGAGATGAAGGATGGCAAGCTCGCCAACGTGGAGTTCGACCAGATCCCCAACGTCAAAGATCCGTGGAAGGAGCAGAACCCTCCCAAATAAGGCCATCAGCTAGCGGCGTGGGTCGGGTGGGCGCGCCGGCAACGTCGAAGTGGGCCACACGCCGCAGCGCTGCATGAGACCATGGGCGACCTTCTCTCCGCCGCGATCAGCATCGCGTTCCACGGCCTCGCCTTGGCGATGGTGCTCTACCTCATCTCGGTCGGGCTCTCCGTCACCATGGGGCTGATGGGCTTCGTCAACCTGGCGCATGGCGCGTTCGCGATGGCGGGCGGCTATGCGCTCACCACCCTGATGGGCCGCTTCCACCTGCCGTTTGTGCCGGCGCTCGCGGGAGCGATCATCATCGTGGTGCTGGCGAGCTTCGTCCTGGAACGCTTGCTCTACCGGCCGCTCTACGGGGGCGACGAGCTCGATCAGGTGCTCATGACCATGGGGCTGATCTTCATGACGGTCGGCGCCGCCACCTATTTCTGGGGTCCGGTCGCGCAGCCTGTCCACCCGCCCGATGTGCTCGGCGGCCAGATCCATTTGGGATCCCGGGAGTTTCCCGCCTACCGCAGCTTCCTCATCCTGTGCGGCGTGGTGCTGGTCACCGGCCTGTGGCTGGGGCTCGAGCGCACGCGCTTCGGGGCGCAAGTGCGCGCCGCGGTGGACAACCTGCGCATGGCGCAATCGATCGGCATCAATACATCGCAATTGTTCGCCCTCACCTTCGCGCTCGGCAGCGGGCTGGCCGCGCTCGGTGGCGCGCTCGGCGCCGAGTTCCTGCCCATCGTTCCGGGCTATGCGCTCGGCAACCTGGTCTATTTCCTGATCGTGGTCGCGGTCGGCGGGCTCGGCAGCATCCGCGGTCCGTTCGTGGCCGCGCTCCTGGTCGGCACCGCCGACACCGCCTTCAAATACATCGCTCCCGAGCTCGGAGCCTTCTTCATCTACGCGCTCACCATGGCGATCCTGCTGTGGCGGCCGCGCGGCCTGTTCGGTCATGCCTGATGGCCGCCGCCAACCCCACGGCTGCGCCCGGCCGGCTCGATGCCTTCGCGTCCCGGCACCGCTTGCAGGCCCATGAAGTCCTGCCCTGGATCGCCGCGATCGCGGCCTATTTCGTGTTTCCCGACTATCTGGCGCTGGGGGCGCAGATCCTCGCCACCATCCTGTTCGCGCTCTCGCTCGATCTGGTGCTGGGCTATGCCGGCATCGTCACGCTGGGACATGCCGCGTTCTTCGGGACCGGCGCCTATACGGCCGGGATCCTGGCGGCCAACGGCTGGGGCGAGCCGATCAGCGGGCTCGTCGCGGCCGCAGCGGCCGCCGGCGCGGTCGGGTTCCTGACCGGCGCCATCATCCTGCGCACCACCGGCCTCACCTTGCTCATGCAGACCTTGGTGGTCGCCGCCATGCTCTCCGAGCTCGCCAACAAGGCCACGGGGATCACGGGCGGTGCCGACGGTTTGCAGGGCATGGAGGTGTGGCCGATCTTCGGCGTCTTCCGCTTCGACCTGTTCGGCCGCACCGCCTATACCTATTGCGCGCTTGTCCTCCTGATCGGCTGGCTGGCGGTGCGCTCGATTGTCTATTCGCCCTTCGGGCGCTCCCTGACCGGCATCCGCGAGAACGTCCTGCGCATGCATGCGGTCGGCTCGCCGGTGCGCCGGCGCAAGCTCATCGCCTACACCATATCGGCGGCGCTCGCCGGCATCTCCGGCGCGTTGATCGCGCAGACCGCGCAATTCGTGGGGCTGGGGGCGCTCGGCCTGGAGCGCTCCGGCACCGTCCTCATCATGCTCATCATCGGCGGCGTCGGACAGCTCTACGGCGCCTTCATCGGGGTCACGCTCTACATGATCGCGCAGGATCGCTTTTCCACCATCGATCCGGTGTTCTGGTATTTCTGGATCGGCCTGTTCATGATCTTCGTGGTGATCTTCGCGCGCGGCGGCGTGCTCGGCTTGGTCGAGCGGGCGCGGCGCAAATTCCGCAGGCGGTCATGAACGTCGCCGGGCTCGAGACGCAACGCCTGTGCAAGAGCTTCGGCGCCCTGCCGGTGGCGAGCGACATCAATTTCCGGCTCGAAAGCGGCGCCCGCCATGCGCTGATCGGGCCCAACGGCGCCGGCAAGACCAGCTTCGTCAATCTGGTCACCGGCGTGCTCGAGCCGAGCGCCGGACGCATCCTGCTCGGCGGGGAGGACATCACGCGAATGCCGCGAGCCGCGCGCGTGAAGCGCGGGCTGGTGCGCACCTTCCAGATCAGCGCGCTGTTCCGCCGCCTGAGCCTCATCGAGAACGTGACACTCGCCATCGCCGAGCGCGAAGGCATCGCCGGCGATCTCGTGCGGCCGGCCGGACGGTACCGCCAGGTAATCGACGAAGGCTACGCGCTTCTGGAATCACTCGGGCTGGCCGAAGACGCGCTGCGGCCGGTCAACGAGCTCGCCTATGGGCGCCAGCGGCTGGCCGATATCGCGGTCTCGCTCGGGCTCAAGCCCAAGGTGCTGCTGCTCGACGAGCCGGCCGCCGGCGTCCCCTCGGGCGAGACCGGCGCCATCATCGACATGATCGAGCGGCTGCCCTCCGACATCGCCTTCCTGATCATCGAGCACGACATGGAGCTGGTCTTCCGCCTGGCCAATCGCATTACGGTGCTGGTGCAGGGCAGCGTGCTGGTCGAGGGCGCGCCACGGGATATCGCCGCCGACGCGCAGGTGCGGCAGGTCTATCTCGGCGAGCGGGCCCCGCGATGAGCGCTCCCGACCGCGGTGCCGATCTCACGCTCGAGGCGGTGCGGGCCGGCTACGGCCGCACCGTGGTGCTCGACGGCGTCTCGCTTTCGTTGCGCGGCGGCGCGACCTTGGCGGTACTCGGCCGCAACGGGGTCGGCAAGACCACCCTGTTGTCGACCATCATGGGCCACACCACCTTGCACGGCGGCAGCATCCGTTTCCGCGGCCAGGACATGACGGCGCTGCCCGCCTATGCGCGTTGCCGCGACGGCATCGGCTTCGTGCCGCAGGAGCGCGAGATCTTTTCATCCCTGACGCTCGAGGAGAACCTGACGGTGGCGGCAAGACCCGGCCGCTGGACGCTCGAACGCGTCTACGATTTTTTCCCGCGGCTCGCCGAGCGGCGCCGCAACCGCGGCAATCAGCTCTCCGGCGGCGAGCAGCAGATGTTGGCCATCGGGCGCGCCCTCATGGGCAATCCGGTCGTGCTGTTGATGGACGAGCCGCTCGAGGGGCTGGCGCCCGTCATCGTCGACGCGCTCCTGTCCGGCCTCGACCGGTTGAAGCGGGAAGACGATCTGGCGCTGCTGCTGGTCGAGCAGCATGCCCGGCTCGCGCTCGAGTTCGCCGAGAATGTCATCATCCTGGATCGCGGCGCGGTCGTCCATTCCGGAGCCAGCCGGACATTGCTCGATGCCCCCGAGCAGCTCGCCAGCCTGATCGGAGTGGGCCGGCACTGAGCCGGCCGCGCGCGCCCGATCAGCCTGCGGCAGCCTTCGCGATACCCTGATTAGGCGCCAGGGCACCGCTGCTGGCGGCGCCGCGCGCCGCCATGACCATGCCCATGAGCTCCTGCTCGGACATCGGCTTGGCAAACAGGTAGCCCTGTCCGCTATCGCAGCCCAAATCCGCCAACTTGCGCATGTCCTCGGCGGTCTCGATACCCACCGCCGCCGCCTTGCTGCCGAAGTTGTGGGCCAGCTCGATCATGGTCTTGCAGACATTCGCATTGCCGCTGTTGCTGGCGCAGCCCTGCACGAACGAACGGTCGATCTTGAGCTCGGAGAACGGCAGCTCCTTGAATATTCCGAACGAAGAGCTTCCGCGTCCGAAACTGTCGATCGCGAGCGACACTCCGGCTTGATGAAGCCCGGCAACTCTCGCCTTCAGGAGTGCCGTCTTGGTCAGCACCTGTGTCTCCGTGACGTCGAAGACGAGCCCTGGCCATTGATCGTCCGGCGGGCGATGTTTCTCGACCAGGATCGCGACGGGGAGCTTGGCCAATGTCTCCACATCGACATTGATGGCGAACTTCATCGACACGCCGGCGCTGAAGAATGTTGCGCTCGTCTTGACCGTCTTGGCGATTGCCCGAGCCGCCAGCTGGGTGAGATCCTCCTCGCTGGCACCGCCCAAGAACCGCGCCGGTGGCAGAATGCCGTGTTCGGGATGCGTGACCCGCACATAGGCCTCGGCGCTGACTACCATCCTCTTCTTCAAATCGACCTGCGGCTGGTAAAGGAACGTGATCCAATTGCTGGCGATCGCCTTCTTGAGAGACAGGTCGGGGGGCGAAACCAGCTCGGTGTTGAGGTGTTGCTCCTGGACGATGCGACGAACCGCCGTGAAATCGATCGGTTTCTGCAGAACCGGAAGCATCGACAGCGAAGCGTCGTTTCCGATCTTGCGGAAACTTTCGAGGAACACGGGCTCACATCGGCCGAAAAGTTGCACGCGCCCGCCGAACCTGCATTCCTTCAGGGAGAAAAGCGCCCGTGCGCAATCGTACGGGTCGGTGGCGTTCAAATTGACGAATACGATTTTAGGATTGTGATTCTCGACACTTTCGCCAAGACGCGCGCTGTTGACGAATTCGACCGTATTCACGCCGAGTCCGCGCAAGGACTTGGAGAATCCCTGGAGATAACCAAAATCAGTATCCACCACGAAGCAAAGGGCGGAGGCCGCGCCGGCCGCGGGTCCGGGCTGGCTGCGTGCAAACGTGTTGCTCATGACCGCCTCGCGCAGGTGCTCGGAAACCCTCGATGGCGGGGAGCGATGGTTCCGGCTGCAAGAGCTATAGGCCGCAGATACCGTCTGCCGTTCGTCATGGGCTCACCCCCAGGTCAGCCGACTTTGCGGTCTTGGTGCGAACTTCCCAAAATCGGAGAACCCGTTGCGCACTCGACTGCGAAAGCTTGAGATAGTCCTCCTTGGCCTGGGCCAGATCCGCATCCGACATCGTGTGATGGGCGAAGCGGCCGCACAAGATCGCGCCGACCGTCGGCCATTTCAGCCCGGCGGCTTTGCAGGGAACCAGCAATCCGCTGCTGCGTGCGTTTTTCATCAGGCCTGCGATCAGATCGATCGAGGCCGAAGACAGCATCGAAAGCGCCGCGACCATCTGCTCGTAGAGCCGCCGATTGGCGAATTCCAGCAGCGCCGCTTCGTCCAGCCTGCCTTCCTTCTTCATCGCCAAAATCCCCTGCTGCGCCGTCGTGAAGTCGCGGTTGGCCGTGGCCTCCCGGCTGACCTCGTTCGAGATCTTGGCGAGCACCCGCTGGATTTCATCCTTGGTTTCCGCCGGCGCGAGCGCAAGGAGCCGGGCCCGGACCGCGTCGGTGGCCTTGAGCAGCAGATCCCGCAGCAAGCGCAACGGAATGTCGAGCCGCAGGCCGAGCTTCTCGGCCAGGCTCTCGTCCGTCTCCGCGTTGCGCACCAGGGTGGTGAATCCGGTCTCCGAGAATCGGGCGCCCGCGTTTCGCGCCAGTCGATGCACAGTCTCTCGATCACCCCGCTCGACCAGCACGTCGGTCACGGCTTCAACGAGCTCGCTGCGCCCCGAGATGGCGAGCAAGTGTTGCTGGCTCTTGCTGCCGGCGATCTCGACCAGGTCGCTCGTGGACAGCCGCGCGGATTGGGTCAAGACCGGCCCGGCAACCGCGATCTCGTCGTTGCGGGCCAGTTGCCGGATCACCTCGATCGGAGAATTGTCGATCGGCGCCAAATGCCCGCTCAGCTCGACCAGCGCCTTGGTCTCGATGCGCTTGATCAGATGGCAAAGAACGTCGTCGAATAGACCGATCTGCGCCTCATTGAGACGGTCGGCATCGTTGAGAAACAAGTCGGTGACGCGTCGAAGCGTTTCGACGCGTTTCTCCGACGAGGCGCTCTTGATCGCGTCCTCGAGCTCGACAATCAGAGATTGCTGCGCGCCCATCCCGGTACGCCCTGCTTCCGGTCCATCGGTTGGGACCGGAATTACAACTCATGATTACGTAATAACTGAAAGAAATCGTAAACACTTAAGTGGAGATACTGGGCGCTTCGGATGTGCGGCGCATCACCGGGTCTGCGTTGACGGCAGGGACGAAGCTTCAGCGCGGCAAAATGGACCATTGGGTGGCTTCGAGAGAGCTTCAAGTGTTGAGCGCAAGTAGCTTGGGCAACACACCCTCAGTCGCCAACAAGCCGCCCGGCGCGGGCTCGCGGCCGCCCGGAGCAGCGTCCGCACAACCGCGGGCGGCGGCGCATAGGACGCGGGAGCGCCGGCTCGGCCTGATCGTCAGCTGCAGCATGCTGCTCGGGGCAGTGTTGATCGCCGCGGCGGCGTTGGTCGCGACCGAGTCTCGGAAATCGGTAACCATGTTGAATGCCGCCCCAGTCGCGACCGCAACGCCCGAACTCGACCTCCGTACCGCCAAAATCACCAAGGATTTGGACGGCAAAGGATGCTCGCAGCAGGTTTTCGACAATCAGACCGGCCGCATGCGTCAATCCCAGCTGCCGTGCGAAGCGACGGTGCTTGACAGCAACGGGATGCCGGTGCCGGTCGGCACGATCCATCGCCTCGATGCGATCAGCAAATCGTTCCCCGGACACTAGGGAGCCCGCCACGCGCGCGGGCGGCAATCGTCACGTCGATCGTGCCGCCCTACGGCCACGGCCGCCATCTCCCGCCGGCGGCTTCACAACCAGCGCGCCGCTCCACGACCGTCGGGCGGCATCCGCTCTCGGCGACCGCAATCCGCCGTGTCAGCTTTGCTTGAGCGCCGATCCATGACCGGTCGATCCGTCGCCCTCGCCGTAGAGCTCACCGATTGTCCTCAAGTGCGTGCTCCGGCTCAATCCTGTGGCGGAATGTGGGCCTGCTTCACCACGTCGGCGAAGCGCCTCAGCTCGGATTTGAAGAAGGCGTCGAACTCCGCCGGCGTGCTGCCGACCGGCTCATAGCTCAAGGCGGACAAGCGCGCGCGCATGTCGGGGGACTGCAGCGCCTTGGCGGTCTCCCGCTGGATCACCTCGACGATGTCGCGCGGCGTGCGGGCGGCGACGAAGAAACCCTGCCAGCTGGATGACGCAAAGCCCGCGACCCCGCTTTCCGCGATGGTGGGGACGTCGGGAAGCGCGGCGGCCCGGCGCGCGCTGGTCACCGCAAGCGCGCGCAATCTGCCCGCCGCGATCAGCGGCAGGCTGGTGGCCAGTGGCACCACAGCGACCTCGACCTCGCCCGCCATCAAGGCGGTGTTGATCTGGGCATCACCCCGATAAGGCACCGGCTCGATCTCGATGCCGGCCGCGAACTTGATCATCTCCATGGTCAAGTGCAGCGGATTGCCGACGCCGCTCGAGCCGTAATTCATTCTTCCGGGACGGGATTTGGCGAGCGCGATCAGCTCCGCCGTCGAGGCGACCGGCAGGCTCGGGCCCGCCACCAGCACCAGGGTCGAGGCGACCAGCTGGGTGACCGGAACGAAATCCGCCACCGCGTCGAACGGCAGCGCGCGATAGAGCGCCGGGCTGATCGCCTGGCCGTTGGTGGTCTGCAGGATCGTGGTGCCGTCGGGGGTGGATTTGGCGACCACGTCAGCGCCCAGGTTGCCGCCCACCCCGGGATGGTTCTCCACCACCACCGGCTGATGGAAGGACGCGGTGAGCTTGGCGCCGAGGATGCGGGCGAGATCATCGACCGCTCCGCCCGCGGCGAACGGCACGATGATGCGGATCGGCCGCTCGGGGAAGCTTTGTGCCCAGACGCTTGCGCCCTGGAGGCAGAGCGCGAGCACGACGAATGCCAGTGCGCCGGGCACTCGAAATCTCGGTAGGCGCGCCTCGCCCCGCGTCAGCATTTCATCTGTTCCTCGAACCGCCCGGAGCGCGTCTGCTATCTCGGCCTATCGATCTCCTGCCGGGCACCCTCGGGTAGCGGATAGCGGTCGATGGCGAACAGCATGCTGAGCGTATGATATTGGCCCATCAGGCCAACCAATTCGACAATGCCGCGCTCGCCGAAGCGATCGGCCATGGCCTTGAAATTGGCGTCGTCCACCTGCCGGGTCATCAGCAATTGCTCGCAGAAATCCAGCACGACGGCTTCCTCCGCCGTCATGGCGGCGGGCCGTTCGCCGGCCGCCATGGCGTCGATGAAGGCCACGCTCAAGCCCGCGTCGAGCGCCTGCTGGCGATGGGAATACCAGACGTACTGCCCGCCCCAGAACCGTGCCGTCAGCATGATCGCGATTTGCTTGAGCTTGGGCGGGATGGCGGTCGATTTGAAGCGCAGATAGGCGGTGAGCGGAGCCGCCAGGGTAGCCATTTCCGGGCTGCGCAAGTTGATGTTGAAGGGGCCCTCGAGCGATCCGCGCCCGCTCGCGAGCGCGGCATCGGCCATCGCCTTCTGGGCCGGGTCGAGCTCCCGGTAGACGAGCGGCCGGAACCGGCCGCCGCGCAGATGCAGTTCCGGCGCCGCCCAAACGGATACCGCGGCGCCCGCCAGCGCCACCAGGGCACCGGCGATGATCAGCTTTCGATGCAAGAACGCTCGCATGACGGCTCTCCCTGCGATCTGGCGGTCAGTTCTGCAAATCGAGCCGGCGGAATCGCTGCACCCGCTGTCCGCTCGCCACCTCGGCGGTGTAGATGTTGCCGGCGAGATCGACCGCGATGTTGTGGGCGGCGACGAACTCGCCGGCCTGCCGTCCGACCCGGCCGAAACGGCCGAGCGTCTCATTGGTGGCGCGCTCGACGATGCGCACCTCGCCGTTCGATCCGTCCACCATGTAGATGAACTTCTGCTCTTTGTCGGGCGAGAAGGCGATCTCGTAGACCGAGCCGTTCAGCCTGGTGTTGCGCTCGAAGAAATGCTCGGACACGAAGGTGCCGTCCTTGCGGAAGATCTGATAGCGGTCGTTGGTGCGGTCGCAGACATAGACCAGCCCGTCCTTGGAGATGCGCACGCAGTGCACCGGATTGCCGAATTGCTGCGAGACCGGCTTGGCGGGATCATAGGGTGGCGTCTTGTCGTCGCTCGGCCGGTTGCCGTAGGCACCCCAGTGGCGCTTGTAGGCGCCGGTCTCCGAATCGAACACCACGACGCGGCGGTTGGTGTAGCCGTCCGCCACATAGACCTCCTTGGCAGCGACATCGACCGCGATGTCGGCCGGCGACCCGAGCCGCTCGGTCGAGTTGCTGTCGGCCTTGTCGATCGGCTTGCCGATCTGCAACACGAATTTGCCGTCCATGGTGAACTTGAGAATCTGGCCGTCGGCCTTGTCGTTGCCGGCGAGCCAGATGAAATCGTTGTCGTCGATATAGACGCTGTGCTCGCTCTTGGGCCAATCGTAGCCCGGCCCCGGCCCGCCCCAATGGCGGATGACATTGCCGGACTGGTCGAACACCAGCACCGGCGGCGCTGCCACGCAACACTTGGCCTGCGGCGGATTCTGCTGGGCGGCGAGATCGCGCTTGTCCAAGGAGCCCGGTCGTTGCACGATCCAGATGTGATCGAAGCGATCGACCCTGATGCCGGCCACCTGTCCGAGAAGCCAGTTGTTGGGCAGCGGCTTGGGCCAGAACGGATCGACCAGGAATTGCGGGATGCCGCCGATCTTGGCGACCTCGCCGGGATTGACGATCTCGGTCTGGGCGAGCGCGGAGCTTGCGGCGAACGCGGTGATTGCGAAGCAGAGGGTCGCGATCTTCATGTTGTCCTCCCGAGCGTTCTGTTTTGATTCAATTGCACGACCCGATCCGGTTTTGCGCGGATCAGGCATCCTTCATGGTGCGGCGCTCGATCTGCAGCAGGCGGTCGAGCCCGCAGGTGTCCTGCGCGGCTTTCATCTCCTTGTCGGCGCCACCGGGTCCGAGGAACGGATCCATCCGGCCCTGCGCCAGGCATTGGTAGGACTGGCGGACCGCTTTGACCATCGCCGCGAAGGCGGTGCCGGAGGAGGCGGCGAGCCGATAGCCCAGGGAGGCGAGTTCGCGCTCCGACAGCGCGAAGGTGGAGAACCCGTCGGGCGGCGCGAACATCATCAGGGGCGGCGGCAGGCGCTCGCCCATGATGCGTAATTCGTCGGCGCTGCGCGTGTAGCAAAACAACATGTCGGCGCCGGCTTTGTGAAACGCCTCCGCCCGGCGCATCGCCTCGTCGAGGCCGCCGACGCGCCGCGCATTGGTGCGGGCGATGATAACCAGATCGGGGTCGGTGCGGGCGTCGCGCGCCGCCTCGATCTTCTTGAGCATGAACTCGGTCGGAACCAGATGATCGATGCCCACGTGATGCTCCACGCGGCGGGGCAGCAGCTGGTCCTCGATCTCGATGGCGCCGAAGCCGGCGGCCTCCGACAGCGTGATGGTCCGGTGCACGTGCACCGGATCGCCCCAGCCGCCGCCGGCATCGAGCACGATCGGCAGCTTGCACACCGCCCGCATGTCGACCGCCACCTCGGCCAGCTCCGGCAGGCTCAGGTTCGCCTCGGTGACGCATTTGAGCCAGCCGAGCGACCCGCCGCTGAGATAGAGCGCCTTGAAGCCGGCCTCCTGCGCGAGCCGCGCCATGATCGGATTGAGCGCGACCGGCGCCACGATCAGATCGTTGCCGGCAATGAGCTCGTTCAGATTCTGCAAGAAATCCCCCTACTCTCCGGTGGCGCCACTCAACCGGATCGGCGCCGCCCACTTCTCGATCTCGCTCTTGACGAACTCCGCCAGATGGCCGGGGCTGCGCTCTTCCGGCGCCACCACGTAGAGGCCGAGATCCTCCAGCTTGCCGCGCACCGCCGGATTGTCCATGACTTTCGATAGCGCGGCATTGAGCTTACCGATGATCTCGGGCGGCGTCCCCTTCGGCAGGAAGACCGCGTTCCAGGAATAGATATCGAAGTCCTTGAGGCCCTGCTCGTGGGCGGTCGGCAGGTCGGGCATCACCGGAGAGCGGGCGCGCGACAGCATCGCGATTGCCTTCACGGACTTGTCGCGGATGGGCTGCGCCGCGGTGGAGAGGATGCTGCACATATAATCGAGCCGCCCGCCCATGAGATCGAGCAGCGCCGCCTCGCCGCCCCGATAGGGCACGTGGATGACGTCGACGCCGATCACCTGATTGAGCAGCACGCAGCCGATATGCGTGGAGGTGCCGGCGCCAGCTGAGCCGAATTGCAAATGGGACTGCTGCGCCTTGGCATAAGCGATGAACTGCGCGAGGTCGATCGCCGGGAAATCCTTCCGCGTGACCAGCACCAGCGGCACCTGGGCGATCAGGGCCACCGGGGCGAAATCGGTCGCCGCATTGTAAAGCGGATGCCGGTAGAGCGACTGGTTCAGCGCATGGGTGCCGATCGAGCCGAGCAGGAACGTGTAACCGTCCGCCGCGGCGCGGGCGACCCGTTGCGAGCCCGGCATGCCGCCGGCGCCCGCGAAATTCTCGACTACCACCGCCGTGCCCAGCTGGGCGCCCAGATATTGCCCGACGATGCGGCCGAGCAGATCGACCGGACCGCCGGCCGCGAACGGCACCACCATGGTCAGCGGCCGGCTCGGCCAGCTCTCTTGCGCGCGTACCGGCGTCCGATCGGCGATCAGGCCGAGAGCCAGCAAAGCTATCAGCGCCGCGATGATCCGTTTGCGCATGCCTGCCCCTCGAGGCCGGTGACCGGCCCGCTCCGCGAATATACCACTCGGAGCGCTCTTGTCCCGGGCTTGACCCGGGGCCGTTCCAACCACCAGAGTCTGGAACGGCCCCGGGTCAAGCCCGGGACAAAGGAGGCATCATGGTTGGGATCGCCGAACCGGAAATCGCCGCCTCATCGATCGAGGCCACGGTCAACTATTTCCTCGATACCGGCGAGAAGCCGTTTACCGCGACCGGCGAGCCCGGCGAGCCCGGTGTGCGCACCGGCGGCGGACAGGACCCGCGCGTGGTCGTGATCCGCAACGGCCGGCGCGAGGCCGACTTCACGCTCGATCGCAACGGCTTCCGTCTGGTCCGCCACGACACCAAGGTCGTCGACCTCTTCGACGAAGCCGAGATCCGCGCCACCTATTATCCGGAGATGGAAGCGCTGGTGAAGGCGCAAAGCGGAGCATCCCGCGTGGTCGTGTTCGATCATACGCTGCGCACCGCCGACGACGAGGCGCGCGCGGCGCGCCAGATCCGCGAGGTGGTCCGCCGCGTGCACAACGACTATACCGAATGGTCGGGCCCGCAGCGCCTGCGCGACGTTCTCCCGCAAGAGGCCGACGCGCTCATGCGCCACCGCTTCGCCATCGTGCAGGTGTGGCGGCCGCTCCGCTATCCGGTCGAGACCTTCCCGCTCGCCATCTGCGATGCGCAAAGCCTCGCATCCGCCGATCTGGTCATATCGGAGCGCCGCTATCCGGGCCGCATCGGCCAGACCTACGCAATCACCTACAATCCGGCGCACCGCTGGTATTGGTTTCCGCGCCTGCGGCGCGAGGAGGCGCTGGTCTTCAAGGTCTACGATTCGCTGCGCGAGGGTGTCGCGCGCTGGACCGCCCACACCGCTTTCGACGACCCGACCTCACCGCCCGGCGCGCGCCCGCGCGAGAGCATCGAGATCCGCACCCTGGCGCTGTTTTGAAGCGGGACACGGACCAACCCCAACCCTCATGCTGAGCAGGCCGCGCCGTTCGCGCGGCCGTCTCGAAGCATGCGGCCCGGGCCCAGGCGAAAATGCGCCTTGCTTGCAGCCGTGGTTCGAGACGCCGCGCGCAGGCGCGGCTCCTCACCATGAGGCCGAGGTTTCCCTCACGCCACCTCGGGCGGCATGGTGAGGAACGCGTTGACGGCGTGCCAATACAGGAAGCGATTCTTGCCGAACCCTGCATTGTGCGCGGTCTGCGGCACGATCACGAACTGACGGTCGCC
>DASZKX010000308.1:0-7988 GCA_035552735.1 Xanthobacteraceae bacterium
GGGCCAAATCCGCCACATCGCTTGACTTCTGCGACCCCTGCCGTAAATCCTCGCCTGCCTCAAGACGGGCGCTTAGCTCAGCGGGAGAGCGTTCCCTTCACACGGGAGAGGTCGTAGGTTCAATCCCTACAGCGCCCACCATCCATTTCCTGCATCTATCCAAACTTTTCTCGCCTTTTCACGAACGGCGTCGCGGCGGGGACCGGCAGAGCGCGACGGCGGCCGCCGCAGCTGTTGGGCCGGTGCTCTCGCCGGAATTGGCCGCCGCATTGGCTTGCGGGATCGCCTCTTTCGTGTGCCCGGCGAGGTGGTGTAAATTCGGTCGGAGCGGCCGACGCGCCGGCGTCTCCTTCTGCGGCGCCAGGGATTTGGGCGACAGCGCCAGCTTTAGCGTCGCCTCGAAACCTCGTGCGAATCACAAGCGGGAAAGCCATGCCCTGCCACCTGCCCTGCCGAAGCTCGATCGCGACAGCCGCGCTGGTCGTGTTGTCAATGTCCGTCGGCGGCGCACGGGCGTTCGACGACGCGAAGTATCCCGACCTGAAGGGCCAGTGGACCCGGTTCGTGGTCCCGGGGCTCGGCGGCCAGCCTTCATTCGACCAAACCAAGCCCTGGGGGTTCGGGCAGGAGGCGCCGCTCACGCCCGACTACAAGGCGGTCCTGGAGGCGAGCATCGCCGACCAGGCCGACGGCGGGCAGGGCAATTTCACCGGCTCCGAATGCCTCGCCTTCGGGATGCCGACCATGATGATGGCGTTCTATCCGCAGGAGTACGTCATCACGCCGCAGACCACCTACATCCTGATCAACAACGCCGACCACGGCCGTCGCATCTTCACCGACGGCCGCGACTGGCCGCGGCAGATCGAGCCGACCTACGCGGGCTACTCGATCGGCAAATGGATCGATACGGACGGCCGGGGCCGCTATGACGTGCTCGAGGTCGAGACGCGCGGCCCCTTCAAGGGTCCCCGCGCCTATGACGGCACCGGCCTGCCGCTGCATCACGACAATCAGTCCATCTTCAAGGAGCGGATTCACCTCGACACGTCCGATCCGCTCATCCTGCACGACGAGATCACCGTGATCGACCACGCCTTGACGCGCCCCTGGACGGTGGACAAGCGATACCGCCGCAATGCCGACCCGCAACCGGTCTGGCCGGAATATGTCTGCGGCGAGAACAATGCGCATATTCGTGTCGGCACGCAGAGCTATTATCTGAGCGCCGACGGCTTCCTGATGCCGGCCCGCAAGGATCAGGCACCCCCGGATCTGAAATACTTCAAGCAAACGCAGAAGTGACCCGCATCGACGTTTCGGGTCCGGCTCTGCCGGCGGACCACAGTCGAGGCTATCTTCGGGAATTCAAAGCTGACGATCACGAACCTGCCGGGATCGTTCCCGGATCGGCAGATCTTCGCGGCCGCCTCCGCCTCCGAGGCGCTGCGGGCCTGATGCGCATCCAGGTACGCAGCGGCCGTCGTCGTGGCTTCGCCTCAACATCTCGCCCGCAATCACGCTTCATTAAAACGTGAGAACGCGGCTTCAGGACGGAAAGCGTCAGAGCGCGGCGTGGAGAAAGCGGCGTCCGAGGCAACCTCGGAGCGCCGCGAGCTGCAATCTCGGTTAGCGTTGAACCTTGAGATTCTCCGCCGATGTCTTGCCCTTATTGGGGACCTCTTCGTACTCGACGACCTGCCCCTCGTTCAGACTGCTGAGGCCGGCCTTCTCGACCGCCGAGATATGGACAAACACATCTTTTCCGCCCGCCTGGGGCTGAATAAATCCGTAGCCCTTTTGCGAATTGAACCACTTTACGGTGCCGCGCGCCATTGATCGATCTCCTGGTTGACGATCAAGAATAGCTGCAAGATGGCCGAATGCCAATGGCCGATTGCAGTGTTTGACCTTTGCCGGAGGGTCGGGGCGCGCCGGCTGATCCATTCCAGGTCGGGAAGTTTCGGGGCGTTTTCCGCGGCAATACCATTGATCCGTCGACGATTCACCCGCGGCTCCCGCGCGGCGCGTGGCTGCACGGGCGCAAGCGATCGGTCGGCATGTCCCAGAACGGGCGGTTGGCTTCCGCGTAGGCGACGCCGTTCAATCCCATGTCCTTGAGCATGCGGTCGTCCATTCCGAGGAGCGTTCGCCGCTCGCGCCGCACCTGGAGGGCGAGCTCGAGCGCGCCCATCAGGTGCGCGATGCGGGCTCCGGTGCGCGCGAGCCCGCCGAGGCGGGCGGGCGCGGATTGGGTGTGGCACATGGCGGTGCTCCGTGCTTGGCGGTCCCCGAAGGGGCGCGTAAGCCCTATCTAGGCCTCCCCCTTGCATAACTAAATCGAATGTTGTTTATATCTTGCATAAGCATACCTTAAGCAAGGAGCGAGGATTTCCATGCACCGCGACATCGACACCGCGCTCCTGCGCGCCTTCGTGGCCGTGGTCGAGACGGGCAGCGTGACCGGAGCCGCCGCGCTCCTTAACCTGACCCAGGCCGCCGTCAGCCAGCAGCTCAAGCGGCTCGAGGAGCTGTTCGGCACGCAGCTGTTCGAACGTCACCACCGCCGCCTGGCGCTGCGGCCGAACGGCGAGCGGCTCTTGGCCCATGCGCACAAGCTGATCGCGCTCAACGACGAGGTCTGGGGCGCGATGAGCGCTCCCGCCTATGAGGGCGAGGTGCGGCTGGGCGTCCCCCATGACATCGTCGGTCCCTATCTGCCGCCCATTCTGCGGCGTTTCGACCAGGCGTGGCCGCGGGTGCGGGTGTCGCTCAAATGCACCACGACAACGCAACTGCTCGAGCTCCTGCGCAAGGGCGACATCGACCTCACATTGACCACCGAGCCGCGCGCCGGCGGCACGACGCTGCTGGAGGACGAATTGGTCTGGGCCGGCGCCGTGAACGGGGCTGCGAGCGGCCGCGACCCGCTGCCGGTCTCGCTCGGCGACGACAAGTGCGCGTTTCGACCGGCGGTATTGAAGGCCTTGCGCGCCGCCGGGCGCGACTGGCGGCCGGTCTGCGAGGTCAGCAGCATGGAGCCGCTGCTGGCGTCGATCGAGGCCGATCTCGCCATCGCGCCGCTCCTGCGCAGCACCATCCCGCATTACCTGCAACCCATCGACCGGGACCGGCGGCTGCCGCGGTTGCCGAAGTTCTTCATCAACTTGTACCTGCCGCCGGCGCGGCAGGGCGAGATCGCGCTCGAGCTCGCCCGCCACATCGGCCAGGAATTCGCGGCCCGCTCGTTCCGGCCCAACCGCAATGGGCGCCCGGCCCGCATGCTCCCCAACCCCAGCCCCTCGGGAATGCTGGCGGGTTGATCCCAGCACCGGCTGCTTCAGGACGCCTTGGTCAGCTGGTCGATGTCCGCCAGATCGTCGGCCGTCAATGCCCACCCCACCGCCTTTACGTTCTGCTCCAGCTGCTCCGGCTTGGTGGCTCCGGCGATCACGCTCGCGACCGCCGGGCGCGCCGCGAGCCAGCTGAAGGCGAGCTCGAGCAAGCCGTGCCCGCGCCGCGCGCAGAAATCCTCCAGCCGCTCGACGATGGTCCAGTTCGTGGGCGTGAGATAGCGCTCCGCGAGCCCCTTCATGCGCGCCAGCCGCGTCCCTGGCGGCGGCGGCGCTTGCCGCCGGTACTTGCCGCTGAGAAGACCGCCGGCGAGCGGAAAATACGGCAGCAACCCCAATCCGCAGGCCTGCATGGCCGGCACCAGCTCGGCGTCGATGTCGCGCTCGAGCAGGCTGTACTCGTTCTGGCACGAGACAAAGCGGTTGAGGTTATGATGCCGGGCGCTCCAGTGCGCCTCGACGGCCTGCCAGGCCGCGAAGTTGGAATTTCCCACATAACGGACCTTGCCTTGGCGGATCAGATCGTCCAGCGCCCGCAGCGTCTCCTCGATCGGGGTCAGGTCATCCGGCGTATGCAGCTGATAAAGGTCGATCCAATCGGTCCGCAGCCGCCGCAGCGAGGCCTCCACGGCCGTCATGACGTAGCGGCGCGACGCGCCGGCCAGCACATGGGCGTCGTCCATCGGCAGGCCGAACTTGGTGGCCAGCACGATGTCCTTGCGCCGTTCGCCCAGAAGCGTGCCCAGCGCGTCCTCGGAGCCGCCGCGATTTCCATACGTGTCCGCGGTGTCGAACAGCGTGATCCCCAGGTCGAGCGCCTTGTGAACGACCGCGCGCGACTCTTCCAAGCCGATGCGGCCTCCGAGATTGTTGCAGCCCAATCCGACCAGCGAGACCCGCAGCCCCGATACCCCCAAGTTGCGCCTTTCCATCCATTCCTCCTCGGCGTCCGCATGATCGCCCGACTTTGCCAGAATGCCGTGCCGGCACGCCACCACCGCTGCACGGTTGGTTTTGCCGGAGGGACTTGTCATACCGATGGCCACCATCTCCGATCTGTCATGCCCCGCGGAGAGACATCACTGGGTCCCGGACCATGACGACGGCTCGTCCATGAGAGCACCCACCGCCCCTGAACGCCCCGACGCACCACAGCTGCGAGCGCTGCTGACATCGCTCGGCCTGCTTTGGCTGAGCGGCGCCGCCCTGCGCATGACCGTGCTGGCGGTGCCGCCCTTGCTGCCGTTCATCCATCGCGACCTCGATCTCTCCGAGACCGAGATCGGTGCGCTGGCGGGCCTGCCTTCGCTCCTGTTCGCGGCGGCCGCGGTGCCGGGCTCGCTCATCATCGCGCGCTTCGGGGCGCGGCCCGCGCTGATCGCGGGCCTCATCGTCAACGCGCTCGCGGCAGCGGCGCGCGGGGCCGCCACCGATGTGGCCATTCTGTTTGCCGCCACCATCGCCATGGGCGGGGGCATCGCGGTCATGCAACCGGCCCTGCCGCCCATCGTGCGCGGCTGGCTGCCCGATCGCATCGGATTTGCCACCGCGGTCTACACCAACGGACTCCTGATCGGCGAGATTCTCGCCGTCAGCCTGACGCTGCCCGTGGTGCTGCCGTTCGCCGGCGGCAATTGGCGCGTCGCCATCGCGCTATGGAGCCTGCCGGTGCTCCTCAGCGCGCTCCTGGTGGCGCTGTTGGGGCCGCGCCCCACCGCCGCCCAAGCGGTGGAAGCCGGGCGGCGCCGCTGGTGGCCGGATTGGCGGGATGCGCGCATCTGGCAGCTCGGATTTCTGTTCGGCGGCGTCAACAGCATCTATTTCTCCGCCAACGCGTTCCTGCCGGAATACCTGGCCCACGGCGGCGGCACGCCCGAGCTCATCGGCAGCGCGCTCACGGCGCTCAATTTCGGCCAGCTTCCGGCCTCCCTGTTGATGCTGGGCCTGGCCGGGCGATTGCTGGGTCGCCCGTGGGCCTATGGGGCGGCCGGGCTCATGTCGCTCGCCAGCGTTTTCGGCATGATGCTGATGACGGGGGCGTGGGTGGTTTTCTGGGCCGGAATGCTCGGCTTTGCGGATGCGGTCGCGTTCGTCCTGATCCTCGCTTTGCCGCCGTTCCTGAGCGCGCCCGACGACGCCCATCGCACCGCAGCCGGCATGTTCACGGTCAGCTACAGCTGCGCGGTCGCGATCCCGATCATCGGCGGCCTCCTCTGGGACGCGAGCGGGATCGCGCCGGTGGCGTTCGTGCCGATCGGGCTTTGCGCCGTGGTCATCAGCGTGTTGCCCTTCGGGATCGACTTCCGGCGGCGCGTTACAAAGAACGTTCCATGAAATCGATGCGGCCGATATGAGCGTCCGTCGGTTGCGGTGATTGCGGCCGACGTCAGGGGTGCCCATGGACGCCACGGAGCATTGGCCACAGAATTGAATCCGGCCGTCAGTCTCGGCCGGTCATGGCCCCTCCCTGGCCCCTCCCGCCTTCCGTTGGCAACCGCACCGCCGATGTTACAATGCGCCCCGAAGTCATCCGCGCCAATGTGGGTGCCTCAGGGAGGGATTCATCTATGAAAACATTCTTCGTCGCGTTGCTCTTGCTGCCGCTGGCCCAGGGCGGGGCGTCCGCCCAGACCGCGGCGGGCGATCCCGCTGCCGGCAAGGCCTATTGGGAGCGCGAAGCCCCCAGGGTAACGGCGTGCCGGAATTGCCACGGCCAACAGGGACAGGGCGCATTCGGACCGGACCTTGCGGGCCGCGGACTGAGTGCTGCCGAGGTCAAGCAAGCCGTCCGCAAGCCGTGGGGGATCATGCCGGCGTTCGTCGAGAGCCAGATGAGCGATCAAGACGCCGCCGATCTCGCCGCCTATTTCGCGACGCTGCCGAAGGTCGCCGAGCCCGGCAAATGGCGGTTCGAGCCCGCGGCGGGCGCGCCCCCCGGACAGGCCACCATGATCAATATCGGATGCGGCCAGTGTCACGGCGTCAATCTCGACGGACCGCGCGGCAATCTGGGCGCCGTCAACGCGGATTTCGATTACTTCGCCAACCTGGTCTACAACCACACGACGGCGCTGGGGCAGCACCGGGCCTTGCTCGGAGTCAAAGCCACCAACATCGACATGGGCAACTATTCGAGGGCGCGCCTGTCGGAAGACATGTTGCGGCAGATCTACTTCTGGGCCCGCGACGAGATCGGCTTCCGGGTTCCCATGACGGGCGTGCTGGGCAAGGGCGAGGCCGCCGCCAGCGGCGTCACCTATCCGCTGACCGTCACCAACGGCGGCCTGCAGGGCAAAGGCGTGATCGCGGAAGGCCTGACCGTCACCCTCCAGATCCCGGCCGACACCCAGGTGGTGGCGGCGACCGGCACCGGCTACCAGGGCGTCCACACGGACGAAAAAGCCAAGGCCAACTTGGCGGTATGGAAGCTGCCGCGCAGCGCCCCCAAGGATCAGGAGCACATCACCATCACGTTGTCGAAGGCCCCGACCGCCGCAGACAATCTGCGCGGCAACATCCGCTGGAGCAAGCCGGCCCCCAAGGACGGCCCCAGCCCCGACGTGATCAACATCGCGCCGGCGCCGCTCTGACGGCACGGCACCGCAGCCTTCCTCTCTCCCGTGCGCGGTCGCGCACGGGTCTTGTTGCGCAAACGTGCAGGGCGCAATCGCTTTATTGCGCCAATCAGCCGCGCCCCGCCCCATGCCTTTAGGTTCAGGGGCAAGAGACGTCAGGTTCAGGGGCAAGAGACGTCGCGCAGCGGCGCAATAAGGCGATTGCGCCCTACGACCCACACTGCGCTCTCAAATCCGCTGATTTGCGGGGTCAACCCGCCCTGATGTTCGCCGCGTGGATGACCTTGCCCCACTTCTCTGCTTCTGCGGCGAGGAAATTCCCGAATCCAGCGGGCGTCATCGGCATCGGAACCGCACCTATGTCGGCCAGCTGCGCCGTCATCTTGGGATCGCCGAGAGCCGCGTTGATCTCCTTGTTGAGCCTGTTGGTGATCTCGACGGGTGTGTTCCTGGGCGCGCCGATCCCGTACCAACCACTCGCCTCATAGCGCGGTACAAAATCGCCCATGGGCGGGATATCCGGCAGCGCCGCCTGGCGCGTCGCGGTGGTGATTGCCAGGGCGCGCAGTTTGCCGGCTCGGATGTACCCGAGCGACTGAGATATCGGACTAAACACGACCTGAACCTGTCCGCCGAGCAGATCGGGCAGGAAGCTGTCGCGATAAGGCACGTGAACCATGTTGACGCCAGCCATCCCCATGAACAATTCACCGCACATATGGCTCAAGCTCCCATTGCCGGCTGACGCCATGTTGATTTTGCCGGGATTGGCCTTGGCATAGGCGATGAACTCAGGAACCGTCTTGGCCGGCAATGAGGGATTGAGCACCATTACGTAAGGCGCGAGGGCGATACCCGCCGCCGGCGCGATGTCGCGGATGAAATTGAAGTTGAGGTTGTCGTAAAGTGTGACGTTTATGGTGGCCGACGGACTGATCGCGAGAAGTGTGTAGCCATCTGGCTGCGCGTTCACGACGACCTCGGTGCCGATATTGCCGCCGGCCCCCGGCCGATTTTCTATGACGAATTGCTGCCCGAGCCGCTCCGACAGCACCTGCCC
>DASZKX010000309.1:0-3744 GCA_035552735.1 Xanthobacteraceae bacterium
CGCGATGCGTCATCGAGCGCGCGCAAAATGTTGGCGATTCGCCTCGTATTCTGCACGCTGAGCCGGCGCCCGTCTCCCGTTGCGAAGAAGCGTTCCAGGGCCTTGTCTCTGAACGACCGGATCACACCGCAACGTAAGGCGTAACCTTACAACTGTCAAGAATTGCCCTACAAAATCGCAGTTTCGGAGCGGGGCACGCCAACTTGCGATGTCAGGCGCCGCGGTTTGGCAATCCCGCCAACTGCAAAAAGGGCGCAAAATCGGCGGCATTTGGCGGCGATAGCGTATCCAGAAGTGGTGCGCCACGGCCGATGAAGATGGGCATTATTGTTTCGCCGTGGCGCTATGATGTCGGAGCCTGCAGTGCGCTCCAATCGGTCAACCTTCGATGGTCTGCGATTTCGCACTATGCCTTGCGGCAATCTTCCGATCTCGCCAGACCCTCCGGTAGCCGACCCATTCCGCGAGTTAAGCTCCGCAAGCCCGACTGATCTGATCAGCTCCGCCGGCCTTTCGGTTCAATCAAGGCGCTGCAAATTCTCTGCAAATATGCGAAACAATCGATTTCGATCGTCGGCCGATGAGGGCCGCAGGTTGCTGTTGAAAGCTTGGCCATGTTCGGACATGAAGTCGACGAGGAACAGAACGACGTAGAGCCGGAATATCCGGTCGTCTCGGTAGTTGGCCGACCTCATCCACGTATCGACATAGTGGAGCGGTCCGCCGGACGCCGTCAGCGACGCCAAGGTCAACGCAATGACGTAACGCGGATCGCCAAAGCAGAGATCGTCCACGTCGACAATGCCTGAAAAGGTCCCCCCAGCGGTGACGATGACATTCTTGGTCGTGGTGTCGTGGAGAAATGGAATGGGCGCCAGCGCGTCCAATTCAGCGCTGGCCTCTGACACCAGCTTCGTTACGGCATCGACAACGTCTTGCCCAAAGAGTTTGGCCGCAGTGATCCGTTTCCGCGACCTGGTCAGATTGTCCTGCAAGACCTGCGACCAGCTCTCGTGTGGCGCATCCGTTGGCTCCACCCCGTACCCGTAGCGTCCGGCGGAGGCCGTTTTGGCGGTAATCCTCTGTGCTTGTGCCACCTTCGCGGCAATGACTTCCACGCTTGAATCGGAGAGCCCACGGATCACGTCACCGAGATCAGTACCGGGAAGCCGTTCAAGGACCAGATGTGAAAACTTGTGGGTCAGGCCCTCGGCAATAACCTCGGGCAACGGAACACCCCGTGGCCGCAGTAGACGCGAGAGCTCGAGAGCCCCAGCCATGGCTGACCGGCTGTGGTCTGCCGCAATGCGCACGACGACTGGCGCCCGATCATCAAACGTGGCCTCGAAGACGTAGTGCCGCAATCCAGTGTCGAACCGGCGCACCGCGATCGGCGGACGGCCAACCGCCGCGGCTGCGAGATCGCCCGCAATAGCACTGTTTGGCGCTTCTGCTGTCTTCATCGAGCGTCTGTCCGGCGCGTACGTCGGGTATGTGTCGTTCTTCGCTTCTGCGGCGGCCGCGCTGGATTTGAGGCGAGTTGCAGGAGTGCGCGCGCCCGCGGTGGGCCGATCGCACAATATCATGCAAAATCGCAAAGTAGCGCGCCACGGGAGATTCGAACTCCTTACGGCCGATTCCCTGTCAACGGCTTCAACGGATGATGAGGTCTTGACGGAGCGCCCCGATTCAGTGGATTCAGGAAATTGAAACTCGAAAAGTGTGTCCGAGCGGGAAGCCGGTCCGGGTGTTTGTTTGATGCGTTCGACGCGATTCGAAATTGGGCACGGCACCGAATGTAGGGGCGCCCCTTGTGGGCGCCCGTGCTGAGGAGACCGGCAAGGCGGCCACGAGGACCGCCGCTACGGTTGGCAAATTCATTGTAGTTTACAATGAGCCATCTTGATTTTGCTGGCGAATTTCGGCGCGAGCGATCAAGAACAATGGCGGTCCGCAAATCGCGCAAGCGAACATCTTATGGCCGGGGATTAGGCCTTCAGCCCCGCAGCGCGCCGCCGGTCCGCTTGGTCACCTCGGCCACGATCCTGGCCGCGACCGCATCGATCTCTTGCTCCGTCATGGTCCTCTCGCGCGGCTGCAAGGTGACCGCGATGGCGATGGATTTCTTGCCAGCCTCGATGCCTTGGCCCTCGTAGACGTCGAACACGCTCACGGCCTCGACCAGCTTCTTGTCGGCCGACTGGGCGGCCCGCACGATGTCGCCGGCCTTGACGGCGCGATCGACCACGAACGCGAAGTCGCGCTCGACCGGCTGCAGGGGCGACAATTCGAGCACGGGCTTGGCGCGCGTCGCCTTCGCCTTCGGGGCCGGGATGCGCTCGAGGATCACCTCGAAACCGACGACCGGGCCCTGGGCGCGCAGCGCCTCGAGGGCGCGTGGATGCAGCTCGCCGAAAGACCCGAGCACGTTCTGGGGCCCGATCTGGATGGTGCCGCAGCGCCCGGGATGCAGCCAAGCCGGTCCGCCGGGCATGATCTGCAACGCCCCCGTGGGGGCGCCGGCGGCCGCCAAAGTGGCGAGCGCATCGGCCTTGGCGTCGAAGGCATCAACCTCGCGGGCCGTGCCGGACCAATGGCGGCCGCTGCCGGAGGCCGTGGCGAGCGCGCGGCGCATGCCGGCCGCGGCGGTCAATTGGTCGGCCGGCTGGTCGCCGCGGAAGATCTGTCCGACCTCGAACAGCGCCACGTCGGCGATGCCGCGATCGGCATTCCTCTGGGCGGCGGCGATCAGTCCCGGAACCAGGCTCGGCCGCATGTCGGAGAGATCGGCCGCGATCGGATTGGCGAGCGCGAGCTCGAGCTTGCCGCCGCCGAACAGCTCGGCCTGCGGCTTGGCGATGAACGACCAGGTGACGGCCTCCACCAGGCCGCGCGCCGCCAGCGCCCGCTTGGCCTTGCGGGTGCGCTGCTGCAGCAGCGTCAGCACCGGCTTGCGCGGCGCCGCCCCGCGATCGAATGGCGTCGCCGGGATGCGGTCGACCCCGATGATGCGGATGACCTCCTCGACGATGTCGGGCTTGCCGTGCACATCCGGCCGCCACGAGGGCGGCGCGATCTTCACGCTCGGGCCCGCTCCGGCCACGAAGAAGCCGAGCCGGGTCAACACGCTCCGCAGCTCCGGCAAGGCCACCTCGACGCCGGCCAGACGCCTGACGGTATCGAGCGGGAATTCGATGACGCGGTCGCCGTGGTCCGGCGCAGCCGCGATCAGGTTGGCGGACGGCATCCCGCCGCAGAGATTGAGCACCATCGCGGTGGCGAGCTCGAGCCCCGGCAGCATGAAGGCCGGATCGACGCCGCGCTCGAAGCGATAGCGGGCATCCGAGCTGATGCCGAGCTTGCGGCCGGTCTGGGCGATGTTGAGCTCGTCCCATACCGCCGACTCGATCAGCACGTCTGTGGTGCTCTCCGAGCAGCCGGTCGCTTCGCCCCCCATGATGCCGGCGAGCGATTCCGGCCCGGCATCGTCGGCGATCACGCACATGCTGTCGTCGAGCCGATAGGTCTTGCTGTCGAGCGCGGTCAGGCTCTCGCCGGCGCGGGCCCGGCGCACCACGAGGTTGCCTCGCACCTTGGCGGCATCGAACACATGCAACGGCCGGCCGCGATCGAAGGTGATGAAATTGGTGATGTCGACCAGCGTATTGATAGGCCGCAACCCGATCGCTATCAACCGGCGCGCCAGCCAATCGGGCGAGGGGCCGTTCTTGACTCCCTTCACCA
>DASZKX010000310.1:0-17486 GCA_035552735.1 Xanthobacteraceae bacterium
GCGCCCGGAGATGGTATACGCGGCCCGCCCTCACTTTACCTCGGATAACACACCATCCATAGCCTCTCTTTGGCACCAGCGGCCCGCAACCTAGCCGCGGGTAGGCCTCGTTAGGCCTTTGTCTTCCCAATCTTTCTCGAAGCCGACTTCCACTGCCTTGAAGAAGTCGAGAGATCTCGCTCGCGGCGAACCCTGTTGACTCTGCATTGATCAAGTCCGTCCAGCGGTCAAAACCCGACCTTATCAATCCATCGCTTCAATAGCGGCACCGGGAAGCCGATGCCGTACCCTTCGCCGACCGTCACCTTGCTATGGCCTAGCAACGCCTCCCGGACGTCTTGCGGCGCGCCAGCGGCCCGCAACCGATCTTGCGCACGGTGCCTCAGACTGTGGACAACCTTCCGCGCGTCGGTGATGCCGCATTCATTCAGGAAGCGATTGAGCCGCTGGCTGGTGCCCCGCGTTTCGCGTCTCACGTCGGCAGTGTCGCCAGCGAACAGCGGCCCCCTGATGGCCTGCGGCAGGAACGGGAGCACTGCTGTAGGGAATGGAACGCGACGCAATGACTGTTCTGTTTTCTTGCCGACGATGCAGAACCGGACACCTTTTTCCTTCGACTCGTCCTTAATCTCAAATGCTTCGCTGAGCCGCATTCCGGTTGTCGCGAGAATGCGGAACAACAATTGATCGGCTTCTCTGAGCTTGTCGAGATCGCGCCGGCAAGCCTTCATGTCCGCATCGTCGAGCGGCAATCGTTCCTGTTCATCGTCGTTTTTGGGTACGACACTGCTAAATGGGTTGAATTTCAACTTGCCTTCGTCAATGGCAAGCTCTACGGCCGCTCGCAACCATCCGACCTTCTTTGTGACGGTCGCAGTTTTGTTGCCCGCATCCTTGAAGCGTTGAACAAGCTTGCGGCCGTCATCGCGAGTCGCATCCTTGAGCGGCTTATTGTCGGTCAATGCCTTGTAGAGCGCCCAAACCGTTTCCGCTTCCCGCCGGTCATAGCCCGTTATGTTGCGATGGTTGAGGTACGTCTCAAAGATTGCATCGTCGCCGTTCCTTGTCGCGAGAGATGGCCGCGTGCCCGGCGCTGGAACTGCAAACGCCAGCCCGCCGACGCCACCATTCGGCCCTTTGACGCGAATTCGTCCCTCTTTGTCAAGATAGATCAGTTCATGTTCCGTCGCGATGATGCGCCCGCCGTCCGGGCCGGGATGCTCGCGCCCCGGTTCGTATTCAAATGTCCAGTTCATGCCCACGGTCGGGCGGGCGGCTAGGAGTCGGGCCTTGTGGTGTGCGATCATCGACCCCGCCTTCGCTTCCGCTGAAAGCTTGTCAGTGGTGCCTAACGACTTCTCGATCCGCCCACCCGGCGAGCGCAGTTTGATGTACCAGTTTGCCGAACCGGGACGCTGGAAAAGGTAGCTTCCGTGCCGCGCTCTTGTCGCTCTAGCCACTGTCACACTCCTTAAAAGGATGGGCTCGACGGCGAGTGTAGCTGGCGGCAGCCCTTGGCGTCAATGCCTTGGCGACAGTAATTGGCGACATCGGAAACACTATAAAAATAGGATTTATGTGCGCTTTTGGGCCATATGGATTCCCCTCATGCCGGGGTCGCCAACTTTTTCATCCAGGTTCTTCTCCGTTCGAGTTCGCGGTCGCTCGACCATCTGCACGCGCAGAGATCCGCGGTTACCAATATTTCATGAAACCCGCCTGCGGCTGGGGCGATTCCCCTGCAGGGCGGGCGTAGAAAAAAGGAACAATCCCATGAATGCTCTGGTCCGGAACGGAACCATCGCGCTTGCTCTCTTGGCGGGCATAGGGGCGGGGCGGGCGGCGAGCGTCAGCTCGGCGGGCTTCGACGGCCTGACCGACGCCCAGCGGCAGGAAATTTGGCAAGGCGTGAGCAAGCAGGCCACGAACGAACGCTTGCCGGCCGGCTTCAAGGCGGCGGTCGGTGAAACGGCGCCGGGCTCCATCAAGATGGAGTCGTTGCCTAACGATGTGAGCGCGGCGGTCCCGGCCGTAAAGCCCTATGACTTCGCCATGCTGCAAAACCAGGTCCTGATCGTGGATCCGTCGTCCAAGAAGATCGTCGACATTCTCAGTCAGTAGGCGCGGAAGCTGCCCGGGCCGCCCCCTTGACGGCTGCGCGCCGCATCGGCCTAATTGGATCATGCTCCACGATTGAGAACCGGCGCGGCGATGGATTTGCCATCGGCGCGGTCCGGTCGGCTTGTCGCGATGCTGTTGCACACGTCGCGGATCGTGTCGGCTGTGAACCACAAACGGGAGGTTGTCTCATGTCATCGAAAATAAAATGGCTCGGCGCGATCGCGGTTGCGGCGTTGCTGTCGTCGTCGGCGCAGGCGCAGCTCGCGGTCGAGAAGAATCTCACCCTGGCGATGGCCCAGGCGATCGCCAATGGCGCGATGGAGAGCTGCAAGGCGATGGGCTACAAGGTCTCGGTCGCGGTGCTCGATCGCGACGGCCTGCCGATCGTGATGCTGCGTGGCGACGGCGCCGGCCTGCACACGCCCGAGGGCGCCGACCGCAAGGCCTTCACGGCGCGGACGTTCCGGGCGCCTTCGGCCGCCTTCCTCAAGCGCATGCAGAGCGATCCGGCGGCGCATGCCTCGGAGGAATACACCCGCGTGCTGGCGCTCCCGGGCGGGCTGCCGATCAAGGTCGGCGACGACGTGGTGGGGGCGGTCGGCGTGTCGGGCTCGCCCGGCAAGGACGACGATTGCGGCCAGGCCGGCATCGACAAGGTGGCCAACCAGCTCAAGTGAGCGGCCGCCGTGGAGACGGAGTAGGGCGCAATCGCTTTATCGCGCCGGTCGGCATTGCTCCGATCGGCGATGCCGATGGGGCTTTGCGGAGATGCTGAGGGCGCAATAGAGCGATTGCGCCCTACGTTCCCCCGGCCGGCGCGGCCGGACGCGCGTAAGGCATGATTCAGAATAGCCCGGCAGCGACATTGCTGCCTGTGTCCTTTTTCGGCGAATTGTGGCTTTGTCCTTTCCCGAGCGCTTGATCAGCCGCCAGAGGAGAGCCATGCCGCGTTGTTTTCACACACGAGTTCCGCGCCGGTTTGTGGTGGCGTTGGGTGCCGTTTTGTCCGTCAGTGCGATGAATGTGCCGCCGGCCTTAGCGCAAGGCGTCGCCGACTTCTATCGCGGCAAGCAGATCACCTTCATGGTCGGCTCGAGCCCGGGCGGCGGCTATGACGCCATCGCGCGCCTGGTGGCCCGCCATCTCGTCAACCACATCCCGGGGAATCCAAGCGTCGTGGTGCAGAACACGCCGGGCGGCGGCAGCCTCACGATGACCAACCGCATCTACCGGGTGGCGCCGCAGGACGGCACCGTGGTGGGCCTGGTCCAGCGCGGCGTGCTGCTCGCCCAATTGACCAAGCAGCCGAACGTGCAGTTCGACATCAGCAAGATTCATTGGATCGGAAGCGTCTCGCCCGAGATCTCCCTGGTGGTGGCGTGGGCCACGGCGCCGATCAAGACCGTGCAGGATCTGCAGACGAAGCCGTTGATCGTGGGCGGCACCGGCGCGACCTCGGACCTGGAGGCGTCGGCGCGGCTCCTCAACGCGACCATCGGCACCAAGTTCAAGATCGTCAGCGGCTATCCGGGACAGGCCGACGTTTCGCTCGCCATGGAGCGCGGCGAGATCCAGGGAACCGCGGACTGGGCGTGGTCGGAGATCAAGACCCGCCATGCGGACCTGCTGGCCGGCAAGAAGCTCACTCTCCTGTTGCAGAATGCGCTCAGCAAGGCGCCCGACCTGCCGGACGTTCCGCTCGCCATCGACTTCATCAAGGACGATACCGATCGCCAGGTCGCGCAGCTTTATTTCGGAGTCAAGGAGGTTGCGCGCCCGATCCTTGCCGGCCCGGGCGTCCCGGCGGACCGGATCGACGCGCTGCGGGTCGCCTTCATGGCGCTCAAGGATGACGCGGACTTCAAGGCGGATGCGGCGACGGCCGGCATCGAGGTCGATCCGACGCCGGCCCAGAAGATCGACGACTACGTCAAGCTGACCACGTCGGCGTCACCGGAGGTCGTGCGCCGCCTCACCGAAATCCTCAATCCGAGCAAATAAAAAACGGCTTTTCAGCAATCTCAGACCTGTCATGCTCCGCGACGGCGGAGCATCCAGTAATCGCAAGCGCCGATTTTACATTGAAGCGTCGGCGATTGCTGGGTCGTCCGCTTTCGCGGACGATGACAGCCGAGAGGCCACTCCCGCCCCGCTCTCACTCCGCCTTGATGCCGCTTTCCTTGACGACCTTTTCCCACTTCTGCATTTCGCTCGCCATGAAGGCTCCGAACTCGGCTGAGCTCATCTGCACGATCTCGGCGCCCTCGGTCGCAAACTGCTTCTTGGTCTGCTCGGAATTCTGCACCGCCGAGATTTCCTTGTGCAGCTTTTCCACGATGGCGGGCGGCGTGCCGGCGGGAGCCACGACACCCCACCAATTGTTGGCCTCGTAGCCGGGCAGCCCGGCCTCCGCGATCGTGGGCACGTCGGGCAGGACGGGGCTGCGATGGGCGCCGCCGGTGCCGAGTGCCCGCAGCTGGCCGTTGAGCACGAAGCCCGACGTCTGCACCAGCGAGCTGAACATGATCTTGGTGTGGCCGCCGACCACGTCGGTCATGGCCGGGCCGCCGCCCTTGTAGGGGACGTGCACGATATTGACGCCGGCCAAGAGCTTGAACAGCTCGCCGCCCAGATGCTGGAAGCTGCCGATGCCGGCCGACGCGTAGTTGAGCTCGCCCGGCTTCTGCTTGGCGAGCGCGATCAATTCGCCGACCGAATGGACCGGCAGATCCGGATGGACCACCAGAACGTTGGTGCCGCTGGCCAGGATCGAGACCGGGACGAAGGATTTGATCGGGTCGTAGTTCAGCTTGTAGAGCCAGGGGCTGACCGCGTGCGCGATCGAGATGATCAGCAGCGTGTAGCCGTCGGGAAGCGCATTTGCCGCCGCCTCGGTGCCGATGACGCCGCCGGCGCCGCCGCGGTTGTCGACCACCACCTGCTTGCCGAGCCGATCGCTCAACTGCTGCGCGATCAAGCGCCCGACCACGTCGTTGCTGCCGCCGGGCGGGAACGGAATGATGAGCCGCACCGGCTTGCTCGGATAGTCCTGGGCCATCACCGGCGCGGTGAGCGCCAGCGCGGTGAGCGCCAGCAAGAGACCCGCGATCTTGACCAGCAGCGAACAGGCCTTGCGCATGCCATTCCTCCCGGGATTGGGGTTCACGCGACGGTCAGCTCGATCGTCGTCGTGGTCTCCAGGTCGTCGCCGAACCAAGCCTTGATAGCGGCTTCGCGGGGCCCAAGATACTCGGTCCGGCCGTCCTTTTGCACCATGGGTATATCATGCCCGGGCACCACGACGTTACCGGGCCGCCGGCGCCAGAAGCTCCAGATTTTTCCGATCGAGGCCGCGCTCACGGCGTCGTCGTAGCTGGCATCGGCGTGGCCGGACACCAATTCGGCGCGGTTCTTGGCGGCGTCGCCGGTGAAGATCACCTCGCGGTCGCTGCCGCTGAGCACGTACATCAGGTGGCCGGGCGTGTGGCCGGGCGCGATATGGGCGGTGACCCCCGGCAGCACCTCCTCGCCGTCGGCGGCCTTGTGCACGGTCGGCCAGGTCTGCAGCTCCCGCACATAGAGCTCGGGCACCGCCGTCTCGCCCCACGGTTCCTTCACGGCCCAGGCCAATTCTTGCGCCCCCACCACGATGCGGGCGCGGGAGAACAGCGTCCAGTTGATGCAGTGATCGTGATGCGCGTGGGTCACCAGGAGGTCGCTCACGTCGGCCGGCTTGAGGCCGTGGCGATGGAGGCGCTCCGTCACGAGCTTGCGGACCCCGAATCCGCCGGTATCGACCAGGGCGACCCGGCCGTGGCCGCGGATCAGCACGATCGTGCTCCAGCCGAGCCCGCCGTGGCACACGGTCTTGCCCGGATAGCCTTGCACCAGGATGTCGATCTCGTAGCCGTCGATCTGCATGGGTTACCTGCGCGCCGTAGAGGAGCTCTCTGTCATTGGCTTGGCGTTACGGTTGGGTCAAGGCTATGCTGAGCCGAACGAGCTCTCCTACGCCCAATTGAACCCTACGGGTGAACTCCTTTCATGAACTACCAGACCGATTTCAAGTCGATCCGCGAGGAGGTGAGCGCGCCCGAATGGCAGGCGCGCCTCGACCTCGCGGCGTGCTACCGGCTGGTCGACAAATACGACATGCAGGATCTGATCTACAACCACATCACGGCGCGCATCCCGGGAACGCCGGACCATTTGCTCATCAATCTCTACGGTCTCCTGTACAAGG
This sequence comes from Xanthobacteraceae bacterium, assembly GCA_035552735.1. Classification (GTDB taxonomy): domain Bacteria; phylum Pseudomonadota; class Alphaproteobacteria; order Rhizobiales; family Xanthobacteraceae; genus VAZQ01. The sequence continues at coordinate 6,365 of DASZKX010000310.1, forward strand.
AAATTACGGCGTCGAGCCTGGTGAAGATCGATCTCGACGGCAACATCCTGCACAAGCCCGACACCGACTACGGCATCAACAAATCCGGCTACGTGATCCATGGCGCCATCCATCGGGCGCGTCCGGAACTGGCCTGCGTGCTGCACACCCACACCCGCGCCGGCATGGCCGTCTCCGCCATGAAATGCGGCCTGCTGCCGCTGTCGCAGACCGCGATCCGCTTCACCGGCCATATCGGCTATCACGACTACGAGGGACCGGCGGTCGATCTCGACGAGCGCGCGCGGCTGGTCGCGGATCTGGGGCCTCACGACGCCATGATCATGCGCAACCACGGCCTCTTGACCTGCGGGGCCACCATCCAGCAGGCGTTCAACACCATGTACCAGCTCGAGCTGTCATGCCGTAGCCAAGTCGACGCGATGGCGGCGCGCAGCGAGCTTTGCATGCCGGGGGAGAACGTGCTCAAGCACACCGCGCATCTCTACCAGCCGGCGACCCGCCGCCCCTACGGGGTGCTGGAATGGCCCGCAATGCTGCGGCTCCTGGAAGCCGAGGGCAAGACTTCGGGCTACCCGCCCTATTGGGCTTGAGCGCGCCGCAACCCTTGGCCTGCCGTGCGCACCCGACACGCCAGATCCTGCAACAATCAGCCTTGATGGAGCAACCGAATGCCCGCCGCGGATCTCCCCGAGCTCGTCAATCCGGTGAAGGCGCGCATGCAGGCCGGAGAGGTGTCGCTCGGCATGATCGTCCGGCTGGCGCGCTCCGGCGACGTGGTCCGCATCGCCAAATCGACCGGGCATGACTTCATCTTCATCGACGCGCAGCATTCGCTGTTCTCGCTGGAGACGATCGGGCATATGGCACAAGTCGGTCTCGGCTGCGGCACCGCCGTGCTGGTGCGCGCCCGCAGTTGCGATGATCCCGACATCTCGCTGATGCTGGACAACGGCGTTACCGGGATCATCTTTCCGGACGTCAATACGGCGGCTGAAGCAAAACGCGCCGTCGATGCCTGCAAGTTCGCGCCGATCGGCAAGCGCTCGGTTGCCGGCGGTTATCCGAATTTCGACTGCCGGCCGGTGCCGCTTTCGCACAGCGTCCGCGTCCTCAACGAGTCGACCCTGGTGGTCTGCATGATCGAGACCCGCGAGGGCTTGGCCAATGTCGAGGAGATTGCGGCGGTCCCCGGCATCGACGTGGTGCATGTGGGCTGCAACGACTTGTTGGCCGCCATGGGCAAGCCCGGCGCCTTCGGGGATCCGGAGGTGGTGGCGGCTGTGGAGCACGTGATCGCGGTCGCGACCCGGCACGGCAAGTTCGCCGGGCTCGGCGGCGAGCGCGACCTCGAGCGTCAGCTCGGGTTCATCAAGAAGGGCGTCCGCTTCGTGACCACCCAGACCGACTTGGGTTTCCTGATGGCCGAGGCCGCGCGGCGCACCGAGCAGATCAGAAAGGCGATCGGGTAGGAGCGCTGATGTTTGATGCTAGGGATGCAGCACACATTGGCGTCGTCCCGGCCAAGGCCGCCGTAGGCGGCCGCCGAGCCGGGACCCATACGCCGCAGCCTATTGAGGGGGCACGGCGTATGGGTCCCTGCTTTCCGCAGGGACGACTTCGTGGCCAAGTGGTGCTTTCACAGCAACCACATCAAGGGAGCGGCACAAGTGACCAGATTGGTTGTCATGGAGGGCGACGGGATCGGGCCCGAGATCAGCGCGGTGACGGTCGAGGTCTTGCGCGCGGCCGATCGCAGGTTCGGGCTGGGGCTCGCGTTCGCGACCGCCTCGATCGGGCTCGTGGCGTTGCGCCAGCAGGGGACCACGTTCCCGTTGGCCGCCTTCGAGGCGGCGCAGTCCGCCGATGGCGTCATCCTGGGTCCTGTTTCCCACAACGATTATCCCCCCGTGGCCGAGGGCGGTCTCAATCCGTCGGGGGAGCTGCGCAAGCGGCTCGATCTCTTCGCCAATATCCGGCCGGCGCGGACCCGGGGCGGCTTTCCGCCGCGCTGCGGATCTCCGGTCGATCTGGTGATCGTGCGCGAGAATACGGAAGGTTTCTACGCCGACCGCTCGATGTTTCTGGGCTCGGGCGAATTCATGCCGACCCCCGACCTCGCGCTCGCGGTCCGCAAGATCACGCGGGCCGGCTGCACCCGCATCGCCGAGGCCGCGTTCGGGCTTGCCCTGCGGCGGCGCCGGAAATTGACCGCCGTGCACAAGGCCAACGTGCTGCGGGTGTCGGACGGGCTGTTCCTCGAATGCGTGCGCGCGGTCGCGGCCCGCTTTCCGGCGGTGGCGTATGAAGAGCGCATCATCGATGCCATGGCGGCACTCTTGGTGCGCGACGCGGCCGCCTTCGACGTGGTTGTCACCACCAACATGTTCGGCGATATCCTGTCCGACGAGGCGTGCGAGATCGCCGGCAGCCTCGGGCTCGGTGCCTCGCTCAACGCCGGCGCCGTGCACGCGGTCGCCCAGGCCCAGCACGGCTCGGCGCCCGATATTGCCGGACGGGACCAGGCGAACCCCGCCTCGCTGATCGGCTCGGCCGCGATGTTGCTGGATTGGATCGGCGAGCGCCGCGGCGAGGATCGCTTCAGCCGTGCGGCCCACGCGATCGATGACGCGCTCGAGCAGGCTATCAGCGATCCGGCCGGCCGCACCCGCGACCTGGGCGGTCCGCTCGGCACCAAGGCGTTCGGGGAACGGGTCGTGGCGGGCTTGAGCTAGAACCCGTTGGGCACGCAGCACACGACCGGACGGCCGGTACTGAAGGTGACCCTTTGGCCGATCCAGGCGCCGCCCGGCGCGCCGCTGCGCAACGGATCGATCGACAGCTTGATCTCGTCGCCGGTTTTGAGGCTTTGGCTCGACCAGCCGTTGCGGACCATGATGCTGGGGCTCGCGCCTTCGAGGTTCCAGATCACCGTGCTGCCGTCGTCGCCCTGAACCTCCAGCACGATGAAGGTGTGCGGGCTGGTGAATTTGAATTGCTGCACCGTCCCGTGCAGCTCCAGGGGGTGCTCGATGTCGAAGACCGCGAAGGAATGATGCGCCAGCGCGGCATGCCCCACCGCCATGAGGGCTCCGCCCACCAGCACCGCGGCGATCCGTCGTGGGCTCACGCGTTCCTCCTGCCCCCGGCCTGCGATCCGGGGGCGCATTGCGATTATTCCTGATTATTCCTGTTTCGACTTAGCACGGTAGTGCTATCTTTCGACACGGTGTTAGCAGTATTGATACGGCAATATTGATACAGGAACGCCGCATGCGCTGGACGGACCGCATCGGCCGCCGCCTCAACCCGCACGACCTCCACGTCTTCATGGCGGTGGTTGAGCAGGGCAACATGGCGCGCGCCGCCGACAGCCTGGCGATCTCGCGCCCAGTCGTGTCGCGCACGATCGCCGGGCTCGAGCACGCGCTCGGCGTGCGCCTGCTCGACCGCGGCCCGCAGGGCGTCGAGCCGACGCTCTACGGCCGCGCGCTGCTCAAGCGCAGCATCGCGGTGTTCGACGAGCTTAAGCAGAGCGTCCGCGACATCGAGAGCCTGGGGGACCCCAATACCGGCGAGGTGCGCATCGGCTGCACCGAGCCGATGGCGGCGGGCTTCGTCGCGGCGGTCATCGAGCGCCTGTCCCTGCAATATCCGCAACTGGTCTTTCAATTGGAGCTGTGCACCACCCCGGCGCAGCAGTTCGACGTCTTGCGCGAGCGCAAATGCGACCTGGTGATCGCCCGCATGTGGTCGCAGGCGGTCGAGCCCGACATCGATGTGGAGGTGCTGTTCGACGACCACGTTCGCGTGGTGGCGGGGCAGCGCAACAAGTGGCTCGGGCGGCGCAAGCTCGCGCTCGCCGAGCTCGTCGACGAGCACTGGCTGCTGGCGCCGATCGACACCGATCCGGGCTCGCCGGTGTTCGAGATTTTCCATGCGCTCGGACTGAAGGTGCCGCGCGCCAGGGTGATGAGCTATTCGCTGAACGTGCGCACCAGCTTGATGGCCACCGGGCGTTTTCTCGCCATCATCCCGGCTTCGGTGCTGCGCTTCGGCGCCACCCCGAGCGTGGTCAAGGTGCTGCCCTGCGCGTTGCCACCCTCGGCGCAGCCGGTCGCCGTCACCACCCTCAAGAACCGGATGCTCAGCCCGACCGCCAAGCTGTTCATCGACAGCGCGCGCGCGGTCGCGGCTCCGATGGCCAAGGCCAAGCCGCGCGAAGCGGTCAAGCCGCGGGCAAAAACCTAGATCCGAGAGCGGGCGCCGTCCTTGACGGTCTGCCGTCCGTGACGGTCTGCCGTCCTTGACGGTCCGTATCAGACATGATCGAGATTGCTGCCTGGACGGGGCGCCTGCGGTCTCGCGGTGGCGCGAGCAGTCTCGCGGCGGCGCGAGCAGGGTGCCGGCGAGCGCAGAGGCGGTCGAATGGCCCGCCTCGTCCCTGAGGGCTTCGATGCGGATCGGAATCGGAAATCGCTGCGTTCGCCAGATGAGGGTTCGTCGGCTGGGCTTTCGTCAAAGCGGGCTCGCGCTCCTGGTTCTGCTCGCCCTCCACACCCAATCGGCGCCGGCCCATGGCGAGCTGCTGCGCGTCGGCAAGGCGGTCCCGGAGGCGTTCTCGTTCGCGCCGCTCGACGTCGGCATGCGCTACGGCTTCTTCAAGAAATACGGACTCGAGATCCAAACCTCCGCCTATGGGGGCGGCGGCATGCTGCAGCAGGCGCTGACCGCGGATTCGGTCGATATCGGGCTCGGTTCGAGCCCGGAAATGGCGGGCATAGTCAAGGGCGTGCCGGTGAAAGCAGTCGCCGCCATGGCGGGCCCGCCGCTCCTCATCGCCCTGATGGTGCGGCCGGACGGCACGATCAAGACCGTCGACGACCTCAAGGGACGGCGGGTGGGCGTCACCAGCTCCAATTCCTTGACCGCATGGCTGGTCGGTCAGCTGTCGCTGCAGAAGGGCTGGGGACGGGACGGGATCTCGGTGACGCCGCTCGGCGCCATACCGGGATTGCTGGCGGCCTTGATGATGATGCAGGTCGACGGCTTCGTGGCCGACATCTCGACCTTGCTGCGCGCCGAGGCGGCCGGCGAGGGCAAGATCCTGCTCTCGTTCGGCGATCTGGTGAAGGATTTCCATATTCACGTGATCTTTGCGACCAACAAGCTGATCGCCGCGCGGCCGGGCGCGATCCGCGGATTTCTGGCCGGCTGGTTCGAGACCATCGCGTTCATGCGGGCCAACAAGGGCAAGACGGTCGAGACCGCCATGGCGGCGCTGGACCTCGACCGCGGCATCGCCGAGCGCAGCTATGATATCCTGATCCCGATGTTCTCCGACGACGGGCGGTTCAACGACCGGGCCCTCACGGTGCTCAGCCACTCCTTTGTGGATCTCAAATACCTTCCGACCGCGCCCGACATGAGCAAGCTCTATACCGAAGAGTTCCTGCCGAAGCGGTAGTCCAGTGGCCCGCCACGGCGCCTGATATCAAAAAAGCTAACATGGTGTCGAAAAGTAGCACTACCTGGCTACGCTGAAATAGGCCATAGTGCGGCTTGGGATTGCAGCAAGGCAATCAAAAATCCCGCTGTGAATGGAGGATACGCATGAAACGTCATCTGGTCGCATTGATTGCAGGCGCCGCGTTCGTGGCGGCGAGCGGCGCCGCGCTGGCGCATCACTCCTTTGCGATGTTCGATACCGACCATCCGATGGATTTGCAGGGCACGGTGACCGAGTTCAAATTCACCAGCCCGCACACCTTCATCCTGTTGGAGGTGAAGGGCACCGACGGCAGCTCCACGACCTGGAACCTCGAAGGCGCGAGCCCGAGCGCGCTGGTCCGCGAAGGCTGGGCGAGCAAGACCCTCAAGGCTGGTGATGAGCTGAAGATGACCATCGATCCGCTGCGCAGCGGCGCGCCGGGCGGCTCCTGGTCCGAGAAGAAGACCAACTTCTCCAGCGGCCAGCCGATCGTCACGCACTAAGGCTTCGCTCTTCCGTCTCGGTTCTCGCCCTCCCATCCCGGATGGGAGGGCGAGGTCGCGGATGTTTGATCCCTGCGAACCGCGGGCGGGAATACGTTGCCTGCGGCCGGGCGTCCGAGGCCCAGGCGGGAGTCTTCTACAGTCGAAATCTTTGAGCTAGGCTTCTGAAAACACAGGCCCGGGGGCGGCGTGTTCGAGTAGCCGGGATCAGCCGTGGCACAGTCAGATTTGGGGACCCATCCGTCGGAACCGGCGCGGCCGCGTGACCGGCTCGGCTGGAAAGTCTGGGGCGGAATAGGGCTCGCGATCCTCATCATCGCCGGCGGCACCACCTACCTCGGCGGCCAGGCCGCCATGCGGGCGCGGCTGATGCGCACGGATCCGGATGCCGTGGTGCAGGATGCCGAGCTCAGACGTTTCGCCATCGCGTATGCGCAGCCGGTCTACGACAGGAATTGCGCCTCGTGCCACGGCGATCATCTGCAAGGCAATTCCCGCGACGGCGTGCCCGATCTCGCTCATCCGGCCTGGCTCTACGGCGAGGGCCGGGTCGCCCAGATCGAGCACACCATCCTGCACGGCATCCGCTCCGGCGATCCGAAGGGCTGGAACCTCGCCGACATGCCGGCCTTCGGCCAGCCCAATCCCTACAAGCGCTACAAGATCGAGCCGCTGGAGCCGGGCGACATCCGCGACGTCATCGAATTCATCCTGGTGACGGGCGGCAAGCCCGGCGACAAGGCGGCGGCCGCGCGCGGTGCCAAGATCTTCGCCGCCAAGGGTCAATGCTTCGATTGCCACTCCCCGGATGCGCAGGGCGATGCCGCCATCGGGGCCCCCAACCTGATCGACGATGTCTGGCTCTATGGCAACGGATCCCGCGAGGACATCTACGACACCATTGCCCGCGGCCGCGCCGGCATCTGCCCGCCCTGGGATCAAGAGCTGAGCCCGGTCACGGTGCGCGCGCTCGCCGTGCTGGTCTATGTGGCCTCCCACAAGGAGGCCCCCCAGACGGCTGCTCAATCACCCGGACCCGATGCCGGAACAGGAGGGTGAAGGCAATGAACGTTCATGAACCCGCTCGCCCGGAAGCTGCTCCGGCGGGGACCAAGGTTCCATCCGGGGGCGGATTCTGGGACTTCACGCAGGTGAGCCCGCTGCGCTCCATGATCTGCTTCGGCTTGGCCTCAGCCATTGGGCTCGCCATCGCGGGCTTCGGCTTGTTCACCGCCAAGGGCACCGTCACCCATGTGGTGCCGCCGGAGAACGTGGCTTTGGTCAATCAGCGCCCGATCCTGCGCACCGATTTCATCGCGCAGGCCGAAGCCGAGCTCGGCAAGCCGTTCGCGGAGGCCACGACCGCTGAGCGCCTCAAGGTGCTGGACGAGATGCTGCGCGAGGAGCTGTTCGTTCAGCGCGGCCTCGAGCTCGACTTTCCGGGCACTGATCCCGACACCCGCACTGCTCTGGTCGCCGCCGTCGAGCAGCAGGTGGTCGCCGACGTGACCACGCACCAGCCGGGCGATGCCGAGCTGCAGAAATACTTCGAGGACAACCGTTCGAGCTACGCCACCGAAGGCACCATGACGCTACATAACCTGGTGCTGCCCAAGGCCAGCGGGTCCGACGCCATGGCCACGGCCCAGAAGGCTGCTGATGCGTTGCGCGCCCACACCCCGGTCGAGGAGGTCGTCAAGACCTACGGGTTGCAGGAGATGGTGCCCGAGCACGCGAGCGGCGAGCAATTCTATTTCGCGCAGAAGATCCATCTCGGCGAGCCGCTCTATGAGCTCGCGCTCACGCTCAACGACGGCGACGTGTCCAAGCCCGTCGCGGCCGCCGATGGCATTCACGTGGTCCAGATGGTCAAGCACGTGAAGCCCCTGCCGCTCACCTTCGAACGGGTGCGCAGCCAGGTGCTGAACGACTACATCACGGCCGAGAAGAAACGGCTGGAGGACGGCGACCTCCGCTACCTGCGCGACAAGGCCGATATCCTGATCGCCGACGATTACGCCGCCGACTACGAGAAGAGCCAGGCCGAGAAGAACGCCGAAGCCGCCAAGACGGCGGACGCGACCAAGCCATGAAACGCTTCGCACGCTTGCTTCACGCGCTCCTGATCCCGATTCTGGCCGTGGGTCCGGGCTTCTCGCTGCCGGCGTCCGCCCACACCCGCAGCGAGACGCATTCGGCCTGGCTGATCAAGGGCAACACGGTCCATCTGCAATTCACCGTGCCGGATCTTGAATCCAAGCGGATCACGCCCGACGGCGAGATGCCCTCGGTCGAGCAATTGGGCACCTATGTGGCCGGGCACGTGGGCGCATCCGCGGGCGATCAAGCCTGCAAGATGACCGAAGGGCCGCGTCCGGTGGCGGCGTTGGTCGGCTACCGGCGCTACGAGTTCACGTTCGAGTGTGCGGGCGAGGACGACATCACGGTGACCTCCTCGGCCTGGTTCGAGCTGGTCGAAAGCCACACCAATTTCGCCCAGATCCAGACCGGCCAGGGCGCCTTCATCGAGCAGCTCATCACCAAGGATCATCAGACGCTCGACGTCGGCAAGAATGCCGCGAGCCCGCTGCAGAACGCCGGCTTCCTCGACTTCTTGAAGATGGGCATGATGCACATCTTCACCGGCGTCGACCACATGTCATTCATGCTCGGTCTGGTGCTGATCTCGCGCCGCGTGCGCGACCTCCTGTTCGTGGTGACCGGTTTCACGCTCGGCCACAGCCTGACGCTCGGGCTGGCGGTGACCGGCATCTTGCGCCCTGAAGCCCAATTCATCGACGCCTTGGTTGCGCTCACCATTGCGATGATCGGTGCGGAGAACATCGGCGACAGCACGCATAAACCGTTGATTGTAGCGCTCGCCATGGGGGGCATAATGTTCGCCTTGGCGATTGCCAGATATCTCGGCGCCCCGGTGCTCCTGCCGATGCTGCTCTTGATCGGCGGAGGAATATTCGCCGCCAATTATTTGATGCTGACCGGCCATTTGAGGGACGCCGCCCGTGTCCGTCTGGTGATGACGCTGGTGTTCGGCCTCATTCACGGCTTTGGCTTCGCATCCAACTTGCTGGAGATGCGCCTCCCAAGCGGCCGCCTGATGGAGCTCCTCCTCGGATTTAATCTGGGCGTCGAGGTCGGTCAGGTGACCGTGGTCATGGGCGCGTTGCTGCTGGCCTACATCCTGGTGAAGGTGCGGCTCGCGGTCCCGCGGCCGATCCTCACCGATATCGCGGCGTCGTTCCTGGTCGCCGAAGGCTTGGTCTGGTTCCTCGGCCGGACCATCGTTCTGGGTTAGATTTCGAACAAGAGCTCGGAAGGGGAGGGTGGAAGGTGCGTGGTTTCAAGCAGATTTGGACCGGGCCGCGAAGCCGGCTGTCGATCGCCATCACGGCCGCCGGATTTGCCGGGAGCTTGCTGGCCAACAACCTGGTTGCACTGGCGCAGGACCAGAGCGCGGCCACCACCAACGACGTGATTTTCGCGCGCAAGACCATGATGAGCTCGATCAGCGACAACATGGATCAGATCGAGACGATGATCTCGACCGCAAAGATCGACATCGCCGACGCGCACGAGCATGCGGACACGATCTCGGTGATGCTGATGGCGTTTCCTCACCTTTTCCCGCCGGCATCGAACCAATGGAAGCCGGGTGTCGATATCGATCCGGTTTCCGGCACCTTCGCGTCGCCGGACGCCTGGAGCAAGTTTCCTGACTTCTATCAGCGCGCCGCCGACGCCTCGAAGATCGCGTTCGACATGAGCCGCGCCGACAAGCCGGACGACCTCAAGGCCGGCGCCAAGCAGCTGCGGATCGCCTGCAATGCGTGCCATGCCGCCTACCTCAAGACGCAGTGACCGGTTGTCCTATGGGCGCGGCGGCGGACGGTCGGGTCTTGGAGCGGTTTCACATAGACGGAGACAGAAACCCCTCCAGCACTTTTGCATTGTCGCATTTTCGGACGGAAAACCGGTGTCCACTCCCGCCTTCGCGAGGGCGGGCATTTTCCTGAAAATGCTCTAGTGGAAGAACGGCGGGCGGAAGAAGGTGATCAGGCGCCCGCACACCAAGACGGCAACCCACGCACATAGCGATATTCCGGCAATGAGCTTGATGCGCAGGGGCGCGCTCGCATCCGCCGGCAGCGCCTTGACCTGCGCGAATGCGCTGGTGCCGTAGAAGGCGAGGATGTTGGCGCCGGCTACCGCGATGAACACGAGCTTGAGGCGGAATGCGTCGTTGTAAAAATACTGCTCCGGGTGGCCGGAAAAGAATACGATGCCGAGAAGGAGGTTTCCGATAAAGCCGGCAATTCCCCAGGGAATGAGCCGGTGAATGACTTGCAGCGGGATGCCCTTCGCAATCCCCAGCGCGCGCAGGTCAAAAAAACCGACCGTGCCGATCAGCAGCGTGAACCCGAGCAGGTGCAGCGTCTGCATCAGCGGCCACAGGCGCGGCTCGTAGTGTTGCACGAAGGCATGGAGCGCGGTGCTTCGGATCCACGCCTCCCAAGGTGCGATTTCCATGAAACGATCTCCCGTGCGCTACAGGATGGCTGGGACGCCGAGCATTTCCCATTTGTGCGTATAGGCCAGATAGCGGCCGGCCGCGATGAGGGCGACCCAGGTCGCCAGCGAGGCGCCGGCGAGCAGCCTGGCCCTGGCGGCGAGCGGCTTGTCGTCGACCTCGGGCGCGCGCAGGATATCGGTGGTGATGCGGTAAACGAGCGCGAGCGCGAGCGCGACCAGGCAGAGCTTGATGTAGAACAACGGATTGGTCAGCGCCTTGGTCGGATAAGCGATCAGCAGCAGGAGGCCGGTGCCGGCATTCAGGGCGAGGGCGAGCCACAGCAATGGAACGAACCGCGTCATCGGCTTCAGCGGCATGGCGGACGCAAAGCCGATGAGGCGCAGGTCGATGACGATGCTGCCGCCGGCCAGGAACGCCATGCCAATATTGTGCAGCGTGACGATGATCGGGAACGCACAGGTGCAGCCTGAGTCGCGCACCCAATCGCTGAGCGCGCTGGTCTCGATCCAGGCAAAAACCGGGTCCATGATGAACGGCCTCGTGTGTGGCTGATCTTCGCGGCGGTTCCGCTCCGGC
>DASZKX010000311.1:0-23455 GCA_035552735.1 Xanthobacteraceae bacterium
TGCAGCTGTTCGGCGCCGGCCGCGAGAAGCGCATCTACGCCATTCCGCCCTACACGCAGGTGGTTTCCCTCGACTTCGAGGATCATCCGTTCGAGCCCTACCGGCACGACGCGGCCTGCGCGCTGTGCGGCGCGACCGAGAGCTTCCTCGACGAAGTGATTACCGACGACCGCGGCTCCCGCATGTTCCTGTGCTCCGACACCGATTATTGCGAGACCCGGCGCGCGGACGGTCCAACCGACGCGCTCGCAACCATGCCTTCGAAGGAGACGCGCCGTGCCTGATCCCGCGCCCGTTGCGGTGCGCAAGGCGAGCGCCGCCGACATCCCGGCGGTGCTCGGCCTCTATGCCCAGCCCGATCTCGATGATGGCAAGGTGCTGCCGGTCGATCAGGCGGTCGCGCTGTTCGAGCGGTTCGGCCGTTACCCGGACTACACGCTCTATGTGGCGGAGCAGGATCACGAGATTGTCGGCAGCTTCGCGCTGCTGGTGATGGACAATCTCGGCCATCTCGGCGCCCCGTCCGGAATCGTCGAGGATGTGGTGGTCGCTCCCGCCCGGCAGAGCAGCGGCATCGGGGCCGCCATGATGCGGTTTGCGCTGGAATGCTGCCGGCAGAAGGGTTGCTACAAGCTGGTGCTCTCCTCCAACGCCAGGCGCACGCGCGCGCACGCATTCTACGAGTCGCTCGGCTTCGAGCATCACGGCTACAGCTTCCGCGTCAATCTCGATCAGGTGGCCGGATGAGCGCGACGCTGGACGAGCGGCCGCTGCTGGCCGCGCAAGGATTGTCGAAATGGTATGGCCGGCAGCTCGGTTGCCGCAACGTATCGTTCGAGCTTTATGCCGGCGAGGTGCTGGCGATCGTCGGCGAATCCGGCTCCGGCAAGACGACCTTGCTGCAGCTCCTGTCCTGCCAGCTCCAGCCGGATGTAGGGCGCGTTTGCTACCGCGGCCGCGACGGTGTCATGCGCGATCTCGCCGCGCTCGGCGAAGCCGAGCGGCGCTTCCTGTTTCGCACCGACTGGGGCTATGTGCACCAGGATCCGGCGCTCGGCCTGCGCATGTCGGTCTCCGCCGGCGGCAATGTCGGGGAACGCCTGATGGCGGTGGGCTCGCGGCACTACGGCCGCATCCGTGCCGCCGCGGCCGAATGGCTCGATCGGGTCGAGATCGATCGCGCCCGCATCGACGACGCGCCACGCAGCTATTCGGGCGGCATGCGGCAACGATTGCAGATCGCCCGCAACCTGGTGACGCAGCCGCGGCTGGTCTTCATGGACGAGCCGACCGGCGGCCTCGATGCCTCCGTGCAGGCCCGCCTGCTCGATCTGCTGCGCGGCCTGGTCGGTGAGCTGGGTCTGGCGGTGCTGATCGTCACGCATGATCTGGCTGTCGCACGCCTGTTGTCGCATCGCATCATGGTGATGAAGGGCGGCGAGGTGATCGAGCAGGGCCTCACCGATCAGGTGCTGGACGATCCCCATGAGGCCTATACCCAGCTGCTGGTTTCCTCGATCCTGCCCGCATGAGGTTTGCAATGTCCGCCGTGCTCGAGCTCCGTGATGCCGGAAAAAGCTTCACCATGCACCTGCGGGGCGGTTTGCGCCTTCCGGTGGTCGCGGGGGTCGGTTTTTCGATCGAGGCCGGACAATGCGTGGTGCTGGCCGGCCCCTCGGGCGCCGGAAAATCCTCGATCCTCAAGATGATCTTCGGCAACTACCGCTGCGACAGCGGGCAAATCCTGGTGCGGCAGCGCGACACCACCATCGACGTCGCCCGCGCGCAGCCGCGCCAAATTCTCGGGCTGCGCCAGACCGTCATGGGCTATGTCAGCCAGTTCCTGCGCGCGGTGCCGCGGGTCCCGGCCATCGATGTGGTGGCCGAGCCGCTGGTCGCCGAGCCGGCATCGCGCGCGCAGGCGCGCGCGCAGGCGGCGGAGTTGCTACATCGCCTGGCCATTCCGGAGCGTTTGTGGCAGGTCCCGCCCGTGACGTTCTCCGGCGGCGAGCAGCAGCGGGTCAACATCGCACGCGGCTTTCTGCCCGAGCGACCGCTCCTGCTGCTCGACGAGCCCACCGCCTCGCTCGATGCCGCCAATCGTGCCACCGTGGTGGAGCTGATCGTGGAAAAAAAGCGCCGCGGTGCCGCCATCGTGGCGATTGTGCATGACGACGAGGTCCGCCGCGCTATCGCCGACATCGTGGTCGATGTCACCCGCTTCTCACCGGCGGCCTGAAACATGCAGCCCGACAACAAGCCGCTCGTTTTGTCCAATACCCGCCTGGTGCTCGCGGATCGCGTGATCGAGGCCGGCTGGATCGCGATCGAAGATGGCATGATCACGGACTTCGGAGCCGATCGAGCGCCTGCCGGCGCCGAGGACGTGGCGGGCGATTTCATCATTCCGGGCCTGATCGAGCTCCACACCGATCACCTCGAGGCGCATTACATGCCGCGCCCGAAGGTCTACTGGGACCCGGTCGCCGCGGTGGTGTCCTATGATGCGCAGCTCGCCTCCTGCGGCATCACCACGGTGCTGGATTCGCTGCGCGTGTGGCGCGAGGAGGGCGTCGACGAAGTGGGGGGCGAAGCCGCCCTGTTGGCGGCCGCGATCGCGACCGCGCGCGACGCCGAGATGCTGCGGGTCGGGCATTTCCTGCATCTGCGCTGCGAGGTGCCGATGCCGGACGTGGTCGCGGAGGCGACTGTGCTGATCGGCTGGCCCGAGGTCAGGCTGGTCTCGCTGATGGATCACACGCCCGGGCAGCGGCAATTCCGCGACCAGGAGAAGCTGCGGACCTATTACCGCGGCAAGGCCGGCGGATTGACGGAGGCGGAGCTCGACGTCTTGTTCGCCCAGCGCCGCGATTTTGCGGCGCGTAACTCCGCGAGCAACTACCGCGACCTGGTCGCGCTCGCACGCGCCCACGGCCTGCGGCTCGCCAGCCACGACGACACCACGCTCGAGCATGTGGGGCAGTCGGTCGCCGACCGGGTGGCAATCGCGGAATTTCCGACCACGCTCGAAGCCGCGCACGCTCTGCACGCGGCCGGGATCAGCGTGCTCATGGGGGCGCCCAATCTGGTGCGCGGCAGCTCCCATTCCGGTAATGTCGGGACCGCCGAGCTGGCGCGCGCCGGGCTCTTGGACGTGATGTCGTCGGACTACATGCCGGCGAGCCTGCTGATGGCGGCGTTTCATTTGCCCAAGGCGGTTCCGGCAATCGACCTGCCGCAAGCGGTGCGCACCGTCACGGCGGCGCCGGCGGCGGCGGTCGGTCTCGATGACCGCGGCGAGATTGCGGTCGGCAAGCGCGCCGATCTGGTCCGTGTGCGTGTCAGCCGGGATATTCCGGTGGTCCGCTCGGTCTGGCGCAGCGGGCAGCGCGTCGCATGACCGCGCCTGCCGATCGCGCGCCACGCATCGGCCCTGGCGCGCTCATTGTCGTGGTGGGACCCAGCGGCGCCGGCAAGGACACGCTCATCGCCCTGGCCCGTACGCTGTGCGCGGATGATCCGCGGATCGTGTTTCCGCGCCGGATCGTAACCCGTCCGTCCTCTGCGGCCGAAGACCATGACAGTGCTACGCCCGCGCAATTCGACGCCGCCGCTGGGCAGGGCGCCTATGCGTTCTGGTGGGAAGCACATGACCTCAAATATGCGTTGCCCGCCGCGATCGACGCCGACCTTCGCGCCGGCAAGACGGTCATCTGCAACGTCTCCCGCGCCGTCGTGCACCAGCTGCGCGAGCGCTACGCCCACGTCACCGCAGTCCTGGTGACAGCCCCGAAAGAAATCCTGCTGGCGCGCCTCGCCGTCCGCGGCCGGGAGAGCGGCGGCGACGTGGCGGAGCGCCTGGATCGCGCCGAATCTGCCGTTGACGATTTCGCGCCCGACATCGTGATCGAGAACGTCGGCGACCCGCGCGATGGGGCCAAGCGCCTCGCGGACGTGCTGCGCACAGAAGCACCGCCTCCCTCGCCCCGCACGCGGGGAGAGGGCAGCATCCACTGACATTAAATCCGATCTCGGCCCGTGAGGGGGCGCTTCCCCGAGTCTGAGCCTGTGGAAGCGCCCCCTCACGGGGCCGAGTTCAGGTTTTCCCTCTTGCCGTGGGCCCTCTCCATAGCCCGTCGCAGACGGGCGTAAACGCCCTGATGGCACGCGGGGCGAGGAACGCCGCGCGTCCGTCGAGGGTAGCAGATGTGTGCATGCCGTAGCCCGCCGCGCCGGGAGAGGAACGCAGCCGCTATCCGCGACCCCTCACACCCGCTCGAGCGGTTGGTGCGGCTCCGGCGGCAGCTCGATCTCGATGGTGTCGCCGGGGCGGACGTCGCCGCCGGCCAGCACGATGCTCATGATGCCGGCCTTGCGGATCAGCTTGCCGTTCTGGTCGCGCCCCAGCAGTGCGGCGGTGAGGCCGGCCTGGAAGCGGTCGAGCTGGCCGCAGGGATTGCGCAGGCCCGTCACCTCGACCACCGCGGCTTCGCCCAGATGCAACCGCGTGCCGGCCGGCAAGCCGAGCAGCGCGATGCCGCGGGTGGTGACGTTCTCCCCGATCTGCCCGGCCGCGATCATGAATCCGGCCGCCCGCAGCTCCTCGTGCAGCTCGGCGTGGATCAGATGTACCTGCCGCAGGTTGGGCGAGTCCGGGTCGGTGCGCACGCGCGTGCGGTGCTTGACGGTGACGCCCAGATGGGCGTCGCCCTCGACCCCAAGCCCGGCCAGGAGCCGAATGGCGCCCGCATTGGGCTTGCTGAAGGTGTGGGTGGCGCTGCGGCTCACCGCCGTCACGATCCCGCCCATGCCGGTCTCCGAGCTGATGTCGTTTTTGTATTATTTCTGCGAGTCCTTGAAATATTGCAAATCCGGCGGCGACTGCCCCTTCTTGGCCGGCATCAGGTAGCCGTCCGCGCTCATCATGTAGCTCTCCTTGCCGATGCGCAGGTGCTCGTTGCTCTCCGCGCAGATCGACTCGAACCAGATCGGATTCTGCACCCGCACGTAATTCTTCACGATCTTCCACGGATGCGTCAGGGCATGATCGAACGTGGTGATCTCGTCGTGCATCATGTCGGGATTGGCCTTGTCGAGAAAGATACGCTCCTTGACCACGGTCTCGTTGTCGGCGTGCAGCGGAATGCCGTTGAAGTCGTAGGCGCGCGGTCCCTTGAGCAGGCGGGTCTCCACCTCCAGGGTCTGGTAGTGGCCATTGGGGTCCGCATCGGTCCATTTGCCGATCGAGTAGCCCATGAAACTCGGCTCGAAGTCCTTCGGCCAGTCGCGCCCGTCGGTGTAGATCCGGCGCAGCATGGTGAGGTACTCGATCATGATGTAGGTGGTCTTGGGCGTGACCACGACCTCCATCGGGAAGATCACGTTCATGGCCCGCGGCATGCCGTCCGGGATGCAAGTATAGGTCGGATCGGTGCCTTGTCCGCCGGCGGCCTGGTCCTTGAGATTGGCTTCGAAGATCGCCTGATATTCCGGCGTCAGCGGCGCCTCCTCCGCGGTCCTGGGCTTGCTGATGTCGTATTGGTTGGAGACTCCGGGGGGCCGTTTCCACTGGCCGTTGAAGTCGGGGTATTTGGAATCATCGAATGCCCGCGCGCCTGCAACCGTCGTCAATAGCGCGGCGGCGAAGGCGAGCCCGCCGATCGCGTTCCGGTAGAGTCGATTCGGCATGAGAGTCCTCCCGACATCCCGATAGACATGCTCGATGTGATCCTTATTGCGCGACGTGTTCTTGTTGGCCGGCATAGGCGCGACGATGCGCACCCGTGACCCGCCAAAATTAGCACAGCCGGGGTCGCGGCGCCACGGATCGGCGCTTCGGTTCGCAAGCTCTATTGCGGCGCGAACACCATGATGCAGCCGCCGCAGGGTCCGTCCTTGGCTGCGGTCGGCAGGTAGACGTGGCCCTGCGCCAGGCTGATGGCGATCGAATGGGCGCTGTTCGAGGTCGGGATCTTCTGCACCTGCGTGCGCGACTTGATGTCGATGACCCGCAGCGCCGGCCCGCCGAGCGCGCTGCTGGCGGACTGGTAATATTGGCCGAGCTTGGGATTGACCACCGTGTCGCCCGAGCCGCCCATGTCGGGCAGGGTGGCCTGCACCTTGCCGCTGCCGACGTCGAACACCGCGAGATCGCCGCCCGCTGCGGGCGCGAGGCTGCAGCCGAGGAACAGGGTCGCATCGGCGACGAGCGCGAGGCTGTGCGGATGGCAGCGGTCGAGCTCGTGCACCTTGACCAGCTTGCCGGTCTTGGGATCGGTTTGCGCCAGCCCGCCCTGCGTCGGATTGGCGCGCAGGATCGGCACGTCGGTGTAGAACATGCCGGTCGCCGCATGATAATCCGAGCGCTCGAGGCTTTCGGCCGCGTCCTCGACGGGGATTTTTGCCACGATCTGATGGCCGGGCGTGGTGGAGATGAGGCTCAGGAAAGGCGGCTTGTCGTTCGGATTGGCGACGATGACGAGATGGTCCTTGGGATCATAGGCCATCGCATTGGCGCGCTTCTGGCCGCCGGTCGGGATGGCGCCGGTGATCTTGCCGCTCTTGCGATCGATCACCTTGATGGTGCTGTCCCCGTCGCTCACCCAGAGCTCTTCGTCGATGGTGATGATGCCGTTGGGCCCGGAGGTCGCGCCGCTGTTGGTGGTGCCGGTGAAACCCGTGATGCGTCCCAGATAGGTGTCGGTCTTGGTGTCGAAAATGTCGACCGCCTTGTTGTCCTTGTCGGCCAGGTAGCCCAGGCCCGTTCCCTGATCGATGTAGATGACGCCGATCGAGCCGACCGGGCCGCCCGGAATCGTGATGCTGCCGACCTGCTTCAAGCGCTGCGCCCGAGCCGTTCCGGCAGACGCGACCGTGGCCGCCGCCAAGAGGATCGCCGTCATGACGAGAGTTTTCGATCGCGCCGGCATCTGCGTCCTCCCGAGGAATATGATCGGCCTGTTGTCATCGGCGCGTCCGTCGCGGACGTCACCCGTTTGCGTTGTCGAGTGCTTGATCGTCCGTCATTCGTCGTCGGCGACCTCACGCGTATTCGCTTCCTCGATCTCGCCTGCCATGAAGGCCGTCAGATCGTCGAAGCTGTCGTCGATCTCGCTCTGCAGAATGCCCGCCGCTGTTGCGGCAACGAGGCATTGGGACGCCAACGCTCGCGCGGTCGCATCGACGTCCGCCGGCGCCGGTGCGTCGGCCGTGATATTCTCTGAAACCCAGTTCTCGACGAACTCGATTGCGCTCATGCTCATTGTCCAGCCTCCAGGGTCGCGGCGAGCATAAACGAAAGCGAGGGCCGATGCGACCGTCGCCTCCCATTCACTGTTCGGGCTTGATATCGAGCGCCTTGGCGATGGCGGCGAGCTTGCTGGTCTGGTCCTCGATCGCGGCCGCGAATTCCGCGGGGCCGCCCGGATTGAGGATCTGGCCGGTCTGGATCAGGCGCGGCTCGACGGCGGGGTCGGCCGCGACCGTCCGCATATCGGCGGCGATGCGCTCGCGCAGCTCGGGCGCCATGTTGGGCGGCCCGAACAGGCCCACCAGGCCGTCGAAGGCGAGCTCTGGATAGCCGGCCTGGGTGGCGGTCGGAATCTCCGGCGCGGTCGGGGCGCGCGTTTGATTGGTCATCGCCAGCGCTTTGACGGTGCCGGCCTGCAGCTGCGACTGCACGATGGCGAAGGCCGAGGTGTAGATCTGGATGCGCCCCTGCGCCAGATCGGTCACCGCCTGCACCGGATCGCGGTACGGAACCTTGGCCACCTCCAGGTCGATGCCCTTGAGAAAGCCGGACAGCACCAGATCGAGCGCACCGGTGATCGAGGCGCGGTTGAGCTTGCCAGGCTCACGTCGCGCCAGCGCCACCAGCTGGTCGAGCGAGCTCACATTGAGGGAGGCCGGCACCGAGATGCTGATGAGCGTGTTGGTGATCCGCGCGATCGGCATCAGGTCGTGCGGATCGTAGGGCAGGTTCCCGTGCAGGATGGGATGCGCCGTGAAGGTCGAGGTCGGGGCGAACAACAGCGTGTGATCGTCATGGGCGCCCAGAAACGCGGTGATGGCGACAAAGCCGTCGCCGCCCGGACGGTTCTCGATCACCACCGGCTGGCCCCAGCGTGCCGTCAGCCGCTCGGCGAACAGGCGTGCCCCGATATCCGAGCCGGAGCCTGGCCCCAGCGGCAGGATGAACCGCACGGTGTGCTGCGGCCAGGTCGGCGTGATCGCCTGCACCGGCCTCGCCAGCAGCCACGCGGTTGCCGCGCTGGCCAGCAGCAAAATGAGGAGGTGTCGCTTCATGGGGCGGTTTCCCGCGTACCGTCTCTGCACCGGGGCGGAGCAAGTGCATATACCATGAGAACGGATCGTCGAAGGCCAATGCATTTATTGCTGTCGTCCCAGCCAAGGCCGCCGTAAAATAGGCGCGATTACGCCCGCGTTCGGCGCGCTATGGCGGCTCATCCCCACTTGGCACCGGGACGACAGCGGATAGGCTTATGGGCAAGACCTGTCCGGCCCACGTGCCCGGGTTACTCCGGGTCCGGCGCGCTGACCGACCCTTCCGCCTGAGCCCGCGGACGGTATATATCTATGGAGAACGGCCCGGTCGGCCGGACCTGCGATCGGTCCGGAATCCAGCGTGGGCGGCAACGAGAACAATCGTGGGAGGAATGCATGCGTTACCAAGGGTCGGTGGGTGCAGTTGCCCTGGCGGCCGCGGTGGCGGCGGCGCTATCGATGACGGCGTCCGACGTGCGCGCGGCGAACGATTCGAAGTATCCGGACTGGAAGGGCCAGTGGACGCGCGTCGGCAGCCCCAATTGGACCCAGCCGGGCGGCCCGAAGGCCCCGCTCACCCCGGAGTATCAGAAGGTCTATGAAGCCAACCGCGCCGACCTGGCCGCCGGCGGCGTCGGCGACGTGCCCTCGACCTTCTGCATTCCTCAAGGCATGCCGATGATGATGAACATCTACGATCCCATGGAGATCATCATCACGCCCGAGATCACCTACCTCTTGATCAGCCACGTCAACGATTCGTACCGGCGGATCTACACGGACGGACGCGAGATCCCGGAGGATGCCGAGGAGAACTATGCGGGCTACTCCGTCGGCAAGTGGATCGATACCAAGGGCGACGGCCACTATGACGAGCTCGACGTCGAGACCCGCGCCTTCAAGGGTCCGCGCGCCTACGACGCCAGCGGGCTCCCGCTGCATCATGACAATCAAAGCATCATCAAGGAACGTTTCTTCCTCGACAAGGCCGATCCCAACGTCATCAATGACGAGATCACCGTGTTCGACCATGCGCTGACGCAGCCCTGGAGCATCATCAAGAAGGCCAGCCGCAAGCCGAACGTCCGCCCGAAATGGCACACGGAGGCCTGCTCGGCGGACAATAGCTGGGTGCGCATCGGCAACGAGCCGTACTATCTGAGCGCGGACGGCAATTTGATGCCGACCAAGAAGAACCAGCCCCCGCCCGATTTGAAATATTTCAAGCAAACCCAGAAGTGACGACGTAAACCGGCGTTGTTCCGGTCCATTTGCCTTCGTAGGTAGCGAACGCCTCTCCACGCCGTCGTCCCTGCGAAATCAGGGACCCATACGCCGTGCCCTCTCCGTCAGTTGCCGATAGCCCGTCAAAGACGGGCGTAAACGCCCTGATGGTATTGGTCCCGGCGCTAAAGGCGGGGACGACACCGGGGTGTTCGCGTGCTCGCCTTACGGCAGCGTCGGCGACCGGCCGCGCATGAAGCCGAAGATCGCGGAAATCACGAACAGGATCAGGGCGACCACGAAGACGATCTTTGCGAGCTCGACCGCAAAGCCGGCGATGCCGCCAAAGCCAAGCACCGCGGCGATCAGCGCAATCACCAGAAAAGTCACGGCCCAACCAAGCATGGCGACCCTCCTTGATTCAGATTGATCCAGACGTTTGATTGATTCAATTTTGTTCGTTGATTTTGTCTTACCGTTTCAAGCTCAACCGTTTCAAGCTCAATCGTTTCAGACGCCGTTCGTTTTACGGCGAAGCGGCCCGCATGAGCCCACTTCGCAACGCCCATGTGCTCCACTTGGTTCCGGAGCCTATATAGGAGCCTATATAAATGTTCTGGAGATGGAACATAGACGCCGCTGATGCGTTGAGGTCTAGGACTACAACGGAGGAATGTCCATGAGGAAGATTTTTCTCGCCACGCTGGCAGCAGCGGCGGTGGTGCTCGCGGCGGCGCCAGCTTCCGCCCAGTTCTATCTGGGTGCCGGGCCAGGCGGTGCCGGGGTGCAAGTCGGCCCGTTCGGGATCGGGGTCGGGCCGCGTTTCTATCGCAATTACGACTATGACTACGGCCCCGGTTACGGGTGTCCGCTGGTGCGGGAACGCTTCGTGACCCCGCGCGGACATGTGGTCTACCGGACGCGCCGCGCCTGCTATTGAGAATTGACTGATACAAGCCGCGAAATGCCCCCGGAGATTTCCGGGGCCATTTGTTTGTACAACGCCGCCATTTTTTATCCGAGCGCCCTTCCACGATGTCGTCCCCTGCGAAAGCAGGGACCGACACGCCGTGTGCTCTCGATGGACTGCGCTGCACAGCCCGTCGAAGACGGGCGTAAACGCCCTGATGCGGGTCCCGGCTCCGTCAGCGCGTTCACGCGCGTCTTCGACGCGCTCGTCAGCGCGTTCACGCGCGTCTTCGACGCGCTATGGCGGCGCCGGGACGACGCAGTACACGCCGACGGATCTGGCTCGGCCTATTTCTTCCGCTTCTTCGAGCGCGGGCCCATGGGCTCGGGCTGGAACGGGCCGTCGCGCATCTCGAGGTAGGCCTTGACGCCCTGGGTGCGATGCACCTCGAACAGCTTTTCGCGAAATTCGTTGTGGGACGCTTGCGCGAGCGTCCCGAGCGTGCCCTCGAGCAGCAGGGCCGAGTAGAGGCCGGCGGCCTGGATGCCCTGCATGGCGATCGCCTTGTTGAGGCGCACCGCGGGTTCCGGCACCAGCGCGATCCGGCGCGCCAGCGCGCCCGCCGCCGTCATCAATTGATCGTGCGGCACGACCTCGTTGACCATGCCGATGCGGAACGCCTCCTGGGCGTCGAAGTGATCGCCCGTGAGCGCCCAGCGGTTGGCGATCTTCCAGCCGCAGAGCGCGGTCAAAAGATAGCTCGAGGCCGAAATGTGCCGCACCTCGGGTTGCGCGAACACGGCCTGATCCGACGCAATGGTGATATCGGCAGCGAGCTGGTACCAGAAGCCCGCGCCCATCGCCCAGCCGTTGACCGCCGCGATGATGGGCTTGCCCAGGCGCCACATATGCGCCCAATCCGTCACCCGCTTGCCGTGCCGGCGATGACAATATTCGATGAATTCAGCGATCGACTTTCCGGTCGGATCGGAATTGCGCCGGCCGGATTTGTTCGGCCCCTGATCGAATCCGGCGCAAAAGGCCAACCCGCTGCCGGTCAGGATGATGACCCGCACGGCCTGATCCGCATCGGCTTCGTCGAAGGCGCGGTGCAACTCCTCTTCGAGGTTCGGCGACAGCGCGTTCATCCGCGCCGGCCGGTTGAGCGTGATGGTCGCGATGCCTTGGTCGACGCCATAGATCAGGTCCTGGTAGCTCATTCGTCTCCCCTTATTCGTTCCCTGGTCGATTCGTTCCCTGGTTGGCGCCGCAAGGACCGCAATGAGCGCAGCCGCCGTCGCGGTTCGCGGTATGGAGGCATCTCGATTGGGTCGACGCGACGGCGCGAAATGTGTAGGCCGATCATCTCGGCGTGACAATGCCGGTTCGGAGGCTCCGCGAGGCGCTGGGCCCGACCAATCAATCAAACACGGGATCAACCTCGGCGCTGCGTCCTCAGAGGCTGCGCTCGGCCCACCGGTCCTTTGTTCACATGGCGGCCTCTTCCGCTACCACGCGAAAGCCCGACAGGGTGCCGGGCCCGAAAATGTGGGTGAGCGGTACATCGGCGGCGTCACGGCCCTGGGCGATGAGAATGCGTCCGACGCGCGGCGCGTTGTTGCGCGGATCGAAGCCGTGCCAGCGGCCGCCCAGATAGACCTCGATCCAGGCCGAGAAATCCATCGGCGCGTAGGGTGGCGGCAGGCCGATGTCGGTGATGTAGCCGGTGCAATAGCGCGCCGGGATGTTCAGGCAACGGCAAAACGCGATGGCGAGATGCGCGAAGTCGCGGCAAACGCCGCGGCGCTCGGTGTAGGCTTCGAACGCGGTCCGGGTGGCGCGCGAGTGCTCGTAGCCGAACGTCACGTGATTGTGCACGAAATCGCAAACGGCCTGCACCCGCGGCCAGCCGAGCGGCGTATGCGCGAACAGGCGCCAGGCGTCGTCCGAGAGCCGGTCGGTCTCGCAATAGCGGCTGCCGAGCAGGTAGAGCAGGGTTTCGGCCGGCAGATGCTGGACCTGGTGTTGCAGGGCGTTGAGATCGAGCGGATCCGGCACGCCTGAATCACGCAGGATGGCGTCGGTGCCGAGGCTGAAATGACCCGCAGGGGCCACCAGACGCGAGCACCAGTTTCCAAAGCTGTCGCGATAGCCCTCGACCGGAACCGCGGGGTTCGTCATCAGATAGTCCGGACGCTCCAGGTCGGAGAAACGCGAGAAGTGCACGTTCAGGGTTGCGATCATCGGCGTCGTCTGCGGAAAATCGAAGCTGAGCTCACATCCGACATGGATACGCATGAAATATCCTTTTCTCGGATCGCCGGTGGTTCAAAGCACGCCCGCGGCGACGATCAATGGCGCGCCGCGCTGGCGACAATGATTTTATGCATAAACAGGGCCATTCCGATGCGTCGGCCAGAAATTCCCGATTGCGCCGGGCCGCCCTATCGTGCCCCTCCCGGTTGCGATACGTTTCGCCGTGAAGCGCCGCCGGAGCCATGCCCACGTTTGCCAGCCTTGATGAGCGGCGCAACCGGGAGGACATCATGCTCACCAGACGTCGGATGCTGTCTCATATGGGCGCCGCCGGTGCCGCGAGCCTCACCCTGAAGGCCGGCGTCGGCCTCGCCGCCGCGCCCTCGACCGTGAAGACGCCGGTCAATTTCGACGTTCCACGCGGCGCCTGCGATTGCCACGTGCACATCTTCGATCCGGTGCATTTTCCGTATTTCTCCGGCCGGCTCTATTCGCCTCCGGAGGCCTCGATCGATGATCTGCGCAGCCTGCAGAGCGCGCTCCACTTGGAGCGGGTGGTGGTCGTGACGCCGAGCGTCTACGGCATCGACAATTCCTGCACCGTCAATGCGGTTCGCGAGCTCGGCGTGCGCGCCCGCGGGATCGCCGTCATCGACAAATCGGTCTCCGCCGCGATGCTCGATGAGCTGGCGGGCGCGGGCGTGCGTGGCGTGCGCCTCAACCTCGAGACCGCCGGCGAGAGCGATCCGGCCGCCGCCAAACGCATTCTCGCCGCCACCGCGGCGCAGCTCGCCGGCCGCAATTGGCATATCCAGATCAACACGCACCTGGCGGTGATTTCCGCGCTCAAGAGCGACATCATGGGGCTGCCGATGCCGGTGATCTTCGATCATTTCGGTGGCGCCAAGGCGGCTCCCGGGCCGAGCCAGCCCGGCTTTGCCGATTTGCTCGATCTCGTCAAATCCGGCCACGCCTATGTGAAGATCTCCGCCGCCTATCGCACATCCGACAAGACGCCCGATTTTCCCGACACCGCGCCGCTCGCGAAGGCGCTGGTCGCCGCCAACCCGGACCGGGTGGTTTGGGGCAGCAATTGGCCGCATCCGGGCCGCGGCCCCACCCCGACGGCGCTCGCGCCGCCCTATCCCAACGACGATGGCCGCGTGCTCAATCTGCTGCCGACCTGGGTGGCTGACGCGGCGATCCGCAAGAAAATCCTGGTCGACAATCCGGCGCGGCTCTATGGCTTCGAGCCCATCGCCGGCTAGCACCGGCCCATAGGACAAGAAACCATGATCCGAGCGGCTGCACTTCTGCTCTCAATTCTCTTCCTGACTGCGGCGCACGCCCAGGAGAGCTTCATTACGCTGAGCTCGACCACCTCGACCGAGGATTCCGGTTTGTTTGGACACGTCCTTCCGTTGTTCCGGGCCGCTAGCGGCTTGGAGGTGCACGTGGTCGCGGTTGGGACCGGCCAGGCGCTGGCGATCGGGATGCGCGGCGACGCCGATGCGCTCTTGGTGCATGACCGCGCCGGCGAGGACAAGTTCGTGTCCGAGGGCTACGGTATCGATCGCCGCGACGTGATGTACAACGACTTCGTCATCGTGGGCCCCAAGTCCGATCCGGCCGGAATTCACGGGCTGAAGGATGCCCGCGAGGCTTTGCGGCGGATCGCCGCCGGGCACGCGGTGTTCGCGAGCCGAGGCGACGACAGCGGCACCAACCGGATGGAATTGCGGCTGTGGAAAGCGGCCGGCGTCGCGCCCGACCCGCATGCCGCCTGGTACCGCGATCTCGGCCAGGGCATGGGGCCGACCCTCAACGTCGCAGCAGCCCTCGACGCCTATACGCTCACGGATCGCGCCACCTGGGCCAATTTCAAGAACCGCCAGAATCTCGAGATCCTGACCGACGGCGATACCGCCTTGTTCAACCCCTATGGCAGCATCCTGGTCAATCCCGCCAAGTGGCCGCATGTGAAGGCCGCGCAGGCGCGTACCTGGCACGAATGGCTGACCTCCAAGGCGGGCCTCGACGCCATCACCTCCTATCGCATCAACGGCGAGCAACTGTTCTTCCCGCCGCGACAGGCCGGGACGAATTAGCCGGGCGTCTCCGCGTTGATTTCGTATTCCCCGGGTTCGCCGCCTCTCCACGGAGTCGTCCCTGCGAAAGCAGGGACCCATACGCCGTGCCCGCTCGATGAGCTGCCATAGCCCGTCGAAGACGGGCGTAAACGCCCTGATGGTATGGGTCTCGGCGCTACGGCCGGGACGACAAAGGATTGTTTGCTTGTGAGGCGGAGTGCTAAAATAAATATGTTGCGAAGGAACGATGCTGAGCTGGCTCCACAACATGCTTTACTGCATCTGCATCCTCGCAAGCGGCCGGCACGGCACCTTGTATATCGGTATAACGAACAATCTTTGCCTTCGACTCGAGCAATACCGGACGGGACGTGGCTCCGGATCTGTCCGCAAATACGGTGTGCACCGGCTCGTCTACGTGGAAACTTATGAGACCCCCGTGGAGGCGATCACCTGCGAGAAGCAGCTCAAGAAATTGAAGCGCGATTGGAAGATTCAACTGATCGAGAAGGATAACCTCGAATGGCGTGACCTGTCCGACCTGCTGGCTCAATGGTTCGGCCCTAATGCACACACCGGAGTCGTCCCGGCCGTAGCCCCGGGACCCATGCTCCGTGCCCTCTCGATCTACTGCGGCGTATGGTCCCTGCTTTCGCAGGGACGGCCCCGGGGAGAGGACTCGATCGTCAAGAACACCTGAGGTAATCTGTCTTGCCGAACAGGAAACCATCAAGGATCAGACCAATGACCTACACATTGGAGCAATTCGCCGCCGATATCCGTGCCGCCCTCAAGGCCGATCAGACCTCCGCTGCCAAGCGCAAGGTCTGCCAATACGTGGTGCGGTCGTTGAACGATCCGGTCTTCCTGGCCACCTATCTGAAAGACCGTGCGCCCAATGCCAATCCGCGCGAGATCCTATACGAGGATCCGGAGCTCGGCTTCTGCATCTGCGGGCATGTCTACGACGGCCCCGCCATCGGCTCGCCCCATGACCATGGCTCGAGCTGGGCGATCTATGGGCAAGCCGCCGGCGTCACCGAGATGACCGATTGGAAGATCGTGCAGAAAGGCGAGGCCGGCAAGCCTGCGCTGGTCGAGCCGGTGCGCACCTACGTGATGGATCCCGGCGATGCTCACTTCTACGATGTCGCCGACGTGCACTCGCCGCGGCGCGACGCGCCGGTCAAGCTCATCCGCATCGAGGGCAGGAACCTCGACCACGTCAAGCGCTCCAACATCAAGGCGATGCAATCTGCCGCTGCTTCATAGGTCGCGGTGGCTTCACGATTCCCGCCGTCGTCCCTGCGAAAGCAGGGACCCATACGCCGTGCCCTCTCCATCCACTGCGGCGTATGGGTCCCGGCGCTTCGGCCGGGACGACGAGGAGACCCCACTTCACAATTCACTCATCACCCGAAACACGCCGCGCTCCTGTGCGTCGAGCTGATCGAGGAGGCCGGTTTCCCACGCCAGATATTCCCGGGCCGCCTGCGCATCACCCTCGTGCCTTGCATGCGCGAAGAACAGAAAATCGATGCACTCCGCATCGGCGGGATCATCGGGTGTGGCGATGATCGGCAGGCCAGCGTCCCGCCAGGCCGCCAGCCCACCCGCAAGCAGACGGATATCCGCGCAGCCGGCTTCGGCGAGATCGACCGCCGCCAGGGCCGCGACGCCCGGCTCGTCGGCGATCAGCACCGTCGTCGCGATCGCACGATTGACGGTTGCCGCGACGCGCGGGCGGATCGACCATGTGGCCGGCGCGATGTGGCCTTGGCGGAACGTCATGGCGGGCCGCACATCGACGGCTTGTGCCGCGCCGGCGGCGAGCGCCTGCGTCAGCTCGCGCGGCGTGATTGGTGTCGGAGCCGGCGCGGCGGACGGTTTGAGCGATGGCGGCCAGTCGAGCGCCGCGGCGGCCGCGATGCCGCCATCGAGCACCCAGGCCTCATGGCCGAGCTGGCGCAACCAGCCGGCCACCACCGGGGCCCGCACCTGCTCATCATCGGCCAGCACCAGCCGCGCGCCCTTGACGCCGACCCACGCATCGGTCGCCTGGATCAGCTGGCCGCCCGGCGCGTGCCGAGAGCCCGGCACCGCGCGGGCCGCGACCTCCTCGGCGGTGCGCGCATCCAGCAAATAGGCGGTGCGCGCCGGGTCGCCGAGCCAGGCCTTGGCGGTGGCTGCCGCCACGAAGGCGACGCCACGCGCGTCCGCGAATTGCCGCGCGCGCACCCGCAGCGGCGCGATGTCGGCGGAGTTGATCTGATCGGAATGGCGCCGCTGCGCCTCATGATCGAGCGCGAGCCCGGCCAGAAACCAGCCTTGCGTGCCATTCTCGAGCGCATAAACCGGATTGGGGATGCCGAAATCCAGCAAGGTCTGGGCCCCGATAATTGAACGTGTACGGCCCGCGCAATTAACCACGATCTTGGTCCGCGGGTCAGGCGCGATGTCCCTGATCCGCAGCGCCAGCTCGCCGTTCGGGCAGCAGATCCCGCCCGGGATGCTCATCTTGCGGTATTCGGCAAACGGGCGGCCGTCCACGATGACGACGTCCTCCTGCGCATCCCGCAACGCCTGGAGAGCGCGGGCGGAAATACGCGGCGTGCGGCGCTCATGCTCGATCAGCTCGCCGAAGGTCTTGCTCGGGACATTGACGCCGGAGAAAAGCGTGTAGCCGGCCCGCCGCCATGACTCTTTGCCGCCGCTCAAGGTATGCACGTCGCGATAGCCCAGGGCTGCGGCGCGTGTGGCCGCCCGCGTCGCCAAGCCGTCGCCTTGGTCGCAGAGGACGAGGCGCACCGCCGGGTTCGGCACCAGCGCGGGCAGGCCCAGCTCGAACCGGCTGTAAGGCAGCGGCACCGCGAAGAACGGATGCCCGCTGCCGTATTGTCCGTGCTCGCTCACGTCGAGGAGCGCGATCTCGCGCGCGTCGCCGAGCCAGGTCTTGAGGGTTGGGGCATCGATCGCAGATGTCATGCAAGCGTCCTAACGATCGCTCCGGCCGCGCCCGAAATAGAGGCCGGCGGCGCTCACCGCCATCGAGAGCGCGAGCAGGATGATCCCGAGCGCGAGCGCGAGACTGAGGTCGCCGCGGCTTGTTTCCAGCGCGATGGTGGTGGTCATGCTGCGGGTATAGCCGCGAATATTGCCGCCCACGATGATGATGGCACCCACCTCAGCGATGGCGCGGCCGAAGGCCGCCAGGAATGCGGTGAGCAAGCCCTCCCGCCCCATCCGCATCAGCGGCCGGATGGCGCGCAAGCGCGACGCGCCGCTGATCAAGAGGCTGTCCCCATAGGCCCGCCAAAGCCCGACCGCCACGCGGTGCACCAGCGCCACCACGATCGGGGTGGCGAGCGCGGTTTGCGCGATCGTCATGGCGGTGGGGGTGAACAGGAGACCGAGCGATCCCAGCGGCCCCGATCGCGACAGCAGCAGATAGACCGTGAGACCCACCACCACGGGCGGCAGGCCCAGCAGCGTGTTGGCCAGCACCACTACGGCGCCGCGCCCGCGAAAACGATAGATCGCCAAGGCTATGCCCAAGGGCGCCCCGATCGCAAACGCGCAGGCGCTCGCCGTCAGGCTGACCTGCAGCGACAGCGCCACGATCTCACGCAACGCGACGTCGAAGCGGCCGATCAGCGCAATCGCGATATGGAAAGCGGAGGCAAAATCGTTCATCCGCAAGCCATAGAGCATTTCACGGCAAAATCGATACCGGTCGTGCCGGCGTGGCCGTAGGCCGGGTAGAGCGCAGCGAAACCCATCAAACGCAGCTGATGGGTTTCGCATAGCCCGCGAAGACGGGCGTGAACGCCCTTATGAGCTCTACCCATCCCACCAGGGCGCTTTACGCCGGCGCTTGCGGGGGCTGAACGGGGGATGCCGCATGCAAGCTGGAGCGCTACCAAAGATCGTCATTGCGTCTGCGGATCAACCCACATTTCGCTCATCGACATCGGGCCGGGGATCAATCCCTGCTGCAGCGTGTAGGTGACGAGCGCGTCGATGCTTGCCCGGTTGGGCGCAAGCCCATACGGCAGCGGATCGCCGACGCGTGCCGACAGCGTGCGATAGCGCTGGTCCTCGGGCGCATTGGCCTCGCCGCCGATCAGGCGGCGCAGATAGGCGTTCTTGGCTTCCAGGAACGCGTTGAACAACGCGCGCGCGATCCGGGGATGGCGGGCGAGCACGTCGGTCTTGACCACCACCACACCGTGGATCGGATAGATGCCGGTCCGGGCGAACCACGCGGCCTCCACGTTTGCCGCATCCGCAATGAGCTCCCGATAGACCGGCGCGCCGGCCGCAGCGCTCTGCTGCCATCCGGCGATCGGCGGTCCGGCGCGGCCGATGCCGGCATTTCCGGTGAAGCCCGCCTGCAAATCGCCGCTCGCCATCATGCCGGCGAGCGAGTGGCCGGCCGGTGCATGGATCACGTTGGGGGGCAGCTCGAGCGAGGTCACATGCTCCTCTTCGTCGACCACCCAGGTGACCTTGGCGGAATCGAGCCCGTAGTCGTTGACGAAGATGCCGCGGGTCCACACCCCGGTCGTCACCGAATAGGCCCGCACCCCGACCCGCTTGTCTTCGAGGTCCTTGGGGTCGCGGATCCCGGCGTCCGGCCGAACCACGAAGCCCGAGTGATGGAAACGCCGCGTCAGGAAGATCGGCAGCCCGATGAAGGGCGCTCCGTGAGCACGTGCGATCAGATAGGTAGTCGGCGCCATCTCGCAGACGTCGAACTCCAGGTCACGCACCATCCGGCGGTAGGCCGCAATGATCGGCGCCACCTCGACGAAATCGGCCGCAACGCCTTCGATCCGCACGCTGCCGTCCTTCAACGCGCTCGTGTGCCCGTGGCCGGCGATCGCGATCTTCAGCTCGATGTCCGTCATGTTGTCCTTCGCTGCCTTGACACCTATTCCCAAATCAGACTATTCGGGAAAATTGAAGCTGATGAATTGCGCCTGCGCGGAGATTTTTCCGCCGCTCTACCCATCCTACACCAACGGGCCTGATTTTTTCATTGTTGATTACAATGGACGGCGGCTGGAGCGCACCCATGGAAGGTGATTGTGGCGGAACGAATCGACCTGCCGAGAATGCCGCCGCATGCAAGGGTTGCTTGACATGAGCGGATGGATCATCGCCGCCGTCCTTTCCGCGATCGCGCTCTACGCGATCTTTGTCTTCAATCGGCTGATCAAGTTGCGCAACCTGGCGCGCGAGGGCTGGAGCGGAATCGATGTGCAGCTCAAGCGGCGCTCCGACCTGGTGCCCAATCTGGTGGCGACCGTGCAGGCCTATGCGGCGCACGAGCGCGCCGTCTTCGAGGAGGTGACGAAGAGCCGGCAGTCGAGCATCGCGGCCGATGACGTGGCCCGCCGGGCCTCGGCGGAAAGCGCCTTGCAGGGGGCGCTGGGGCGGTTGTTCGCGGTCGCCGAGGCCTATCCGGAGCTCAAGGCCGACAAGAACTTCCTCGCTTTGCAGCAGCAATTGGCCGAGATCGAGGATCAGTTGCAGATGGCACGCCGCTACTACAACGGCACCGTGCGCAACCTGAACATCAGCATCCAGTCCTTCCCCGACAATCTGGTGGCGGGCGTGCTCGGCTTTCGGGAGCTGCCGTTCTTCGAGCTCGAGGATCGCGCGCAGGCCGCCACGCCCACCGTCGCATTCCAGGCGCCGCAGCCTTGATGCAAATTCACGATGCCGGACCCGCGAGGCAAGAGCCATGCAGATGATGCGGCGGATGGTGCTTGCGCTCGTGGTTGCGGTCGCGGCGGCCGGGCCCGCGCAGGCGGTCGAGCGCATCCTGCGCTTCGTCAGCGACGTGGAGGTCGAGCGCAACGGCGATCTCGCGGTCACCGAGACGATCAGGGTGCAAGCCGAGGGCAACCAGATCCGCCGCGGCATCCTGCGTGATTTTCCCACCACCTATGCGCGCCCCGACGGCGGCCGGGTCGTGGTCGGCTTTGACGTGAAGTCGGTGACGCGGGACGGCGCCGACGAGCCCTGGACCACCGAGGCGCTGGCGAACGGCGTGCGCGTGCGCATCGGCCGCGCCGAGGTGAACTTGTCCACCGGCGAGCACGAATACGTCATCCGCTACCGCACCACGCGGCAGATCGGCTTTTTCGCGGACTATGACGAGCTGTACTGGAACGCGACCGGCACCGGCTGGACCTTCGCGATCGATTCCGCCGAGGCCCGCATCACGCTGCCGGAGGCCGTGCCGTTCCGGCAGAGCGCGTTCTATACCGGCCCGCAGGGCGCGCGCGGCCAGGACGCCGCGATCGTCGAGCAGCGCCCCGGCCACATCGTGTTTCGCACCACCCGGCCGCTGCCCGCCGGCAATGGCCTCACGGTGGCGGCGGCTTGGGGTAAGGGCGTCGTCGAGCCGCCGACCGCCAGCCAGCAGACCGGCTGGTGGCTGCAGGACAATCTTCCGGACGTCGTCGCCGGCGCGGGCCTAGCCGCCGTGCTCGGCTTCTATGCCTTCGCCTGGCTGCGGTTCGGGCGCGACCCGCCGCGCGGCACCATCATTCCGCTGTTTGGTCCGCCGAACGGCATGTCGGCGGCCTCGGTGCGCTTTGTCGAACGCATGAATTTCGACGACCGCTGCTTCACGGCGGCCATCATCGATCTCGGGGTGAACGGGCACATCCGGCTTACCGGCGAGGGCAAGCAGATCGAGCACCGCGACGGCGGCAAGCCGATCGGGCCGCCCGAGCAGGCCTTGGAGAGCAAGCTGTTCGCCGCCATGCCGTCGCTCTTGCTCACCCAGGCCAATTACGAACGGCTCGGCAAGGCCAAGGACGCGTTGAAGGAGCGTCTTGGGCAGGCTTATGATGGCACGCTTTTCACCGACAACTATCTCTGGTCGGGAGTGGGCATGGCGTTGTCGGCCCTGCTTCTGGTGGTGATCGTGGTGCTGATGATCGTGACCTACAGCGACCCCGACCGCCTGGGGCCGCTGCTGTTCGGTATGCTGGTGCCGGTCGCTCCGATCGTGGGCGGCGCCTATCTGGTCCGGACGGGCCTGCGGCGCGATCGGCTGGGCGCGCTGTTCATTGGAGGAGGTGCGCTCCTCATCGCGGTCTCAGTGTCCGGTGGGCTCTCCGTGATGGCGGCGAGCGGGGGCGGTCCCCTCGATCTCGTGCCCTTCGCCGCGGCCTGTATCGTGAGCCCACTGGCGTTTCTCGGAATCCATTGGCTGCAGGCTCCGACCGTGACCGGCCGCGAGATCATGGATCGCATCGAGGGCTTCCGCCAATATCTCGGCGTCGCCGAGGAGGATCGGCTCAACGCCCTCAATCCGCCCGACAAGACGCCCGAGTTGTTCGAGAAGTTCCTCCCGTATGCGATCGCGCTCGACGTCGAGAACCGCTGGGCCAAGCGCTTTGCCGGCGTGCTCGCCGCCGCCGGCGCGGGCGCCGCCGCCTCGACCTGGTACGTCGGCACCCGCGATTGGCGCAACGATCCGGTCGGCTTCGCCAATCACCTCGGCGGCGCGCTCACCCACACCATCGCCTCCGCCTCCTCACCGCCCGGGTCGAGCAGCAGCGGCGGCGGCTCTGGCGGCGGCGGTTCCTCGGGCGGCGGCGGGGGCGGCGGCGGCGGCTCGGGTTGGTGACTCTTTTGGAGGATGTAGAGCTTTTGCAAAACCCATCAAGGGCGCTCAATGAGTTTCGCGGCCCGCAAAGATGGACGTCGTCATCCAACGCACGCCGCTGATGGGTTTCGCAAGAGCTCTACCCATCTACAGGCTATCGCCACCGCGGCAGCAGCCGCAGCGCATTCTCGCGATCGATCTTGCGCAGGTCCTCGGCGCTGAAGCCGAATTCGCTCAGGCCCTTCACGTATTCGGTGCCGAAGCGGAACGGGAAATCGGTGCCCCACAGGATCTGCGAGATCGGCACCAGCCGGGTCAGGGCCGACAGCGCCATCGGGTGGGCGATCTGCGCCACGTCGTAGTGGAAGCGTTGCAGCTCCGCCATGACGCCGTCCGGCACGTATTGGGCGAGCGACTTGTTGGTGCGGGGCGCCCGCACCAGGCGCTCGGCCAGGAACGGCGTGGTGCCGCCGCCGTGGCAGAAGATCCAGCGGATGTCGCGATAGCGGAGCGCCGTGCCGCTGAACAAGATGCGGGTGATGGCGCGCGTGGTGTCGAAGCCGTATTCGAGCACGTGCTCATGCACGCCGGGCAACAGTCCGCGGCAGCACAGCGGCGCTTCCGGATGCACGAACACCACCGCTCTGCGGCGGTTTAGCTCCGCCATCACCGGCTCGAACGCCGGATCGCCCAGCCATCTGTCGCGATAGCTCGTAAACAGCGCGATGCCGTCGGCCTCGAGCACGTCGAGCCCATATTCCATCTCGCGCAGGCTTGCCTCGATATGCGGGAGCGGCACCGCCGCGAACATGCCGAAGCGTCCCGGATAATCGGCGGCAAGCCTGGCCGCATAGTCATTGGACTCCCGCGCCAAGCGACGCCCTTGCTCATGGTCGCCGATCCACACCCCGGGCGTGGTTACCGAGGTAATGGCGGTCGCAACCCCGGCTCTGTCCATGTCCTCGATCGAGCGCTCCGGCGTCCAATTGAGGGTCGGCGGCTGCAGCAGCGAGCGCAGTTCCTCGACGAAGCCGGGCGACACGATGTGATGATGGACGTCGA
>DASZKX010000312.1:0-12737 GCA_035552735.1 Xanthobacteraceae bacterium
GTATCCTGATGCTTCCCCGGAGCCGCTGACGCGCGCCGAAAGTTCAGCACTTTTTCGGTGGGTTCGATCGCGGTTTCGCCGATGTGATTTCGCATATGATCCCGGAGCCACTGCATATGGTCCTCCGCCGTCCGTTAAGAGGGGTTTCCAAGTCGTTAAGCTGCAGGATATTGCCCGCCAGATGGTAAAGAACCTCTTAAAAGCGCGGACGGGCCGCGGCTCGGACGCAAATGCCGCGCCGGCCGCATCCAAGGCATGAAAAAGCCCGCCCGGCAGTGATGCCGGGCGGCTATCAGTGGCTCAGACCGCGATCGGCTAGAACGGTTATCCGCTCTAGCCTTCTTGCATGGTCGCATTTTCGGACGGAAAACCAGTCTCCACTTTTCCTGAAAATGCTCTAGCGATCAATCCGCCAGCGGATCGGGCCGCATCTGGAAGTGCACGACCTTGGGCAGGCTGCCTTTGCCGCCTTCGACGTGGAAGGGCGTGCGGTTGCCGGCCGTGGTCCAGATGCCGCGGCCTTTCCAGCCGCCGTTGGCATCATCGATGCGGCCGTCCATGCCCTTGGCATAGAAGCTCTCCGGATACGGGACCCGCATCGTGATGAACTTGCCATTCACCAACGCGAGCAAGGCGTCGTTCTCGTTGCCAGTCGAGATCGGCACGTCCTTGCCAAGGCCAAGCGTGTCGTGCTGGTCGACCCAGGTGCCGTAGCTCGCCTCGGCGCTGCCCGGATCGGTCACGTTCACGAATTGCGGCCCGGGATAAGGATAGAGAGTCCAGCCTTCCGGGCAGTGCTTGCCGGTCGCGGTCGGGCCGTTCAAGACCTTGCATTTGCGGCGGTCAAAGCTCGCCAGATGGCCGCTCGCGAGCGAGGTCCAGACCACACCCTGAGTGTCGATGTTCATGACACGCGGCGAATAGCCGGGAGCCGGGACGTCGTAGATTTCCGCGAGCGCGGTCGACGGCGGGTTCGCGCCCGGATCGAGCCGGACCATCCCGCCCGGATAGCCGAGCGTCGAGCCCCAAACCGAGTTGTCGGCCGGGCTCGGCGATACGCCGTAGAACGCCGCATTGATGCGGTGCTGCTTCTTGGGGTCGATTGGCTGGTTGGGCTCCGTGTACTCGCCCTCGCGCTTGCCGAGGCCGGCGGTGTCGATGATGAGCGCGGTCCAGCCCTGCGATTTCTGCTCGTCGCCGGTTTCGCGGAACATCTTGGTGTTCAGCCAGCCGACCACGTTGGCCGCCGGACCACCGGCGCTGGTCCAAAGCGTATCGTTCTTGTCGTAGCCGAATTCCAGGTGATGGGTCGGGAAGCAAGTATTGATCAGCGTGAACTTGCCCGTTTTGGGGTCGAGCATGGCCAGCTGACGGCCCGACGTGGCGATCGGGAATAGCTTCGCCGATTCAAGATCCGAGCCCTTCTTGCAGAAGTCCGGATTGGCGGCGGGACGGATGCGGGCGGTGACCCAGAGGTTGCCCAGCTCGTCATACATCGGGTTGTGCACGATGGCCTGGCTGTCCCAGATCGCATCGGGACCGTTGTAAGGCGAGGGCGCCAGCATCGGGTCGTCCTTGGTGCTCGGCGTCTTGGGGTCGCGCACCGGGATCTTGACCTGGGTGACCGTATTCTTGGCCGGATTGAACTCGGGCAGATTGTCGGTGCTGTTCTCGGTCGAGCCGAACAGCGGTCCGTTGGCGTTGACCGTGGGATTGCGCCGGTCGGTCGAGATCGAGTCATGCAGATAGGCGGTGGGGCTCGCCCAATCCCACACGGTGACGACCACGTTGCGCTCGACGCCCTGCGGCCGCTGCGGCTTTGAGGCCGGCAATTCGCCCGCCGCGATCCGGTCGGTCCAGTCGCTGAACATCTTCAAGGAGGCGGTCGTCCCCATACGATCGAGATTGTTGATCATGTTGGTGGCGGCCTGGCCGGACTGCACCCGCCGCGTCCACGCTTCGAAGCCGGTCTTGAACGTGCCCAGCGCCGGCTCGATCTCGCGGGTCGCCTTGTTGCCGAGCTGATGGCAGGTGACGCAGCCGTCGGTCCTGACCATGTCCAGGAATTCGCCCTGGTCCTTCATCTGCGGGCTGATGCCGTTGCCGTTGGGTCCGGTGCCGGGGAATTGGCTCTTGTCCGGAATCTTCATCATCGCGAACCAGTAGATCGCCGGATAATATTGCGCCGCCGCCTTCTCGTTAGGCGCCTTCACGGCGGTCAGATTGAGCGTCTTGCCGGGCGCAGTCTGCACCTTCGGGGAATCCACCAGCCCGTAGCCGCGTACCCAGACGTTGTAGTTCGCCTTCGGAAGATCGGGCAGCACGTAGCGGCCCTGATCATCGGTGACCACCATCTTGGCCATCTTGGTGCCGAGCTCGGTCGTCTCCGCGATCACCCAGACGCCGGCCTCCGGCCCGGTCGGTCCGGTGACCACGCCGCCGAGATCGTTGGCGCCCACATGGATCGCCGGGTTGGCGGCCTGCTGGGCGTGGAGTTGCGCGGAGGGGACGTTCAAGAAGGCCGCGACGGCCACCGCCGCCACGCTCAAATACAATCGACTTTTGGTCTTCATCTGATGCTCCTGTGGTCTCTTCCCATTTATAGGCTGCGACGTCTTCTACTCGCTTGATTCAACCAGGTTCGTGACAGGGTCGTTGGTGGCGGGATCGTTCACGACCGGTTTGTGCTTGGCGGTTCGCTCATGACGGATTCGTTCTTGAGAAAGTCCAGCCGTCAGGCCTTGCCTGAAAGCCCGGCCCATCCGCCGGTGCCCATACGATGTCGTGCCATGTGACATTGTGCCCGGTCCGGGCCGCCGCCGCAATGCCGACATTGCCGAAATCCAGCTGACGGTATCGGGCGGCAAATCCCCGGATCGAGGTCCGCCGCCGGGCCCGTAAAGCAACAAATAGAGGGAGGCCAAACGGATCGTCCAACGGCCGAGACGGCCTCAGCGCTTCACGACCGCACCCTCCACCGCTTCGCCCGCGCCGGCTGGTTCGGCGAAGGCGCCGTCCTTGGCAAACGCCGCCGCCGTTTCCTGCGGATGCCTGGCCCACTGCGCGATCGCGACCGGGCCCGCCACCAGCATCAGATAGTCGTAGGGTCCCGCCCGGTCGCCGCTCATGATGAACTGGTAATGAAGGCGGAACAGGCTCAGCCGGAGACGGCGATAAAATTCCGGCGAAACCGCCTCCTTGAACCGCACCTGCCAGCTCAGCGGATTGCAACGCTGCGCCCCGGCCTCGACCCCTATACCGGCGACCGGATCGAAGTTCCAGAAATTCATGACGTCCTTGCGGGACACGCAGTCGATCCAGGTCAACGACGGCTCGGTGGCCAGCCGCTTGATCGCGTCACGCAACTTTTGCGCGGCGGGATGCAGCGCGGCCGCCGGCATGATCGAGCCCAAGGTGAGCAACAGGATTTGCGGTCCGTGCCGGCCGGCATCGGGATCGCGCTCGAAGACACGTGCCATCACGGCGCAGGCGGTGACGCCCGCCGCACTGTGCCCGACCACCACGATTTCATCGCAATCGTTGGCGCGCGCGGCGGCAACGATACGCGCCGCATAGGCATCGATCGGGGCGTCGAAGCCGGAGGCATGGCCGCGCGCGAGCTCGCGCAGATAGGGCCAGCAGCTGTTGATCTGCACCACCTGCCAGCGATCGGCGAGCGGCCGCAGCAACAAAAAGCAGGCGATCCCGATGCCGCAGCCGATGGCGATCGCGCCCGGCGCGGAGAGGCCCCCGAAGCGGGCGACCGCGAGCCCCGCGAGCCAACCGCCGGCGAGAGATAGTCCGAGCCACAGCCACAGCAACATCTGAAAATAGAGCAAGTGAAGCCCAAACCGCCACGCCGCCCGAAAGATCCGCACCGTGGTTCCGCTGAAGAGATCACCGACCGCCCACGCCAGCGCACGCGGTACCTGCCGCCACATCGGCTGCGCCATGTTGGCGCCGATGACGCCCTCCAGGCGCAGGAACTCGTAGCGCGTGGTCACGCGCCAGTTCGGTCCCGCGGCTTCGATGTCCCAATGGGCGATCAAATCGGAATCGAGCTTCAGCTCTCCGAGCTCGCCCCCGAAATGCCAGGCGCCACGGCAGCGTTTCCAGGAGCGCCGGAACAGGTCGTAGTAGCCCTCCGCGCCGCGCGGATCGTAGCCCTCGACATAGAAGACGTGCCGCTGTCTGATCACCGAGACCCTCGCCGTGGAGAAAACAGCCTGCGCCGCACCCGCCAAATCCGTTGCTACAACATTGCGCTAGCGGCAACAACGCACACGCCGCGTGAAGCTCAAATTGGGAAGATCCCCGCGCAAGCGCCGACCACCATTGCATTCAGGTCGCCGCGATACCGGTTCGCCGCCTGCCGCGCCAGCCTTGCCGCGTGACCCAGTCGAGCAGGCCGGGCGAGAACCGTGCCATCCACCACAACAGCCGCGCCGCCGGCGTGATAACAACCAGACCCTTGTTGCGGCGCATGGCGCGGACCGCCGCGGCGGCGACCTGTTCCGGGCTCGCGCACAGCCAGGGTGGTATGGCATGGCGCCGCTGTCCGGGGGCGCCGGTTGCAAACGTCTCGAGCAGCGGGGTGCGCACGAATCCCGGACAGAGCGCGGTCACCCCGATGGCGCGGCCATATTCCGCCCGCAGCGCCGCGCTCAAACCGACCAGGCCGAACTTGCTGGTCTGGTAGGCGGCGCCCTTGCGCAGCGGAACCAGGCCGAAAATGCTGCAGACGTTCACCACATGCGCCTCGTCCTGGGCAACGAGCGTGGGCAAGAGCTCGCGGACCAATTGAATGGGGGCCAAGAGGTTGACCGCGATGATCCGGTCCCACTGCTCCGCCGTCATGTCCTGGGTCGCGCCGTAATAGGCGACGCCGGCATTGTTCACCAGGATATGCAGCGCGCCCCCGCCGCTCAGGATGGAAGCAACGGCAGCGCTGATCTCGGCGGGTTGCGTCAGGTCGCAGAGGCTGGTCGCGACCGTAACGCCCAGGGCATGCGCCTCGCGGGCGACCGCTGCGAGCTTCGCCTCGTCCCTATCGATGAGAAAGAGGTCGGCACCCTCGCGCCCCAATGCCAGGGCGAGCGCGCGGCCGATACCGGAGGCCGCCCCGGTCACCAAAGCCTTTCTTCCCCGGATGACTTGCATGCTGGGACCGCTTTCGACCCTTGGAACGCCGTGCGGACGGTTCGCGGCCGCACCGAGCCGGGCACGGATACAATAGGACGGGGGGGCCGTCGACCTTCAGGCGAGCCCGTTGCGCGCGCACGCCCACCGCGGCGATCGGCGCGAAGGCGTTCTGCGGAAGACGTTGCCACGGGGCAAGGCCCGGGTTAGGTGGTGCGATTGGCAGGACCCCATGTCGGCGCGGCTCTTGCACTTTTGGGGTGGACCTCATCGATGAAGGTGGACCTCATCGATGAAGAATGTGCCGAGGGGGGCCATCGCCCATTTTCCGTCCGGGGCCGGTGACGTGTCTCGCCGAGAACGCATGAGGGAGGCATGAGCCTGCTGCGCAGCGTGGAACCCGAATTGCTGGATCAAATGCCGGCAGATGACCGGCGTGCCGTGCGGGCGCGGCGCGATCTCAAGCGCCTCAATGCCGTCATCATGCAGACCGGCATCATGGCTCCGATCCTGGCCCGGCAATGGGTGCGCGAGCAGCCGCGCACGATCCTCGATCTCGGCACCGGCGACGGCACCTTCATGCTGAGCATCGCGCGGCGGCTGGCAACGCGCTGGCGGAACGTCAGCGTCACCCTGCTCGATCGCCAGGACATCGTGAGCCCGCAGACGCGGGACGCTTTCACCGCGCTCGGCTGGAAGGCGCAGAGCGTCGCCGCGGACGTGTTCGATTATCTGGGGCAGATCAAATCGCCCGGGGTCGACGTCATCACCACCAACTTGTTCCTGCACCATTTCGAGCGCGATCAATTGGTCCGTCTCCTGGGGCTCATGGCGCAATCGGCGCAACTGGTCGTGGCCTGCGAGCCACGCCGCAACAAGTTCGCGTTGCGCGCCAGCCGGCTCTTGTGGACGATCGGCTGCAACGAGGTCAGCCTGCATGACGCGATCGTGAGCGTGCGGGCAGGCTTCAGCGGCAAGGAGCTTTCCGCTTTGTGGCCGCGCCAGGACCGCTTCGACCTGCAGGAATACGCGGCGCGACTGTTCACCCATTGCTTGGTGGCGCGTCGGCGCTGAGCCCGACGGGAAGAAGGCAACCATGACGCTGGCCCCGATTCATTTGCGCGGTCCCGCCGCCCTGCGCGCGGGCTGGCGGCTCTTGCGCGATCCGATCACGGCGATGCAGCAGAACCATGCCGAATACGGCCGGCTGATCGTGATCTCCGACCTGTTGCCGTTCACCCGCAACGTGAAGCTGGCCGCGCTCGGCCTGCCGCTGATCCTGGCGGCCGGCCCGGAGCTCAACAACGAGGTGCTGAGCAATCCCGAGGTCTGGCGTCCGGTCAGCATATTTCCGGGCGGTCCCAGGAACTCGGCAGCGCGCCGGCTGGGGGCCGGGCTCGCACGCATGAACGGCGCGCGCCATGCCCATTACCGGCGTCTGATGCTGCCGCCGCTGCGCAAGGCCAGCATCGAGGCCTCGGGCGACAAGATGATCCGCCTGGCGCAGGAGGAGGTCGCCGCCTGGCCGACCGGAGAGACCGTCGATCTCTGGGAGCGTGTCTGCCGGCTGATGCACACTTACGCGATCGGACTGTTGTTCGGGGATGACCGGGAGCGCGGCTATCCGGTCGCCGAAATGGTCAGCGACATGTTCGCTCTCAAATGGTCACCCGCGGTGCGGGCCTGCCCGATCAATCTGCCGGTGACGCCCTATGGGCGATTCCTCGAGGAGGGAGAGACGCTCGAGCGCTGCATCCTGGACTGGGCTGGCCAGAAGCGCGGAGCCGCGGACGGCTTCGACCTGCTTTCGATCGTGGTCAACAATCCGGAGGAGGACGGCAGCGCGGTGCGCGACACCACGATCGTCGGCCTCATGCCGCAGCTGTTCGGCGCCGTCTTCGAGACCTGTCAGAACGCGCTGATCTGGACGCTCGTTCTCCTGGCCCAGCATCCGCGCGTCGCCGGCGAGCTCCTGGACGAGCTGCAGACCGGGCTCGCCGATGGGGCGCCGACCTTGTCCGACATTGCCGACCTGCCGTGGCTCGATGCGGTGATCAAGGAGAGCATGCGCATCATGCCGCCGGCCCCGATGCAGGCGCGCGTCGCGCAACAGGACACCAGCATCGCCGGCAGCCCTGCGCCCAAGGGATCCCGCATCCTGCTCAGCTCGTTCGTCACCAACCGCATGCCCGAGCGCTATCCCAAGCCCGAGCGTTTTTGGCCGGAACGTTGGGCCTCGATCAATCCGACGCCCTACGAATATCTGGTGTTCAGCGCGGGGCCGCGAAACTGTCCCGGCTTTTTGCTCGGCATGGCGATGGTCAAGGTCGCGGTGGCCGCCATCCTGCTGCGCTACCGGATCGAATTCCCGCCGCACACCCGGGTCGACTACATCGCGCGGCCGGGCCTACGGCCGCGCGGAAAGGTGCAAGCCGTCCTGCAGCGGCAAGATGGGGCGTTCCACCGCTCGCCGATCGCGGGCAACATCTTCGATCTGATCAAGACGATGCCATGAGCGGCCGCCGCTGGCGGCATCGTTAACGCATGTTTCGAGTTTCTTCGCGTCGGATTTGAGTCCGCCGAAAGCAATAATCCTTAGGCATAAGCGGTCGGTTCACTGTGGTTGGGGCCGATTGGTGCACAAAAGCCCCGGTCGCGATGTGGCTGTCCGGCCGGGGCTTTTGTCACACTTTTCCGATCGCAGCGGCTATGGCCTACCAACAAACTACGCCACCGGAACTCCCATCTGCTCGAGCACGGCGCGGCCGAGCAGGCCATAGGGATTGGCCAGCGTCTCCAGCATCTCGAAGTGATTGTAGGCCTGGCCGACCAGGAGCTTCACCGGCTTGCCGGCCGCCTGGAGGGCAGCGGCGAAATCGCGCGCCTGGCGCTGGAATTCCGGCGTCTCGCAGGTCCCGCAGCCCACGATCAGCGGACACGCGCAGCGGTCGAGATGGCGCAGCGCGCTCAGCTCCTCCTCGATCTCGTCGGTGAACTTGACGTAGCTGGAACGGTGCGAGAGCCGCACCGGCTTGAGGTCGTACATGCCCGAGCACAACAGGCCGCCTTTCACCACGTCCGCCGGCAGGCCGAAACCCTCATCCCAGTCCGCCGTCACCACCGTGCCGGCGAGATGGCCGCCGGAGGAATGGCCGCAGACATAGAGCCGGTCGGGATTGCCCCCGAAGCTCGCGGCGTTCTTATAGACGAAGGCGACCGCGCTGCGCACTTGGCGCGCCATGGTCATCAGGTTGCCGCCGGCGTCGTCGATATTGGTGAAATCCAGAATGACGCTGTGGACGCCGGCATGCACGAAGATCTCCGACAGATACGCGAAATCGGACGAGCGGCCGTTGCGCCAGGCGCCGCCATGAATGAACACGTTGACGGGCGCGCCCGCTTGTTGCGTGCGATAGACGTCGAGCTGCTCGATCGCGCTTGCCCCATAGGCCAGGCGCAGCGGCTCGCCGAGCGCCGCGCGGGCGCGCGCGCTGTTGACCAGCCGGCGCTCCTGCACCAGCCCCTGGTTGGGGGCGTATTTGCTCTGGTCGTAGGCGGCGTCGAGCTCCTGCTGGTCCATGTCCAGCCACACGGACGGACCTCTGGGTCGCGGCGCCGCGGCGCTTTTGCGCTCAAGCTCGGCGCCCAACGCGCTGCTGTCGTTCATTGTCTTGGCTCCGTTACGTTGGGGCGCTTTCGCTGGCGGGCGGTGACATTAGCATGCCCTCCCCGCCTGTCATCAGGGTCACCGCCCGAGCGGCTCGCCCGCCGGCGGCGTCAGCATGCTAGAGTGCGCGCGAAATCCGCCGGATCAATTCTCATCGAGGAGCCCTTAATGCGTGACCGACCGTGCCTGACATCCGCCGACGTCGAAAAAGCCCTGAGCGCCTGCGCGGCGGAAGCGCAGAAGAGCAAATGGAGCGTGTCGATCGCGGTGCTGGACGAGGGCGGATTCCTGCTCGGTTTCCATCGCATGGACGGGGCGCCGCCGATCTCGGCCGAGGTCTCCGTCGGCAAGGCGCGCACGGCCGCCATGACCAAGCGTCCGAGCAAGTTCTTCGAGGACCGCGTCAAGGAGCGCCCGGCGTTTGCAAATTTCCCCGCCGGGATCCTGATCCAGGGCGGCCTTCCGATCATGCACAAAGGCGAATGCGTGGGCGCCATCGGGGTGTCGGGCGTGCAATCGCACGAGGACGAGCAGGTCGCGCAGGCCGGCGTGAACGCGCTCGGGTAAAGCCTGCGTCATCCCGGCCCATGGCGCGTCGAAGATGCGCGTAAACGCGTTTAGCGCACTGGCCAAGCCTACCTAATTCCGGGGAGACTGCTGCCCGTTTCTCGACCGGGGTCCTGGGGCGAAAGGAGCGAATCGGCATGTCGACTGATGCGACCAAGTTGGCGCAAACCGTCACGGCCATGCGGCCGATGGAGTCAAGACCAAAGCCCCGCAATCGGAAGGCTGGGCCGTGGTCGCCGGCGTGACCGATCCCTCCGGCGTGCTGTGGCGATTCGCCGAGATCTCTCCCACAGACCGCCTGGGCCGACCTGGTTAGGGCGCCGGGGACGCCGCAACCGATCGAGGGGCAACGGCGCGTGGGCCCCCGCTTTCCGCGGGGACGACTGGGTGGGACCCTCACCCCAAATTCAATTCCTTGAAGAAATCGTTGCCCTTGTCGTCGATCACGATGAAGGCGGGGAAATTCTCCACCTCGATGCGCCAGATGGCCTCCATGCCGAGCTCGGGATATTCCAGCACCTCGACCTTCTTGATGCAGTGCTCCGCCAGGTTGGCGGCGGCGCCGCCGATCGAGCCCAGATAGAAGCCGCCGTGCTTTTGGCAGGCCTCACGCACCGCCGCCGAGCGGTTGCCCTTGGCAAGCGACACGAGCGAGCCGCCGGCGGCTTGGAACTGATCGATG
Source organism: Xanthobacteraceae bacterium (assembly GCA_035552735.1). GTDB lineage: Bacteria > Pseudomonadota > Alphaproteobacteria > Rhizobiales > Xanthobacteraceae > VAZQ01. The sequence continues at coordinate 10,056 of DASZKX010000312.1, forward strand.
AAGCTGTCCATGCGGCCCGCCGTGGTGGGCCCGAAGGAGCCCGACGCATAGCCTTCCGGGGTCTTGGCCGGGCCGGCATAATAGATCGGATGGTTCTTGAAATAGTCGGGGAGCCCCTGCCCGCGGTCGAGCCGCTCGCGCAGCTTGGCGTGCGCGAGATCGCGCGCCACCACCAGGGGGCCGGTGAGCGAGAGCCGCGTCTTGATCGGATGGCGGCTGAGCTGGGCCAGAATCTCCGGCATGGGCCGGCGCAGATCGATCTCGATCACGTCGCCGCCCAGCGTCTTGCCGTCAAGGTCGGGCAGATACTGCGCCGGATTGTGCTCGAGCTCCTCGAGGTAAATGCCGTCGCGCGTGATCTTGCCAAGCGCCTGGCGATCGGCCGAGCAGGAGACGCCGAGCCCGATCGGCAGCGAGGCGCCGTGGCGCGGCAGCCGGATCACCCGCACGTCGTGACAGAAATACTTGCCGCCGAACTGGGCGCCGACGCCGAGCGACTGGGTGAGCTTGTGCACCTCCCGTTCCATCTCGAGGTCGCGGAAGGCGTGGCCGTCCTCGGAGCCCTGCGTAGGCAGCGAATCCAGATAGCGGCAGGAGGCGAGCTTCACGGTCTTCATGGTGAGCTCGGCCGAGGTGCCGCCGATCACGATGGCCAGGTGATAGGGCGGACAGGCCGCGGTGCCCAGCGTCAGAATCTTTTCCTTCAGGAAGGCGAGCATGCGGTCGTGGGTGAGGATCGCGGGCGTCGCCTGGAACAGGAACGACTTGTTGGCCGAGCCGCCGCCCTTGGCGATGAACAGAAATTTGTAGGCGTCGTCGCCGCCCGAGCCGTCCGCATAGACCTCGACCTGCGCCGGCATGTTGGAGCGGGTGTTCCTCTCCTCGAACATGGAGACCGGCGCCAGCTGCGAGTAGCGCAAGTTGCGCTTGAGGTAGGAATCGCGCGCGCCCTCCGCGAGCGCCGCCTCGTCCTCGCCGTCGGTGAACACCAGCCGGCCCTTCTTGCCCATGATGATGACCGTGCCGGTGTCCTGGCACATGGGCAGCACGCCGCCAGCCGCGATATTGGCGTTCTTGAGGAAGTCATAGGCAACGAACTTGTCGTTCGGGCTCGCCTCCGGATCGAGCAGGATCGCGCGCAGCTGGGCCAAGTGCCCGGGCCGCAGCAGATGATTGATATCGTTGAAGGCGGCCTCGGCGAGCGCGCGCATCGCCTCGCGCTCGACCACGATCATCTCCCGTCCCATCAGCTTCTCGACCCGGATGCCGTCGGAGCCGATCTTGCGATAGGGCGCGGTATCCTTGCCGAGGGGAAACAGAGGGGTGTGCCGGTAGGGCGGGATGATGGAGGCAGGCGCGTTCATGGGGAGGCTCCGGTGATCGGCTCGTTCTAGGCGGATTTCGGGTCGCGGTCACGCATCGACCACGTCGTAGGTCGTGGGTTCGCAAGTCGTAGCCCGCACGAAGCGCTTGCGTAATGCGGGACAGCCGACCCGGATTACGCCATAGCCCGTCGAAGACGGGCGCAAAACGCCCTTATGGCTCCATCCGGGCTACATTCAGCCGCATCTCAGCGCGCTACCGCGGCGGTGTATTGGGCTTGCGTCACCTGCTCCATCCATTCGACGTGCTTGCCCTCCAGCGCCTCCTGCATGGCGATATGCACCATGGCGGTGGTGGGCGCGGCGCCGTGCCAATGCTTCTCGCCGGCCGGAAACCAGATGACGTCACCCGCACGGATTTCCCGCACCGGCCCGCCGAACGTCTGCGCCCGGCCGACGCCCGAGAGCACATAGAGGGTCTGGCCGAGCGGATGGGTGTGCCAGGCGGTGCGCGCGCCCGCCTCGAAGGTCACCAGGGCGGCCCGCAGCCGGGCCGGCACCGGCGCCTCGATGATCGGGTCCTGCCACACTGTTCCGGTGAACCAATCCGCCGACATCCGGCGCGACGGGGTCGAACCTGCGAGACGCAGCTCCATGACGGTCTCCTTTTGAATATTCGCACCCTCTCTAGCCCGGATGGAGCGCCAGCGAAATCCAGGCGCACTTGTCCCTGCCTTGAGCCGGGACCGGTTCCAAACTCCGGCGTTGTTGACGATCCCGGATCTGCAGCGCACCGCTCCGCGCTGCAGTGCGTCCGGAAAAAGGCCAGGCGCCTCAGGCCTTGGCGCTCGGGCGGGCCGAAACCTCGGCATGCCAGCGGCGCAGGTTGACGCATGTTTCAGGGATCGTGAGCTTGATCCATTTGGCGAAATCCACCGCGACCAAGGTGGTGATGTCGGCGATGCTGTAGCGGGGGCCGCACACGAAGGTACGTCCGGCAAGCTCGGCCTCCACGGTCCGGAAGAAACGCTCGACCCGGGCGCGGCCCCGCTCGGCCAGCGCCGGGATCTGCTCGTAGCCGTCCGGCCCCGGAAGCGCGCGGCCCTTCATGCCGGGTGTGGAATTGCGCAACGCCTCCATCACGGCATAAAAGCCATCGCGCTCCGCGCGCCGTTGCGCGGCCATGATGACGGCCTTCTCTTGCGGATCGCCACCCATCAGCGGCGGGGTCGGCTGCGTCGCCTCGAAAAACACACAGATGCCGACCGCATCCGCGATACGGGTGCCGTCATCGAGCTCGAGCACCGGCACGGTGCAGTCGGGATTGATGGCCCGGAAGGCGTCCGTGAACTGCTCGCCG
>DASZKX010000313.1:0-26828 GCA_035552735.1 Xanthobacteraceae bacterium
GCCGAATGCCGCCGTTTTCGCGCATGATCGGGCGCCAAGGCTTGATGGCTTCGACCGCCCCAGGCTGAGCCCTCAACCATCATGCTGCACCTCTTTCACATCGATCTGGTCAGCGCGGCAGCACGCATGGAATGATCTGCCGGCCGTGCCGCCGGTAGATGCGGAAGTCGGCGTCCGTGGTCAGCAGCACGGGATCGTTAAGCGTCTCCGTCATGCGGACAAGACAGGCGTCCGCGAAACTCATCGGCAGGTCGGCATATTTCTCCAGCAGCTTGAGCACGGCATCCATGTCGTCGGCGAAACGGTAGCCGCAGACGAGTGCGCCTCGGCGAAGCAGCAAAGCGAGACTTCGGGTCCCCTGCCCGCCGAGCAGATGGGATGCCTCCGACAGCACCGCCTCGCATGTCATCCAGGGCGGCGGCAGGCGTGGCGCTTGCGCGGCGGCCCAGCCATGGTTGCCGTCGCGGCGACTGAGGAGCGCCACGAGGAATCCGGCATCAACGAGTGCGCTTGTCGCCATAGCCGGTCGACGTCAGGTACTTTTTCGTGCGCGCACTCAGATCGCGTGGCAGGCGATCGACCGAGCCGACGAGGTCCGCGATGGCGTCGAGCATCGCCGGCTGTCGCCGGCGAGAGCCCTTTGGCCTCGCCAGCCGCTCGCGCACCACGTCGGATTTCGACAGCTTGCGCCGGCGCGATTCGACTTCGATCTGGGCGAACAGGGCTTCAGGCAATCGAACCGTCAATGTCTTCATGACATCATCGTATTACATCGCCGACATATATGCAATACATCGACCGGGGTCGCCGCTGCCTGTTGAACGTGCGGCCTCGAGAAGAACATCCCGCAATCACATTGCGTCGTCGCGCTGAAGCTCGAATACGTCGCGAAATACCCGAGCGCGGCACGCCCCGCCTTGCGGCTCGATTCAGGCGGCAATGCGGGAATTTGAACGTGATTTGAGCGCCCTCGAAGTCGCGGGTCCGGTTCGGAGTCTCCGGACACGAGCCCTTCGCGGATGAACCGGCCAAGTTCAATCCGCGACGGCGGAATTGGCGCGACCGGTCTGACGTCACCCGGCAATCGTCATTGCTGTCATACCGGCCCGGAATGCCAAATTCCCTTTCCGCAGGCCGCGACTGCGGATAAGCCTGGACGGGCTCCCGCATGGGAGCGCGGTCGGCAAGGATGCCGGGCCGGGACAATCGGGCACAGATGCTGCAGCAGACACCCGCCCGTTCCGCCGTTCCCGACATCGATTGGCGACTGCTCGGCCCGCTATTGGCCAACGCCTTCATGGTGCACACGGTCATCGGCATCATCCGGGTCACCACCTCCTACCGGACCATCGAGCTCGAGCTTCCGATCGTGTGGCTGGGCGTCATTTCGGCCGGCTTCGCGCTCCTTCCAGTGTTCTCGGCGGTTTCGCTCGGGCGATTCATCGACCGCGGCAACGACAGCCAGGCGGCCTGGATCGGGGCCGCCCTGATCTTGCTCTCCGCCGCCGGATTCTGGGGCTGGTCGACGTCGGCCCTGCAGCTGCTCGCCTTCACGGTGGTGCTCGGCTTCGGCCACATGTTCTGCATGGCGTCGCATCAGATGCTGGCGGTGCGCTGCGCCAACATGCGCGGACGCGAGGCCGCGTTCGGGCACTACATGGTGGCGGTCTCCACCGGCCAGGGGCTCGGACCGTTCATCGTGGGATGGCTCGGCGGCTCCGCCACGGTCCCGGCCACCGGCTATCTGTTCGGGATCGGCCTCTTCGCCGCCGCGCTGTGCCTGGCGGTGGCGCTCACGCTGCGGCCGGCGCCACGGCCGACGGCGCATCAGTCCGGCGGACCGATGGTGACGGTCGGCACGCTCGTGCGCATGCCTGGAATGGCCGCCGTGCTGATGGCGAGCGTGGTCACGGTCACGTCGCTCGACCTCTTGGTGGTCTATCTGCCGCTGATCGGCGCCGAGCGCCACGTGGATGCGAGCGACATCGGGATGCTGCTTGCGATCAGGTCGGTGGCGGCGCTGGTGGCGAGGGTGTTCTATTCCCGGCTGCTCATGGTGCTCGGACGCCTGCGGCTCACGCTCGCCAGCATCGCGGTGGCGGCGGCGGCCTTCGCGGTGCTGGCCGTTCCGTCGCTGCCGCTGATGTATCTGGCGATCATCTCGGTTGGCCTCGGTCTCGGCATCGCGTCGACCACGACGCTGTCCGGCATCGTGGATCTGGCGCCCGCGCAGGCGCGCGGCACGGCGTTGTCGCTGCGCATCACCGGCAATCGGGTCGGCCAGGTGCTGGTGCCGTTCCTGGCAAGCCTGATCGCGGTCGCGACCGGGACGGCCGGGATCTTGCTGGTGATCGCGTTCACGCTGGCGGCCTCGGGCACGGCGGTGCGGGTGAGCTGGCGGCAGGGGAAAGCGAATGGCGAGTAGCGAGTAGCGAATAGCGAATAGCGAGAGCTCGGCGCGCCGTTCCCTATTCGCTATTCGCTATTCGCTATTCCCTATTCGCCCCTCCTCACCCCCGCCCATCGCCCGGCGCCGCCAGGATCAACGCCCAGTACACCCGAAACTTGGACTTGGGCGCATAGGCGGCCGCGATGCCGATGCGCGATGCGCCCTCGAGCAGCATGTTGCGGCGGTGCGGCGGCGAATCGCGCCAGCCCGAGAAGGCCTCCGCCAAAGTGTGATAGCCGGCCCCGATGTTCTCGGCCGCCGCCTTGGACTTGTAGCCCGCGACCTGCAGCCGCTCGCCGAAGTCGCGGATGACATTGTGATCGAGCTTGTCGTGGTCCGCCATGGCGCGCGCCTGCGCGTCGGCGAGCTTCATCAGCTCGGGGTCGAGAATGACGGCGGTCAGCCCATTGTTGGCCCGGTAGCCCGAGATCATCGAGGCGGCGGCCGCCGCATCGAGCTCGGCATCCCCGGTCGCCATGCTGACATACATGCTGGGCTCGCCGGACGGCGGCGGACGGTCGGCCGCGCAGCCGCCGAGACCCGCGAGCGCGAGCACACCGATCAGGCACGCGGCGCCGCGCCAGGACGGTCGAGGTTCGGTCATCGGCAGGAGCCCCCAAAGCAGTCCCGCCGTGGTAGCGCGCGACCATGGCTGAACCATGGTTACGGATCCGGAACGTCGCGGACTTGACGAACCGCCATCGCGGGCTCGATCGATTTGTTAGGATTTTGGTAACTCTCCATTAACCCCAAACCAACGGGTGTCCGGATACATTTACTCTGCGATAGCGCGATCCGCTTCAATTGAGCCGGACCCTAGCTCCCGATCCGGACCCGATTCTCTCTCCCCGCCGCGGCGCCCGAGGCGCGGCCCAGCCAGCGAATGTCGGCCATGTATCGTGTCTTCACCTGCCTCACCACCGAGCACGACTGGCGATTGGTCGTCGTGGCCGGCGTCATCTGCTTTCTATCGAGCCTAGTGGTCATCAACCTCTTTCACAACGCACGGGCAACAGTGCATATCGCCCGCCTGAACTGGATCATCGCGGCCGGCTGCGCCGCCGGCGGCGGCATCTGGGCGACGCATTTCATCGCGATGCTGGCTTACGATCCCGGCATCGGGGTGTCGTACGACCTGGGACTGACGGCGCTCTCGCTGGTCGCAGCGGTCGCGATCACTTCCCTGGGGCTCGCGGCCGCGGTCTACGGCTCTGCGCCCTGGGGGCCGGCGACCGGCGGCGCCATCGTCGGGGCCGGCGTCGCCAGCATGCACTATGCCGGCATTGCGGCGGTCATCATGCCCGGCCATATCAGCTGGGACCCGGTGTTGGTAGCCACCTCCATAGGGCTCGGAATGCTGTTGGGCATTGCGGCGCTCACGATCGCGGCGCGTAGCGCCGGCACGCCTGCGCGATTGCTTGCCGCGCTCATGCTCACGCTGGCGATCGTGACACATCACTTCACCGCCATGGGGGCGATCGAGATCATCCCCGACCCGACGCTCGCGATCGACGCGTCCTCGCTCCCACCTGGCTTGCTGGCGGTCGCGATCGCCGGCGTCGCGGCGGCGCTCCTGAGCATGAGCCTGGCGGCCGCAGTCATGGATGGCCGGCTGCGGCTGCAGAATGCACGGCTGGCGGCGGCGGTCGATCATATGTCCCAGGGCCTGGGCATGTTCGATGCGTCGGGCCGCCTGATCCTGGTCAACCAAGCCTATCTGGGCATGTACGGGCTGTCCGCGGCGGATGCCAAGCCGGGCTGCTCGCTGCGCGATCTTTTCCATGAGCGGGTCCGCGTCGGCACCTTCACGGGCGATGTGGAGCGCTATATCGCCGGCGTGATGGACGAGATCCGCTCCGGAAAACCGATCGACAAGACCCTGCAGATGGGGGATGGACGCATCTTCGCGATCTCCAATCGTCCGATGCCGGATGGCGGCTGGGTCTCCACCCATCAGGACGTGACCGTGCAGCTGTGCGCCGAGCAGGAGCGCGACCGGATCGCGGCCGACGAGAGGCGCCGCGCCGCGATCGAGGCCGCGTTGACGGCATTTCGGCAGCGCGTCGAGACCTTGCTGCTTACCGTCGGCGACAATGCCATCGCGATGCGCTCGACCGCCGCCACGCTGCTCGCGGCCTCCAACAGGAACTCCGAACGCGCCGAAGGCGCGGTTCAGGAATCCAACCGGGCATCGCTCAACGTCGAAAGCGCGGCCTCGGCGGCCGAGGAATTGTCGGCATCGATCGGCGAGATCAGCCAGCAGCTCGGGCGGACCAACAACCTGGTCGGCATCGCGGTGAAAGAGGCGGCCGCCACCAATGAGCAGATCGGCAGCCTCGCGCAGGCCGCGCGCAAGATCGGCGACGTGGTCAAGCTGATCCAGGAGGTCGCCGGGCAGACCAACCTCCTCGCCCTCAACGCCACCATCGAGGCGGCCCGTGCCGGCGACGCCGGGCGCGGATTCGCGGTGGTCGCATCGGAGGTCAAATCGCTGGCAGTGCAGACCGGCAAGGCCACCGAGGAGATCGCCGGCCAGATCGCCGCCGTCCAAGCCTCGACCGCCGCGGGCGTCGAAGCGATCGCCCGCATCGCCGATCGCATGCAGGAGATCAACCAATTCACCGCTGCCGCCGCGGCTTCAGTGCTGCAGCAAAGCGGCGCCACCGGCGAGATCTCGCAGAACGTGGCCGGCGCCGTCCGTGGCACCAAGGAGATCATGGCGGTGCTCGGAGAGGTCTCCGTCACGGCGACCGAGACGCGGCGATCCGCCGAGACGGTGCTCACCGCCTCGGAGGCGGTCGAAGCCGCCGCCGCCGACGTGCGCGCCGAGGTCGAAGGCTTCCTGCAGAAAGTCGCGGTGTAGGGTCCTTCGACACGCGGTCTTCGGCCGCTCCTCATGGTGAGCAGCCGCGCGTAGCGCGACGCCTCGAACCAATCCCCTACTGGAAAATCTCGTTGAACTGTTTCTTGATCCGCGCGCCTTCGCGCTCGACGTAGTCGTCGTCGACCGCGATGATGTTCAGGCTCTTGAGATCGGGCGAGCCCGGCGGCGCCTTGATGTCGATGCGCGCCGAATAGCCGCCGTCGGCCGGGAACAGGCTCTGCACCTCGTCGCCGATCATGAATTGCGCGAACAGCTTGGCGGCCGAGGGATCGGGCGATCCCTTGACCACCGCGGTCGGCGACGGGATGACGAACACGCCGTCGGACGGATAAAGGGTCTTGATCGGATGGCCGGCCGCCTTGAGATCGGCCGCATAGGAGTCGAGCGCTCCGACCGCGATCAGGCGTTCGCCGCGCTTGAGCAAATCGGAGACCTGCTGGTTGCCGGGCACGATCATGATATCGTTCTGCCGCAGCTTCTCGTAGAAGCCCCAGCCCCGCAGCTTCGACATCATGCCGACAACCGAGACCTGCAGCGACGTGAAGGACGGATCGGCCATCGCCAGCAGGCCCTTGTATTTGGGGGCGGTGAGGTCGTCCCAGGTCTTGGGCTCGTCGGCCGGCGCGACTTTGTCGGCGCGCAGATAGTGCGTCATCATGTTGAGCCGCTGGCCGATGAAAGCACCGTCCGCCGCCTTGGCGGCATCCGGGATGCTCTCGAAGTTCTTCGGCCGGAAGGGCACGAACAGCCCCTTCTTGGCCATCGCGCGCGCCGCCGCCGGGTCCGAATGGGTGAGCACGTCGACCGCGACCCGCCCGGCGTTGATCTCCTGCTGGAAGCGGCTGAGGATCTGCGAGCCGCCGGAGCGGAACAGCTCGACCCTGATGCCGGTCTGCGTGCGGAACAGGTCGGAGATCTTCTGCGCCTCCTCGATCGGGGTCGAGGTGTACCAGACGACCTTGCCCTCGGCCTTCGCCTTGACGAGGTCGACGGCATCCTGCGCCAGCGCGGGCGTCAGCAAGCCGCCGAGGGCGAGACCGGCGATGAGCGTGCGTGTGAATGGAAGCATGGCGTATCCTCCTCTTCGCCTCATCCGCGGTACACCGGCTCGGGCTGCGAGAAGAAGCTCAGCAGCAAGTGGTACACCAGCGCATAGTTCTTCTGCTGGAACGAGGCGTGGGCGATGCCCGGCATCACGGCGAATTGCTTGTCCGGATTGGGCAGCTTCTCGAAGAACGCGATGAGATCGCCCATGCTGGCGATGCCGTCGTACTGGCCGCGCATGATGAGGGTCGGCACCGTGATCTTCAGGGGATCGATCACCGGAAGCCGCGCGCACATGTCCACATAAGTACCGGTCGGCACCGAATCGTCGACCGCCAGGATCGCATCCGCGAACGCCTCCACCACCGCCTTGTCGGCGGTGCCGGCATGGTCGCGCTCGAAGATCGAATGCACGAAGGCGCGGTCGATCGGGCGGCGGTTCCTCAGCTGGAACTCGGGTAATTTCTTGCGCCGCTCGGCGAGCGTCGGCGAGCCGGCGCCGGTCCACACCATGGCGTCGAGCGCCAGCCGCTTGACCCTGTCGGGATGACGCTCGGCGAACACGGCCGCGCGCAGCGCCCCTGACGAAATCCCGTAGACCAGCAGCGGACGCTCGCCGCGCAGCTTGGCGATGTAGCTCGCGGCCGCGAAGCAATCGTCGGCGCCCTGCGCGATCGGGGCATTGTTGTCGCGATCCTTGGTGGAGCGGCCATAGCCTTCCATGTCCACGCACCAGCAATCGAAGCCGCGCGCCGCGAACCAATCCATCACCGAGCTGTCGGGGCGGCCCGGCACGTGCAGGTCGAAGGTCGGCTGCGACGCCATCGACGAGCCGTGCACGAACAAGATGGTGCCGGCCGGGCCGGAGGGATCGGACGCATATTTCTCGAACAGGAATAGGCGGACATCGCCCTTCTGGGTCCAGTGCTCCTCGGCGCGGATCGCACCGGAGGGCGTAACGGTCTTGTTCATTCTTGGGCTCCGAATTGTTGTTGGTTACACGGCGGCGCGACGATCTTGTAGGACGGGCAGAGCACATCAGGGCGTATACGCCCGTCGGAGTTTATCATCGGGCCGGCCGAAGGCCGGACCCGTTGGCGGGCCATGCGAAACCCCTCAGCTGCCCTGATGGGTTTCGCAAATGCTCTATCCCTCCCACAGTTGGGCCAGCCGGCACACATAGAACATTTCGGCGCCTGTCACACGCGCCGACCATCCGCTACACTGCCCGCAACAGCCAATCATGTCACGGGAGGACCATCATGCGATCCAGCCTCATCTTCGCCGTCGTCGGTCTTTCCGTGGGGGCCTGGCTGTTTTCCGGCGTCGCCGGCGCGGTCGAGATCAAGGTTCTTTCCACCCAGGCGCCCGAGCAAGCCTACCGCGAGTTGGTGCCGCAGTTCGAGAAGACCTCGGGGCACACCGTCACCACCATCTTCACCGGCACGCTCGACGTGCAGAAGCGGATCGCGGCCGGCGAAAGCTACGACCTCATCATCATGGCGGGCCCGGCGATCGACGACTTCATCAAGTCCGGCAAGATCGTGCCGGGCAGCCGCGTCAACATCGCACGATCGGGCGTGGGCGTGGCGGTGCGGGCCGGCGCCTCCAGGCCGGACATCGGCTCGACCGAAGCCGTGAAGCGGACGCTCCTGGCCGCCAAATCGATCGGCTATTCCACCGGCCCGAGCGGCGTCTACCTGACCGGCCTGTTCCAGCGGCTGGGAGTGGCGGACCAGATCAAGGGCAAGCTCAAGCAGACCCCGACCGGCGTGTTCGTCGGCAACCTGGTGGCGAGCGGCGAAGCCGAGATAGGCTTCCAGCAGGTGAGCGAGCTGGCGCATTTCCGCGGCGTCGATTATGTCGGTCCGCTGCCGGCCGACATCCAGGAGACCACGGTATTCGCGAGCGGCATCCAGGTCGGGGCCCGGCAGGTGGACGCCGCCAATGCCTGGATCAAGTTCCTGACCGCACCGGCGGCCGCCGCGACCTTCAAGAGCAAGGGCCTGGAGCCGGGCTGACCCGGCTCCAGATTAATCCGCAGGTTGGCTTTTCCCCTGCCGTCGCGATCAGCGCCCGTAGACCAGCACCCGAAAGTTTCCCGGCTTCGCCCGCGGCAGCGGATGCGGCTGCTTTTCGGTGGGAGGTCCGGGCGGATCGAAATCCGACGTACTCAGGAACAAATTGTGGGTCTTGGGATCGATCTGCATCGTCTTGGCACCGTACTGGGTCTTGACGGCCTGGACCTCGCTCAGCTTATCGGGCGAGTCCTCGTGGAAGATGTGGATCATGCCTTCGCGGGTCGAGACAAACAAAAGGCCGGTCGCGGGCTCGAAGGCGTTGGCATCCACGCCCACGCTGATGGGGAACGATTGAATGACCTTCCCGGTATCCGCATCCATCATGACCATGAACTGAGGGTTGCGGCCGGACGAGAACAGCCGTCGGTTCCTGGTGTCGATCGCCATCGCGACGGCGCTTCCTTCCGGCGCGACCGGCCAGCGCGCCTTGACGGTGAGGGTGCGGGTATCGATCGCCATGACCTCGCTCTTCTCTTGGTTGTTGTCGTAAAGCATCCCTTGCCCGTCGACGGCGGGGAACTCGACGGCGCCGCCCAGGTCGATGTTCTTCACCACGGCCTCTGTCACCGGGTCGATGACGGTGGCGTTGTGGCTGTCGCCGTTGAAGGTGAAAATGTATTTGGACGCCGGATCGTAGATCAGGGCATCGGTATCGGGCTGGTTCGTCTTCACCTCGCCGGTGACCTTCAAGCTGGCGAGATCGAAAACGAATACCGCCTGAGCATCGCCATCGGTGATGTATCCCTTTCCGAGCTCCTTGATCACGACAACGCCGTGGCAGCGTTTCAATCCCTCGATCCTGCCCACCAGCGAATAGTCATCGGCATTGAGCACATCCACTTCCGTGCCGTGCGAGACATAGACGCGGCGCGCATCGGCATCCACGGTGATGTAGTCGAAATATTCGGCGCCGCCCGGCGCGGCCGGCAAGGCAATCGTCTTGACCAGGTGATAATCGACGGCCTGGGCATTCGCCAATGCACAGGCGCCGAGCAGGAAAAACGACACGCCGGCCGCAAGACGCTTGGGGCTTGAATACCGCATGAACTCCTCCCTTGGCGATGTTGGTCGGGTCGCAAAGCCCACGCCGCGGCGCCGATCGTAGGCTCCCGGCTCGGCTGGACGCGTGGAATTGTAGCTCACGACACGCCAAATGGATATTCCCGGAGCGGACGGTTTTTGTGGCTCGACGTGACATCGGCCTCGTCCTGAGGAGCATCGCGTAGCGCCGCGGCTCGAAGGACGGAACGAGCCCGTGCGTGCGTGCGTCCTTCGACAAATGCTCAGGGCCGCGGCCCCTTCGGTTGAAACTCAGCTCGACAGGAACAGCAGCGAAGCCGGCGATTTCTCGAATACGGCGGCGGCGGTGTCGCCGAAGAACAGCTTGTCGCCCGGCCGGCGCTGCACCCCCATGACGATCAGGTCGTGGCGGCCCTTCTTGGCCTGCGCCAGGATCGCCTCGTCGGGGGCCACGTCGGAATGCACGGCGGTCCTCACCCTCACGTCGTAGCGATCGGCCATCTGGACGATCTCCTTGAGGATGGCCTGCTCCTGGCGGCGCCCGCGCACGCCGCCGCGGCGCTTGGGGTTGGCGCCGGTATTGGCGACATAGAGCGCGGTCATCGGGCATTCGCAGGCGCGCGCGAGCGCGACCGCGACCTCCGCGGCCCGACGCGAGATCTCGGTGCCGGCCACCGGCACCAGAATGCTGAAGGCGCATTGGTCCGGCTGCTCGAGGTGCCGGCCCTGCCCCATCACGATCGCCAGCGGGCCCTCGAAGGCAATCGCCATGCCGGCGATTTCGGAGTTGAACGCACCGCTTCTGGCTTTGGTGCTCTTGAGCCCGATGAACAAAAGGTCGTAGCCCTTCTCGGCTTCGCTGGTGATCGTCTTCTCGATCGGGCTGTCGGTTGCCTTGCGAACGGTGACAGGGACGGCGGACGGCGCGTCGTCCTTCGGCTCGGTCCTCTTGACATCCGCGGCCGCCGTCACGAGGGCCTGCTCGGCGACTTTATCCGCTTGGGAGACCGGCTTGGCGCCTTGCTTGGATCTCTCCTCAGGCTTGGGCAGGCCCTTGGGCAGAATGGTGGTCGGCAGGCCGCGGCGGCTCGCGATCAGGCCCGCGATATGGGAGGTGAACTTGCCGTTGGGGCTGTCGTCCACCACCAGCAGCAGGCGCTCCAGGTTGGCGACGAATCCCTTGGCCTCGAACTCCTCGCGCTCCAGCCGCTCTCGTTCGGCCCTGCCGAGCGGGACCCGCGCCAGGCTCCAGCGCAGCATCGGCGGCATCCCCATGGTGGTGACGAACGCCATGGTGACGACCATGGTGAAGAGATTTTGCGTGAGCGCCCCCATGGAAAGGCCGATGCTGGCGACGATCACCTCGGTCGAGCCGCGCGCATTCATGCCGCAGGCGAGCGCCAGCGCCTCGGGCCGCTTGAGCCCGCCGATTTTGGCGCCCAGGAAGGCGCCGGCAAACTTGCCGATGCTGGCGATCGCGATCAGGCCGAGTGCCAACAGAAAGAGCTGCGGATCGCGCAGAACCGAGAGATCTGCGCTCAGTCCCGCCATCCCGAAGAAGACCGGCATGAAGAACGCCAGGATCAGGCCGCGCAGCTGCTCGTCGATATGCTTGGTGAGTATCGGCGACTCGCCGATCAGAACGCCGGCCATGAAGGCGCCGAGCACGGTATGGACACCGATGAAATGCGTGATCAGCGCCATGACCCCCATGATCACCAGGATGGTGGTGATCACCGGGAACTCGCTCTTGAAATTGTCGTTGGCCCAGCGGATCAAATAAAACACGATCGGGCGCCCGATCGTGAAGCTTGCCAGCAGGAAGACCGCGGTCCCCACCACGCTCATGGCGACATTGGCTGGATTGATAGTGCCGGCCTCGGCCAACCCGAACGTGATGGCGATGATGATCCAGCCGATCGTGTCTTCCATGATGGCGGACGCCACGATCACTTGCCCGAGATTGCGGCGCGTGAAATTCATCTCGCGAACGATGGCGGCCACGATCTTGATGGAGGAGATCGAGAGGGCGATGCCGAGGAACAGCGAGGTCAACAGACGCTTGCCGTGGTCCGGCAGCAGCGATTCCGGCAGGAACTGACCGAGCGCAACCCCGCAGGCGAACGGGACTGCTACTCCGCTCAGCGCGATGCTGGTGGCGGCACGGCGGACCTTTCGGACCAGCTTGAGATCGGTCTCCATTCCGGTCAGCAGCAGCAGCAACAGGATGCCGACCTGGGAGATGGCATCGATCATGCTCTTCTGCTCTTTGGCCGCCGGGAAGATCCAATGCTGGGCGTCCGGCCACAGCCAACCGAAGAGAGAAGGGCCCAGCAGAATGCCGGCGAGCAGCTGCCCCATGACGGAGGGCTGGCCGATGCGCTGCATCGCCTCGCCGAGCAGGCGGCCGAACAGAATGAGGAGGACGAGCTCGGCGAGGAAGATGGCTTCCGACGGTCCGCCGGGCGGGGGGCCGCCAGGCAGGTTGTCGGCCGCGAATGCGGCGGTGGTGCTCAGCATCAGGACGGCGGCGCATGCCGCAACACGGCAGGAGTGCCACCCCAACGGGAGGTTGTTGCTCATGGCTGCGGACGCGGCCCGGTCGCTCCGGTTGCGGGCATGCGGCTCCGGTGTCCGGCCGTGTCCTGCGCGGCGGCACGCAGAATGTCAGAGGCCTCGGAAGCCGAAATAGAGGCTCAAGACAAAGAACGCCAGGATGGCGGCCCCGAGCCCAAATCCCAGAACGTACCGAACCCCTTGGCCGGTGACGCCGGCGCGGGCGTCATCGGTGGATTTCACGACCGGCGTGTCGCGAGGGGAGGGATTCATATCTGCCATTTGGTCTTCGCCTCTCAAATCCCCGCCTTAATGCCCCGAGCCGTCCATGCCGCGGCTTGCTTCGAACGCGGCGCATGACCGGGGCCGCCTGCGGCATCACGCCGCCATCGACTTGGTCTTTCCGGCGTCCTCGAGCATCTGGGCCACATGCTCCCAGTTGACCAGATGATCCAGGAACGCCTTGAGGTAGTCGGGCCGGCGATTGCGATAGTCGATGTAGTAGGAGTGCTCCCACACGTCACAGCCGAGGATGGGCTGCGCACCGTGCACGAGGGGGTTCTCGCCGTTCGGCGTCTTCATGACGACGATCTTGCCGCCCTTGAGGGCGAGCCAGCACCAGCCCGAGCCGAACTGCCCGAGGCCGGCCTGGACGAGGTCTTCCTTCATTTTATCGACGGAGCCCAGGTCGGCGACGATGCGCTTCTCCAGCGCGCCCGGAATCTTGCCGCCGCCGCCCGCCTTCATCCATTTCCAGAAATGGATGTGGTTGTAGTGTTGCGCGGCATTGTTGAAGAGCGGGGCGTTCTTGCCGAACGCTCCCTTCACCACCTCTTCGAGCGGCTTGCCTTCCCATTCGGTGCCCTGCAGGAGCTTGTTGCCGGTATCGACATAGGCCTTGTGGTGCTTGTCGTGATGGAATTCGAGCGTCTCGCGCGACATGAAGGGCGCCAGCGCGTCATACGCATAGGGCAGATCCGGGAGGCTGAAAGACATGACTTTTTCCCCTTTTTGCTCAGGTTGCTTGGAGCCCTGATGGCAAACGAAATCGCCCCCCTCGGGTTCCGTGTCAACCATGAAATTCTCTCGGTCACGGGCTGCGCCATCGGGCCGCTCCCCGAAGTGGGGCCGCTCTGCCGATTCGCGCCATCTGGACAATAATGGCCGCCTCGGCACCCTTTGGGGATGCGACAGCACGCGAATTCGCGCTCAAAGCCCATGTTCGGGATGACGCCTTCCATGACGCACCCGAAACGGCGTAGAAACATCGGCCTGCGCGCCGAGCCGGAATGACCGCCTCAAGAGGTTCAAATGGGTAAAATTGTTGCAATCGGGCAGAGCACGAAGACCAAGGCGGCGACCCGTTTGCCGGCGCCCGATCGGCCGACACGCTCCGACGCCGAAGACGCGGTGCGCACGCTCATTCGCTGGGCCGGCGACAATCCGAACCGGCAAGGATTGCTGGGAACGCCCGCCCGGGTCGCGCGCGCCTACGAAGAATGGTTCGCGGGCTATCGGGAGGAACCGCGCGACTATCTCAACCGGACGTTCGACGAGGTCGCCGGCTATGACGAGATGGTGGTGCTGCGGGACATCGCGTTCGAGTCGCATTGCGAGCATCACCTCGCGCCGATCATCGGCCGCGCCCATATCGGCTACCTTCCGCGCAATCGCGTGGTCGGCATCTCGAAGCTCGCCCGGCTGGTCGATGTCTATGCCCGGCGCCTCCAGATCCAGGAAAAAATGACCGCGGAAATCGCCGCTTGCCTCGATGGCGTGCTCAAGCCGTTCGGGGTCGCGGTGGTGATCGAGGCGGCACACCAATGCATAACCACCCGGGGCGTGCACAAATCCAATGTCACGATGGTGACCAGCCAGATGCTCGGGGTCTTCCGCAAGCGGCTGGAGACGCGGCAGGAGTTCCTGTCCGCCATCAACTTGCGCGGGGCCGTGCATCCGTAGGACCGATGCGGCGCCGCGCTGGCTCCCCTGCACGGCGCGACACCCTTAAATCGCATGAACAGTGCCCACCTGGGCGCATCGGCTGAAAAATGAGCTCGGTCAATCGCCCCCGCCGTATCGAAGGGTATGCCATCGTCTCGACCGACGGCATGCTGGCGAATGCGGTCGGGATCATGCCGGAAGAGCTCAAGCTCGAGGCCGATCAGCGCTTCTTCGCGCGTGGGCTCGACGGCGTCGAAGCGGTGGTGCATGGCCGGCACTCGCATGAGCAACAGCCGCATTCGCATTTGCGTCGCCGGCTGATCCTGACCCGGCATGTTCCGGCGCTCACGCCCGATCCGTCGAACGAGAAGGCGCTGTTCTGGAATCCGGCCGGCGCGTCGTTCGCGCAGGCCTGGGCGGCGCTCGGGGTGACGGACGGCAGTCTCGCGGTCATCGGCGGGACCGAGGTGTTCGGGATGTTCCTGTCCGACTACGATATCTTTTATCTTACGCGGCCGCCGGGCGTTCGGCTGCCCGGCGGCCGTCCGGTGTTCCCGCAAGTGCCGCAGCAGACGCCCGAAGAGGTGCTAGCAAGCCACGGCCTCGCGCCCTCGCTGCCGCAGGTGCTCGACGCGGCGAGCGGCCTGAGCGTGGTCAGCTGGCGGCGCGCGCCTTGATCTAGCGGATGCGGGGGAAGGCGCTGCATTGGGTGGCGTCGATCTCGATCGCCACCGGCTCGCCGACCTTGAACTGCTGCAGCGGATGGGTCTGCACCCGCAGCACCGGGCCCGACGGCAGCGCGACCTCGTATTCGCTGAGATTGCCGAGGAACACGTGGCTGGTGACCTTGGGGAGCGCGGCTGCGCTGGCGGCCGGATCCGCGGGCTGTGCCAGCCGGATGTTCTCCGGACGGATCGCCACGTCCACCCGCTCGCCGACCGCCAGGCCGACGCTGCGCGCGTCGGCGACCGCGACCGTGAGATCGGACGTGAGCTCGATGCTGGCCACGCCGTTCTTCATGTCGTGAATCCGGCCCGGCACCAGGTTCACCAGGCCCATGAAATCGGCCACCATGCGGTTGGCCGGATGCGCATAGACCTCGAACGGCGTGCCGTATTGCTGCAAGCGCCCGCCGCTGATTACCGCCACCTGATCCGACAGCGCGAGCGCCTCGGCCTGATCGTGGGTGACATACACGAAGGTGATGCCGGTGCGGCGCTGCAGCTCCTTGAGCTCGACGCGCATGCGCTCGCGCAGCTTGGCGTCGAGATTGGACAGCGGCTCGTCGAGCAACAAAATATCGGGCTCGACCACCAGCGAGCGCGCCAGCGCCACACGCTGCTGCTGCCCGCCCGACAGCTCGCCCGGATAGCGGCCCTCAAGGCCGGCGAGATTCACCAGCGCCAGCATGTCGGCGACCTTCTGGCGCGCGGCGCTAGAGGCCAGCTTGCGCAGCTTGAGCCCGAAGACGACGTTCTCGAACACGGTCTTGTGCGGCCACACCGCATAGTTCTGGAACACCATGCCCATGCCGCGCTCCGCCGGCGGCACGACGTTTTGCGGTGACGACAAGGTCCGGCCGGCGACCGCGATGGTGCCGGCATCGGGCGTGATGTAGCCGGCGATGAGACGAAGCGTCGTGGTCTTGCCGCAGCCCGAGGGGCCGAGCAGGGTCACGAACTGGTTGTCCTTGATGTCGAGCTCGAGATCCGCGACGGCGGCGAGCGCGCCATCGCCGGCGCCGAATCGCTTCGACAATCCCCGGATCGTGATCCCGGCCATCTACGCCCCCGCCCCCGCGCCGTGCGCCGCCTCTGGCGCCGCATCGCCGCCGCGCCCCAGGATAGGGCTGCCGCCGATCTTGGTGGCGAGCCAAATCGCCGCACCGATGATGAGCATGTTGATCATGGCGAGGGCCGCGACCGGCTCGATGTAGCCGGTCTCGTAGAGATTGTAGATCGCGACCGCGGTCGTGATCGAGCTCGACGAGAACAAGAGGATCGATGCGCTCAGCTCCTGGATGGCCGGCACGAACACCAGGAGCCAGCCGGCGAACAGTCCGGGCCGGATCAGCGGCAGCGTCACCTCCCGCATGGTGGTCAGCCACGAGGCGCCGAGAATCTGCGCGCTCTCCTCCAGCGAAGGATCGATCTGGCGCAGCGCCGCGTTGGCGGCGCGCACGCCGAGCGGGATGTAGCGGCCCACATAGGCGAGCAGCAGGATGGCGAGCGTGCCGTAGAGCGCGACCGGCATGGCGAGCCAGAACTGGATCAGCGCCACCGCCATCACGATGCCGGGAAGCCCGAGCGGGATGAGGGCGAAATAATCGAGCAGGCGGCGCCCCGGAATCTTGGTGCGCAGGTCGATCCAGCCGATCACCGCGCCCAGCAGCACCGCGATGGTGGCCGCCATGACGGCGAGCGTGAGGCTATTGAGAATGGCGCGGCGGGTGACGTCGTAGTCGAACAGGATGAACTTGTAGTTGGCGAGCGTGAGGCCCTTCCAGAAATCGAGCCCCCAGGATTTCGAGAACGAGACCGCGATCAGGGTCGAGTAGGGGGCGAGGATCGACACGACGAAGATGACGATGCCGAAGCCGAGCAGGACCCACCGCATATTGCCGAGCCGCGCCAGCTGCAGGCGCGATCCCTTGCCGGCGAGCGTGACATAGGAGCGCCGCGCCAGGAAGGCGCGCTGCAGATAGAGCGCCACGATGGTGATGAGCACGAACACGAGCGAGAGCGCGGAGGCGAGGCCATATTCGGGCGGATAGTCGAACAGCGCATAGATGCGGGTCGGCAGCGTCACGATGCGGCCCGGCAGCCCGATGATCGCCTGCGAGCCGAACAGCGCGATGGCGTTGACGAAACCGAGCAGCGTTCCGGAAAGCACCGCCGGCGCCACCAGCGGTGCCGTGATCGCGAAGGCGGTGCGCAGCTTGCCGGCGCCGAGGATCTGGGCGGCTTCCTCGTAGGAGGCATCGACGGATTGCAGCGCGCTGGCGGCCAGAAGATAGACGAACGGAAAAGTGTGCATCACCGTGACCAGGACGAGGCCCGGCATGGAGAAGATGTTGAAGGTGAGCCACGGCAGCCCCAAGACGTCACGCAGCACGACGTTGATGAGGCCGGCATTCGGGCTGAACAGATAGGTGAAGGCGATCGCGGTCAGGAATGGCGGCGACAGGTAGGAGAGCGTGGCCGTGAGCTGCAGCAAGGGCTTCAACGGCACGTCGGTGCGGGTCACCGCCCACGCCAAGGTGAGCCCGATGATGGTGCCGAACAGGCTGGTCCAGGCCCCGAGCATCAGCGAGTTCTCGAGCGCGGTGAGGTAGAGCCGGCCGGTCAGCACCTCGGCGAAGTGATCGAGGCTGAGACCGTCATCGCCGCGCACGCTGCCGAGCAAGAGCGACACGAGCGGCAGCACCACCAGGATGACCAGCGCCACGACGGCGCCGCCCATGACGAAGTGCTCGAGTCGAGGCTTGCGCCACCCCGGCCGCAATAGCCGCGCAGCACTTGCGGCTTCACTCGACATTGCGCTGGCCCGCCCCGCTGGAAAATCGCCACCCCCTGTATCAGGCCCCCTCTATGGAGGCCAGAGCATCTGGGCGGCCGTGGTCTGCGCGCCGGGAGACCGGCGGCTCGCCCACAAGGCCTTGATCACGCTTTGGTATTTTCGACCCTAGGGGATTTCCACAAGAGCCGGACATCGATTCTTGCCGTCGGGGCACCGCTGCCGTGGAAACCTGCAAACATTTCCTTTATTTAAGTGGCCCGCGGGACGCATTTTGATAGTTTGCGTTCGTTTTCGGCCGCCAGGCGAGCGCGCCGTTCTTGATGCTCGCCGGGGCCATCCCGGTCACGGGTGTCGCTGGGGCATCGAAGGCCAATCATGAATCTCATGTGTGATCGCAGGGGCGGGGCGGCAGGGTTTCCGGCTCCCGCCGGCCGGCCGGCCGAATTCCGGCGCCGGCGCGCGAACGGACGCCGGCTGCAGAGCGGGTGCCGGCCATGATGCGGACGATCCGGCGCATCGCCATCGTGGCCTGCCTGGCCCTGATCGGCGGGGTTACGTATTGGTATCTCGGTCCCGGCCAGCCGTCCCAGCAACAGGCGAAGCAGGGCCAGCAAAAAGGACCCGGCGGCGGTTTTCGCCGCGGCGGCGGCAATCCCAACGACACCGTTCCGGTCCTGGCGATCGCGGCGCGACTGGCCGATGTGCCGGTCTATCTGGACGGCGTCGGCACCGCCAAGGCGCTCAATACCGTCCTGGTGCGCCCGCAGGTCGACGGCAAGCTGATGAAGATCGACTTCAAGGAAGGACAGGAGGTCACTCTGGGGTCGGTCATCGCCAAGATCGACCCGACCACCTACCAGGCCCAGTACGACATCGCGGTCGCCAAGAAGGCGCAGGATGAAGCGCAGCTCGCCAACGCCAAGCTCGATCTCGAACGCTATACCCGGCTGGCGGCCACCAACGCGGTGCAGAAGCAGCAGGTCGACACCCAGAAGGCGATGGTCGACCAGCTGACGGCGCAAACCCAGTCCGACCAGGCTTCGATCAACTTCGCCAAGGCGTCTCTCGATTATACCGACGTGGTGGCCCCAATTAGCGGGCTGACCGGCATTCGTCAGGTCGACGAGGGCAACATCGTGCATGCCTCCGACGCGACCGGGATCGTGACCATCACCCAGATCAAGCCGATCGCGGTCCTCTTCAACCTGCCGCAGCAGAACCTGCCCGATCTCAACAAGAGCATGGCGAAGGGCGAATTGCCGGTGCAGGCGCTCGCCGCCGACGGCATCGCGGTGCTCGACCGCGGCAAGGTCACGGTGATCAACAATCAGGTCGACCCGACCACGGGCACGGTCCAGCTCAAGGGCGAATTCCCCAACCCCGATGTCCAGCTGTGGCCCGGACAGTTCGTCAATGTGCGGGTCTTGATCAATACGCTGCGCCAGAGCGTCGTGGTGCCGACCGCGGCGGTCCAGCGCGGCCCCGACGGCACCTTCGTCTACATCGTCAAAGACGACAACACGGTCACGGTGCGCCCCATCACGGTGCAGCAGCAGGACGATCTGCAGGCCGTGATCGCAACCGGCCTCATGGCGCAGGAGCGCGTCGTCACCACGGGGTTCGGGCGGCTGGCGGAGGGCACCAAAGTCGAGGTGACGAGCGCCGAGGACGCCGCCGCCGATCCATCGCAGCGCCCCGCACGTCCGAGCGGCGGCGTCCCGAAGGGCAAGGGCCAGGGGCAAGGACAAGGTCAGGGCAAGGGCCAGCGCCAACAAGGCGCGGCCGCGGACGCGCCAAGCGCACCAGCCGCGGGCGCCGGACCGAGCGGCCCGACCGCGACCGATCCGTCGCAACCCCCGCAGCAGCGCCGCGGCGGCGGCGCCCCCAAGGGCGGTCAACAGCCTGCCCAAGGCATCCAAGGCACCCAAGGCGCCCCCGGAGGCACGCCGAGCGTAACGCAATGAGCGTGTCCTCGCCCTTCATTCACCGCCCGATCGCCACATCGTTGCTGGGCATTGCGGTGATGCTGGGCGGCATCCTGGGTTACTTCTGGCTGCCGATCGCGTCCCTGCCCCAGGTCGACTTCCCCACCATCCAGGTCACCACCCAGCTGCCGGGCGCCAGTCCCGACACCATGGCATCGCTGGTGACCGCGCCGCTCGAGCGGCAGTTCGGGCTCATTCCCTCGCTCACCACCATGACGTCGTCGAGCTCGTTCGGGATCAGCCAGATCACGCTGCAGTTCGATCTCAGCCGCGACATCGATTCCGCCGCGCAGGACGTGCAGGCCGGCATCAATGCGGCCGGCTCGACGCTGCCGCGGACGCTGCCGTATCCGCCGAACTATTCCAAGGTGAACCCGGCCGACGCCCCCATCGTGACGCTGGCGCTGACCTCCAACACCATTTCGATGCGCCAGCTCAGCGATCTCGCCGACAGCCTGCTGGCGCAACGGCTGAGCGAGCTCAGCGGGGTCGGGCGGGTCACGGTGGAGGGCAATCTGCGGCCGGCGGTTCGGATCCAGGCCGATTTGGCGCGCCTCGCCAACTACGGGATCTCGATGGAGGATCTGCGCAACGTGACCGTCGGCGCCAACGTGGCGGGCGCCAAGGGCTCGCTCGACGGCGCGCACCAATCCTACACGATCGCGGCCAACGACCAGATTGCCGCCGCCAGCGCCTACCGCGACGTGGTGGTGACCTATCGCAACCAGGCGCCGGTGTTCATCAAGGACGTGGCCGACGTCGTCGACGGCCTGGAGAACACCAAGGTGGGGGGCTGGTATCAGGGCACGCCGGCCGTCATCGTCGACATCCAGCGCCAGCCCGGCGCCAACGTGATCGCCACCGTCCAGAACATTCAAAAGGAGCTGCCGCGGCTGCAGCGCTCGGTCCCGGCCGGCGCCACGCTCGCGGTCGTGCACGACAGCACCACCACCATCCGGGCCTCCATCAGGGACGTCCAGCTTACCCTGATCCTGAGCATCGCGTTGGTCGTCATGGTGGTGTTCGTGTTCCTGCGCACCGTCCGCGCCACCATCATCGCGGGCGTCGCCTTGCCGCTGTCGCTGATCGCGACCTTCGGGGTGATGTGGTTCTGCGGCTTCAGCCTCGACAACCTGTCCCTGATGGCGCTGACGATCGGCACCGGCTTCGTGGTCGACGACGCGATCGTCATGATCGAGAACATCGTGCGCCACATGGAGGAGGGCGAGGGGCCGTTCGAGGCCGCGCTCGAGGGCGCGCGCGAGATCGGCTTCACGGTGATCTCGCTGACGCTGTCCCTGATCGCCGTGTTCATTCCGCTCCTGTTCATGACCGGCATCGTGGGCCGCATGTTCCGGGAATTCGCCTTGACGCTCACCATCGCGGTGGTGACCTCCGCGATCGTGTCGCTGACGCTGACCCCGATGATGTGCAGCCGCCTGCTGCGGCAGCACGCCGAAACCGGCGGTAATATCATCACGCGGAAATTCCACCGCATGATGGATTCGGTCGTGAACGTCTACCGGCGCACCCTCGAATGGGTGCTGGGTCACGAATTCCTCACCCTCATGGTCACGCTGGCGACGTTCGGCGCCACCATCTGGCTCTACGTCATCATCCCGAAGGGATTCCTGCCGCTACAGGACACCGGCCTCATCTACGGCGTCATGGAGGGCGGGCAGGACGTATCGTTCATCGAGATGCAGCGGCTCAGCGCCGACATCGAAAGCACGATCCGCAAGGACCCGGACGTCACCGGGGTCGTCTCCGTGATCGGGGTCACGCCGCTCAACGCCACCCCGAACGCGGGCCGGCTCGCCATCACGCTGCGCCCGCGCGACGAGCGCACCGCGACCGTCTCGGCCGTCATCGACCGGTTGAAGACCCAAGTCCGCACGGTCCCGGGCACAGTGGTGTATTTCCAGCCCGTGCAGGACATCCAGATCTCGACCCGCACCAGCCGGGCGCAATTTCAGTACACGCTGACCGGCACCAATTCGGACGAGGTCAGCGAATGGGCGGGGCGTCTCGCCGCCAGCCTGCAATCGTCCCCGGTCCTGCTCGACGTCGCGTCCGACGCGCAGAACGACGGGCTGCGCATGATGGTGCAGATCGACCGCCCGACCGCAGGGCGGCTCGGCGTCTCGATGCAGACCGTGGTCGACACCTTGGACGACGCCTACGGGCAGCGGCAGATTTCCACGATCTACGCCCAGGCCAATCAGTACCGCGTCATCCTTGAGGCGGCGCCGCAATACCAGAGCGATCCGAGCTCGCTGTCGAAGCTCTACGTCCCGGCATCCGGCACCCAGGCGGCGGCCGCCCAGACCTCGTTGACGGCGGGCGCCTCCCCGAACCAGCTGCTCACCACCGAAGGCGCCGCGCAGGTGCCGTTGAGCGCGTTGGCGCAGTTCAAATACACCACGGCTCCGCTGGTGATCTCCCACGAGGAGCAGTTTCCGGCCGTCACCATCAGCTTCAACCTGGCGCCCAATGCGGCGCTGAGCGACGCGGTGACGGCGATCTCGGCGGCCGAGCAGAGCATCGGCGCGCCGACCTCGGTGATCGGAAGCTATTCCGGCGATGCGGCCGAGTTCGGCAAGTCGCTGGCCGGGGAACCTTGGCTCATCCTGGCGGCCGCGGTCACCATCTACATCGTGCTCGGCGTCCTGTACGAGAGCTTCATCCATCCGCTGACCATCCTGTCGACTCTGCCGTCGGCCGGGGTGGGGGCGCTGCTCGCCCTCATGCTGTACGGCTACGACCTTTCGGTCATCGCCCTCATCGGCATCGTGCTGCTGATGGGCATCGTGAAGAAGAATGCGATCATGATGATCGACTTCGCGCTCGAGGCCGAGCGCGTGCAGGGCCTGTCCCCGCGCGACTCCATCCTGCAGGCCTCGTTGCTGCGATTCCGGCCCATCATGATGACGACGCTGGCGGCCCTGTTCGGCGCGCTGCCGCTGGCGCTCGAAAGCGGCACCGGTTCCGAGTTGCGCAATCCGCTCGGCATCACCATCGTGGGCGGCCTGTTGCTGAGCCAGCTCCTGACGCTCTACACGACCCCCGTCATCTATCTGCAGATGGAGCGGGTGCGGGCGTGGCTGACCGGCCGGACCCCGGTTGCGTCGGAGCCCGAGCTCGACCTGCCGATCGCGCCCGAGCCCTCGCAACGGCCGGCGGAGTAGGTGCGATGAACTTCTCGGAGCCGTTCATCAAGCGTCCGATCGGCACCACCCTCATCGCTATCGGGCTGTTCCTGGTGGGCCTGGTAGCCTACCAGCTGCTGCCGGTCGCCAGCATGCCGACCGTGGATTTTCCCACCATCACGGTCAGCGCGAACCGGCCCGGCGCCGACCCGGAAACCATGGCGGCGACGGTCGCGGCGCCGCTGGAGCGCCGGCTGGGGGAAATTCCCGGCGTCACCGAGCTCACCTCGCGCAGCTCGCTCGGGCTGACCCGCATCTCGATCCAGTTCGATCTCACCCGCAACATCGACGGCGCCGCCCGCGACGTGCAGGGCGCCATCAATGCCGCCATCGCGGATCTGCCGGGCGACCTGCAGTCGACGCCGTCGTTCCGGAAATCGAATCCCGCCGCCATTCCGATCCTCATCCTGGCGCTGACCTCCAAGACGGTCGCGCCGAGCGCCATCTACGATGCGGCCGACACCGTGGTGGCGCAGCGCCTCTCGCAGGTCAAAGGCGTCGCCGAGGTGAGCGTCAACGGCGCCGAGCAACCCTCGATCCGGGTCCGGGTCAATCCGCTCGCGCTCGCCAATATGGGGCTCGGCCTCGAGGACGTGCGCACCGCCATCGCCAATGCCAACGCGGCCGGCCCGCTCGGCGTGTTCGAGGGCGCCGATCGCGCCAACAGCATCGGGATCAACGACCAGCTGCGCACCGCCGCCGAATACGACCCGATCGTGGTGCGCACCGCCAACGGCACGGTGGTGCGCCTGTCCGCGGTGGCGTCGATCCAGCCCGGCGTGCGCAACACGCTGTCGGCCGGCTGGTACAACAAGCAGCCGTCGGTGCTGCTGGTGATCACTAAGGATTCCACCGCCAACGTGATCGAGACCGTCGACAACATCTTCGAGGTCCTGCCCGACATCAGGCGCTACATCCCGGCGGATATCGACGTCTCGGTCCTCTCCGACCGCACCAGCACGATCCGGGCCAGCATCCACGACATGCAGCTCACGCTCCTCATCACCATCGGGCTGGTCATGATGGTGGTGTTCCTGTTCCTGCGCCGCCTGGCGGCCACCATCGCGGCGGGCATCACGGTGCCGCTCGCGCTCGCCGGCACCTGCGCGGCGATGTGGGTGGCCGGCTTCTCGATCGACAACCTGTCGCTGATGGCGCTGGTGGTATCGGTCGGCTTCGTGGTCGACGACGCCATCGTCATGATCGAGAACGCCTTCCGCAATCTCGAAAAGGGCCTGTCGCCGATGCACGCGGCCTTCGAGGGCGCCCGCCAGATCGGCTTTACCGTGATCTCGATCAGCATCTCGCTGATCGCGGCCTTCATCCCGCTCCTGTTCATGAGCGGCGTGGTCGGGCGCGTGTTCCGGGAATTCTCGGTGACGCTGGCGTTCGCGATCATCATCTCCACGTTGGTCTCGCTGTCGGTGACCCCGATGGTGGTGGCGCATTTCGTGCGCGCGCCGCCGAGCCCCGATGCGACGCTGTTCGACCGCGTCGTCGAGCGCTTCCTGTCCGGGATGACCCGGCTTTACGGGCGCAGCCTCAGCCTGGTGCTGGAAAGCCGGGGCCTGATGCTGATCGTCATGGCGGCCACGCTGGGGCTCACCGCCTACCTCTATGACATCGCCCCCAAGGGCTATTTCCCGCGCGACGATACCGGCCTGATCTTCGGCGGCACGCAGGCCTCGCCCGACATCTCGTTCCAGTCCATGTATGTGCTGCAGCAGAAGGCGGCCGACATCGTGCTGTCCGATCCGGCGGTCTCGGGCGTCGGCTCCTCGATCGGCAGCTCGGGCTACAATTCCTCGGTGAACCGGGGCACCTTGTTCATCAGCCTGAAGCCGCTCTCGGAGCGGGGCATCAGCGCGGAAGCGGTGATCTCACGGCTGCGTCCCAAGGTCGCCAATATTCCGGGGCTGAGCGTGTTCATGTTCGCCCTGCAGGACGTGCGGGCCGGCGCCCGCCAGGCCGATTCGACCTACCAGTTCACGCTCTGGGATCCGGACTATCAGGAGCTGGTCCATTGGGCGCCGATCCTTCTCGACAAGCTCAAGACCGTGCCGGAGGTCACCGACGTGAGCAGCGACCGCCAGCCGGGCGGGCTGCAGGCCAATGTGGTCATCGATCGTACGGCGGCGGCGCGGCTCAAGGTGCGCATCCAGGACATCGACAGCGCGCTCAACGATGCGTTCGGGCAGCGGCAGATCTCCACGCTGTTCACGCAGCGCAACCAATACCGCGTCGTGATGGAGATCGATCCGCAATTTCAGCTCGATCCGCTGGACGTGAGCCGCATCTACGTGAGCAGCCAGAGCGGCACGCAGGTGCCGCTCTCGGCGGTGACCAATGTGGTGCGGGGATTGCAGCCGCTGGTGATCAACCACCAGGGACAGTTTCCGGCGGCGACGCTGAGCTTCAATCTGGCCGAGAACATCACCCTCGCCGAGGCCACCGCGGCGGTCGACCGGGCGGTGGCCGAGCTGCACATGCCCGACACATTGCACGCCGATTATGCCGGCGATGCGCTCGCCTACCGCAACTCGATCATCGGACAGCTGCTGTTGATCGGCGCGGCGCTGGTGGCGGTCTATATCGTGCTGGGGGTGCTGTACGAGAGCCTCGCCCATCCGTTGACCATCATCTCCACCTTGCCGTCGGCGGGACTGGGCGCGCTCCTGGCGCTGCAGATCTCGCGCACCGACCTGTCGCTGATCGCCTTCATCGGGATCATCCTCCTGATCGGCATCGTCAAGAAGAACGGCATCATGATGGTCGACTTCGCGCTCGAGGGCGAGCGCGGACGCGGGCTCGCGCCGCAGCAGGCGATCTTCGAAGCCTGCCTGGCGCGGTTTCGTCCGATCATGATGACCACGGCGGCGGCGCTGCTCGGCGCCTTGCCGCTGGTGATCGCGACCGGACCCGGATCGGAGCTGCGTCGGCCGCTCGGCATCACCATCGTGGGCGGCCTCTTGGTGTCGCAGGCGCTCACGCTCTACACCA
Source organism: Xanthobacteraceae bacterium (assembly GCA_035552735.1). Classification (GTDB taxonomy): domain Bacteria; phylum Pseudomonadota; class Alphaproteobacteria; order Rhizobiales; family Xanthobacteraceae; genus VAZQ01. Next base: position 25,692 of record DASZKX010000313.1, read on the forward strand.
CGCCGGTCATCTATCTTTGGCTCGACCGGCTGCACCGCCGGCTGGGAGGCAAACGCCAGCCGCGCGAGCGCGGACACTTGATCGGCAGGGCGGTCCGGGCGTTTCGGACATAGAAGAGCACTTTCAGGAAAAGCATGCCCTCGCGAAATCGGGGGTGGCATCCGGTTTTCCGTCGGAAAATGCGACAGCGCAAAAATCCTGGCGCACGGACGCGGGCTTCGCGTTGTTTGCTCAAAATTGAGGCGCGGAATTGAGGCAGGCCTGCCCTGGCTTGCCAAACTTGCAGCGCATTGCGGCCAAATATCCGCGCGATCGGGATTCGAACATCAGGGCTCACGCCAGGGAGAGCTCGATGTCAACACGGGTCATGTCATGCGTCCTCGCGGTGTTTGTCGGCCTGATCATGCTCGGCGGCAACCGCCCCGTCCTCGCGGCCGACGATTGCCTGGCAGGGCCGAGCCGCCCGCCGGCCCCGGGCGGTCATTGGTATTACCACCGCGATCGCGCCAGCGACCGCAAGTGCTGGTATCTGGTGGAGCCGGCGGCGCGCGCCCCCACCGCTGAAGCGACGCAGCCCGCGCCCGAGCCCCCTCCCCAACCCGTTTCGCAGCCCGGCTTCGGCTCGTTTTTCTCCTCGCTGTCCGCCGGATTCCCGGGGCCGGCGAACGGAACCCAGCCTGTCGCCTCCACCCCCGATGCACGCAGCCCGCAAGCCGCTCCCGCGGACGATCCCAGGAATGCGGAGGCCGCGCCGCCCCACGACCTCCACCCGGCCCACCGCCCGGCCGCGCTTGCGGCGCTCGCCCCCAAGCCGCGTCAACCCACGCATGCTCGGCCCCCCGATGAGCAGGCCGCCGGGACCCCCGATCAGGCGGAGCGTGACGCGCTGTTCCAGGAATTTCTGCGCTGGCGGGAGCGCCAGTAGCAGAAGGCGGGGACGAAGGACCGCCCGTATCGCATAAGCGGCGCGCGGCGTAACCGCCAAAAGCATCGAGGCTACCGGCCCTGCTTGACGACGATCTCATCGTAGAGCTTCGACCACTTGTCGGCCTCGTCCAGCATTTGCGCCGGATCGATCACCTTGAAGGGAATATCGAGCGGCTTGACCTTCATGTTGGTGGGCATGAAATCGCGGTC
>DASZKX010000314.1:0-1709 GCA_035552735.1 Xanthobacteraceae bacterium
GGGGCGAACCAGATTATGCCATCATGAGCGTGGAGACTGGGGTCGAGCTGCTGGGGGCAGCCAGCTGCCGGGGCAAAAGGGTCGCTTTGCGGTGGTCGAGGGCAAGGCGGCTTCGGTCCGCGAAAGCGGGGGCATGATCTACATGAATTTCGGGCGGCGGCGGTCGCAAAGGCTCACCGTCACCATCCTGAAACGCAACGAGCGCAGCTTTGCGGCCGCCGGGCTGCAGACGGACCGGCTCGCCAATCCCCAACTTCGGGTCCGCGGTTTTATCGAAGAACGTTCGGGTTCGCGCATCGAGGCGACGCGTCCCGAGCAGATCGAAATCGCCCAAGGCAAGTGACGCGCGTGGACACGGCATCACAACCCGCATATTGCCGCCGCGGCGCGGGGGCGACGGCGTGGAGAGGCGTTCGTGCAAACCCGCGCCGCAGCGGGCGATGGGCGGCGCGCTTCGGCATGCTGGCGGCCGCGCTGCTGCTCGTCGGTTGCGCCAGCTCGGGCATGCTCGACCGGCAAGCCTCGACCGCGGTGCCGGATTCGCCGAAACCGGCCGCGGTGGCGGACAGCGATCCGGCGGCCCAGCGCGAGCATGAGCGGATTCTCGCCGCCTATAACGGCGCCTATGAGGATCCGCGCATCGAAGCCATGGTCAGCCAGACCGTCGAAAAGCTGGTGGCGGCCTCCGAGCGGCCGGACCTGCATTATCGCATCACGCTGTTGAACTCGCCGGTGGTCAATGCCTTTGCGCTGCCGACCGGCCAGCTCTACGTGACCCGCGGCCTTATCGCGCTCGCCAACGACCGCTCCGAGCTCGCGTCCGTGATGGCGCATGAGATGTCCCACGTGATCGCCCATCACGCCCAGATGCGCGAGGACCGCGTGAAGCAGGTCGCGCTGGTGAGCCGGATGGTCAACGGCGTGCTGAGCGATCCGGAGACGGGCGCGCTGGCGCTGGCCAAATCGAAGATCGCGCTGGCGAGCTTCTCGCGCGCCCAGGAATTCGAGGCCGACGAGATGGGGGTCGGGATCGCGGCGCGCGCCGGATACGATGCCTATGGGGCGCCGCGCTTCCTCACCTCGCTCGGACGCGATTCGGACCTGCGGCAATCCGGACCAGCGAACATCGACCCGCGCGCGCCGGACTTCCTGTCCTCGCATCCCGCCACTCCGGAGCGGGTCAAAAGCGCGCAGGCGACCGCCCGCCAGGTCGGGGCGCCCGGCGGCGGCGCGCGCGACCGCAATGCCTATCTGGCCGCGGTCGACGGCATGGTCTACGGCGACGATCCGAGCGAAGGCCTGGTGCGCGGCCGTCACTTTTTACATCCCCGGCTCGGATTCACCTTCGTGGCCCCCGAGGGCTTCACGCTCGACAACACCGCGCAAGCCATCCTGGGCGTCAAGGAGGGCGGCGGCCAGGCGCTGCGGCTCGACGTGGTGCGGGTGCCGACCGAGCAGTCGCTGCCCGACTATCTCAACTCCGGCTGGATCGAGAACGTCGACGACAAGAGCATCGAAAGCACCACCATCAACGGTTTCCCGGCCGCGACCACCACCGCCAAGGGCGACCAGTGGTCGTTTCGGCTGTTCGCGGTGCGGTTCGGCAGCGATGTCTACCGCTTCATTTTCGCGAGCAAGCACATGACGCCCGAGATCGACCGGGCGTTTCGCGACTCGGTCGCCACCTTCCGCCGCATGAGCATCGCCGA
>DASZKX010000315.1:0-1542 GCA_035552735.1 Xanthobacteraceae bacterium
TCGATCGCGCCGGCGCTGCGGGTCGGCTACATCGTGGCGGGCTGGGAGATGCTTTCGCGCATGCTCGCGCTCAAGACCGATGCCGGATCTGGCGCGCTCGAGCAGATGGTGCTGGCGGAATACTGCACGGCCCATTTCAACGCGCATGTGCCGCGGCTGCGGCACGGCCTGCGCGCCAAGCTCGAGACACTGATGGCATCGCTGGCCGAGCAATTCGGGACCACGGCCGAATTCGACGACCCGCCGGGCGGCATCTTCCTGTGGATCAAGCTACCCGACCAGGTCGACACCCTGAAGCTCGCGCAAGCTGCGCTCGCAGCCGGCGTCGCCATCAATCCCGGGCCGGAATGGTCGAGCGACAAGACCTACGCCAAGAGCCGCCTGCGCCTGTGCTTCGCCAGCCCGACCGCGGACGAGATCCGCCAGGGCGTCGCCACCCTCGCCGAAGTGTGCCGCCGGGAGTTCGGCGTGCCGGAGAGAATTGCCAACGTGGAGCAGCCGCGCCGCGCGCCCGCCGGCTAGCTCAAGCTCGCAAGGCGCGACTGTCCCACTCAGGTGCCTATTGCGCGGCTGTCGGCTTCGCGGCGCGGCTCTTATCCATTGGTGACCGCCTTGAGCCTGTGCTCCTCGGGAGCAGGAATTCTGTAAACAACTTGGTTGAAGAGGACGCCGCCCGGTTTTCGCAGCTCGCGTGTTCCCACAACTACGCCTTTCAAGCTTTCCGCCAGGCGACGACTTGGATGATTCTGTTCGACCACCGGATATAACAAGGCTTCTGCGCCGACATGGGCGCAAGCCCATTCTAGGATCGACGCGATTGATTCGCGCCCGTACCCGAGACGATGGGCCGCCTCCTTGATCCAAATTCCAACTGTCGGCTCCGAGATCCCGATCCCGTGGAGGCCCGCAATGCCCATGAATTCGCTTGTCGACGCTTCCCGAATCACGAGGTGCAAATCGCTTCCCGCCGCCATCTGACGCAGCCATTCGGGCCAGATTTCGGCGAAGGCCTCAAGCGAGGGAGGCGGCTCCCACGTCATGAATCGGCTGATGGTCAAGCTGGCATCTGCGAAGACGTCCGGCGCGTCAGCGAATACAAATGCCCGCAGCAACACTCGTTTCGACGTCAGGACCGTACCGGTGAGATCAGATTGAGCGCTCATTTTGACCGATCAAACACCACCACGCGCAATCCGACGCCGGATTGCGCGATGCCATTGTTGCGCGGACGAGCTCTGCGGGCGCAGGCCCTGGAGCCCAACGACCACACCCTTAGGGCGTGGCGATGCCGAGATCGTTCTTCGCGATCAGGCCGCCCTTCATCACGAACCGGACCCGCTCCATCTCGCTCGGATCGGTGAGCGGATTTCCGCTGACCGCGATCAGATCGGCGAACTTGCGCTTCTCGAGGCTGCCGATCTCGTTCTCCCAACCATAGTTGAGCATCCGGGCGGCCGGCAGATAGGCCATCTGCAGGGCCTGGGCCGGGCTCATGCCCCATTTCACGAAATAGGCGAACTGGTTGCCCTGCTTGCCGTGCGG
>DASZKX010000316.1:0-9835 GCA_035552735.1 Xanthobacteraceae bacterium
CCTCCGGCCTCGGCCGGGCATTCTTCTATGCGGGCACGCGCGCCATCCTGGTCACCAACTGGTCGGTGGATTCCGCTTCGGCGCGCGCGCTCGTGAGCGAAATCTTCCGCCGCCAGACCGCCGATCCGACGCTCTCGCGCAGCGAGGCTTTGCGGCAGGCGATGATGTCGCTGCTCGACGGGCCGGGCGTCCTGGATGGCGCCGGCAAGCCGCTCTTCACCTATGGGCATCCGTTGTTCTGGGCGCCCTACAGCATCATTGGCGACAGCAGCTGACGGCCCGACGCGCGGATGCGCGAGCTCCAGGTGGCCGCCTTCCATAGCAGCGGTTGTTCCGGGCGAATCGGGTGGCCGGGTCTTAAAGGCCGACGTAAGGTGAGGTGGATTCGTCCGGCGAACCTCCAGTCAGCCGCACCCTGATCAACAACATGCCGGCAAGAACGGGCATCAACATCGCGCTCAGCAGGACGATCCACATGGGGAGGCTCCTTCGATCGAGAATGCGGCCCTTGAACCAAATCCGCGACGATATCGAACCGGCTTATCCGTTGTCCTGTCTGCTGTAGGTCGCGCGCCGGACCATCGAGGTTCAATCGTCGCGAAATCATTGCGTTTTCCGATCGGGCGCTGCCGATTGAAATCATTGAAGGGTTGCGAATGCCGGCCCTATCGAGATACCTCCGAGTCGTGCGCCGGTTGCTTTCTCTTGTTGTCATCGCCCCGCTGCTCGCCGGTTGCGGCAATCGGGTCGACGGCGAGCAGTTGCGCCTTTGCCGGAATGTCATTGCGGCCCTCAATCCCGACGGCACCGATATACGCGAGATGCGCTACGGGCCGTCCGGGCTCGGCCAAGAGGGCGTGCGCATCTATTACGTGGCGCGCGCGCCGGGCGAGCCGAGCCACGTGCGCTACGTGGCCTGCGGCTTCGCCGGCCGAACGTTCTCGGCCGATCGGCTCGATCTCGTCGCGGTCGAGACCGACAGCGGTCCGCTTGGCGACGCGCCGCTTTATTTCCTGAAGCGCTTTTGGCTCGGGTCGCCGGCCAATGCCGGCGCCCGCGTCGGCAGTGAGCCTGAGGTTCCGGTGCTGTCGCCGTCGATCGCCTATGGGGCGCAGCAATTCATCAACGCGAGCGCGCTGTCGGCCGTCTATGCGCTGCTCGCGACCGCCTATTCGCTGATCTACGGGATCACCGGCCGCATCAACCTGGCCTTCGGGCAGATCGCGATGCTGGGCGCCTATGGGGCGATCGGCGCCATCGGGCTGCTGGTCGCGCTCGGGCTCGATGATCCGCTGGCCGGGATCGCGGTCGCGCTCGCGGGGGCGGCGGCTTTTTCCGCTGTTTGGAGCGCGGTCATCGGGCGCATCGTGATCGCGCCCTTGCACGCCCGTCATCGTCTCGGGCAGCCGATCCTGATCGCCACAGCCGGGCTTGCCATAGCGATTGAGGAATTCCTGCATTTGTCGCAAGGCGTGCGCGATCGTTGGGTGCCGCCTGTGTTCAAGGAGCCGATCGCTTTGGCGCGCTCCGGGACATTCGTGGTCACCGTGACGCCGATGCAGATCGCGGTCGTGATCACTGTGCTGGCTGCGGCCGCCGCGATGCTGTGGATTTTCACTCGCACCCGGTTCGGCCTCTCGTGGCGCGCCTACGCGGACGATCCGCTCACTGCCGCCTTGCTCGGCGTCGACGGCGCCCGGATTCTTTCGACGACCTTCGTGCTGGCGGGCCTCAGTGCCGGCCTCGCCGGCGCCGTGGTCGGCGTCTATTACGGCAATGTCGGCTCTGACCTCGGGACCATGCTCGGCCTCAAGGCGCTGATCGCCGCGCTCATCGGCGGCATCGGCTCGGTGCCGGGCGCGTTCCTCGGCGGCTTGGTGGTCGGGATGATCGAAACCGCCTGGTCGGCCTATTTCGACATCACGCTGCGTGACTTGGTGGTCTACACCTTCCTGGTCGTCCTGTTCCTGCTGCGCCCGGGCGGCCTGTTCGGGCTGGCGAGCGCGGACCCGCCGCGCATCGGCCGGGCCGGGGTGTAGGGCCGGCGGGTGGAGAAGATCCCCTCTCCGGTCCGGAGAGGGGATAGGAAGATTACTTCAGCTGATCGCCGATCTTGGCGAGACCCGCATTGGCGCAGGCTTCGTCCTTGTCGCCGCCGGGCGCGCCCGCGGCCGCGATGCCGCCGATGGTGTCCTCGCCGGCCTTGATCGGCAGGCCGCCTTGTCCGGTGGTGAGCTCCTTGTCGTACATGCCGGGATTGAAGGCGCCCGGCGTGGAGACCCGCTTGGTGAAATCGCCGGTCGAGACGCGCTGCATCGCGGAGGTGTAGGCCTTGCGCCTTGTCACCTCGAGCGTCAGCGGACGGGCGCCGTCGCCGACCAGAATGAGCTTGGGCGTGCCCATGCGGTCCACAATGGTGACCGTGACGTTGTAGCCTTGCTGCTTGCAGGCCGCGACCGCCGTCTCGGCGGCCTCCAGCGCCAGCGCGGCGGTCAGGACTTTATGGCTCTCCGTCGGCAGCGGATCGGCCGCCCAGGCATTCACGCTGGTGAAGGCGGCGAGAGCCGCGGTTGCTGCCAGTGCGTAGGTTTTGATCATTGATTTCCTCCTGCGTTGTTATGAGCCCGGATATTGGAGCACTCTCAGCGCGGCGAGGCAACGCGTTGACAGCGGAGGCTTGGCCACGGCGTGAGGCGACGTGGTCACTTGCCTGGCTGATTGAAGTATTTCAGGTCGGGTGGTGCCTGACCTTTCTTTGACGGCATCAGGTCACCGTCGGCGCTCAAGTAATAGGTCTCCTTGCCGATGAACGCCCACGCGTTGTACTCGGGGCAGATGGATTCCGGCCACTCCGAGCCGGGATCGGCATTGCGAATGTATCGCTTGTCGACGGTCCACGGCCGCGTCAAGGCGTGGTCGATCACGGTGATTTCATCATGCAGGATATTCGGATCGGCTTTGTCGAGGTGGAAGCGCTCCTTGAAGATCGACTGATTGTCGCTGTGCAGCGGGATTCCGGTGATGTCGTAGATGCGCGGCCCCTTGAAGCCGCGGGTCTCCACCTCGAGCACGTCATAGCGGCCGCTCCCGGCCTCGTCGATCCAACGCCCGATCGAGTAACCCTGGAAGGTCGGATCGATCTCCTTAGGCCAGTCGCGCCCGTCGGTGAAGACGCGACGCAGGGGATCGAAATCGGCGATCAGGATGTAGGTCGTCGCCGGCATCACGACGAATTCCAGGGGATGGAATGCCACCATCATGAACGGCATGCCGGCGGCGCTGCAGCGGCTGTGGTCGACGCTATTGCCGAGCCCGCCGGTGGCCTGGTCCGCGATGCTGGCCTCCAGGATCGCCTTGGCCTGCGGCGTCAGCGGCGCCTGCTGTCCGAATCCCCACGGCTTGGTCTGGTCGAACGAAGGCTGGCCCGGAAGTCCGCGCATGACGAACCGGTTCCACTGGCCCTTCAGGTCGGGATATTTCGAGAAGTCGACGATTTGGGCGCTGGCGCTCGACACCGATAGGGCCGCCGCGATTGCGCATGACGCGATCGCGCACGACGCAATTGTTCCAAGCAAGCTTCGGTAATGCATGGCTGCTCTCCCGGGTGCCTGCCGATGGCGTGTTCGCTGCCGTTGAGACAGGACTTCGGCGCGTCCCGCCGGCAGCTCTCGGACCAACCCGGGTCCGTGCGCAAATCATACAAAATCGGCGGGATTGTAGGAAGGGCCCGAGGCCTGGCTCGATCCGCGCTGACTTGACCGCGGCTGCGCTGCTCAAATCGACGGCTTGCCGATCATCAGCGCGAAAATTGCGATCACGCCCGCAAAGGCCGGCCAGCCGAGCATGAGCCAGATCCGGAACAGCCGATGATATCGCGCCGGCAGCGGCAGGCCGGCGTCGCGCGCGGCGCATGCGAGATCGCGCAGCTTGATCTGTATCCACACCACCGGCAGCCAGCATGCGCCGACCAGGAGATAAAGCCCGAGCGAAGCCACGATCCAGGGCGCGAGCAACGAATAGCCCATGACGTGCGCGAGCGCCGCCCCGGTCAACGGCTGCAGGATCGCGGCGCCCGCGGTGAAAACCGCATCGGCGATCACCACGATGCGTGCGGTGGAGGCGATGGTCCCGGGATCGGCGGCGCGGTGCGCCATCCACATGAAGAAAGCGATGCCGAGGCCGGTGCCAAGCAGCACGCAGGCGCCGAGCACATGGACCAGCTTGAGCAGCGCCTGGAGCTCGGTCATCGCTCGTCCAGGATGGCGAGAGCGAACAGGTTCGTCAGCATGATCGGAAATACCTTGAGGATAGGACCCAGCGGATCGAGGAAGAGTTGCGGAGCGACGACCGCCGCGGCCGCCGCATAGGCAAGCGAGACCGCCAGCATCCCTGACAGCGCGGCGCGGCTCGCCCGGCGCACCAGCACGCCCAAGCCCAATGCGATGTCGAGAGTTGCGCCCGCCGCGACCGCGATGCCGGCGAGCCCGGCACCGGCGCCGGCTCCGCGCATGACCGCGACCGCCTCGCTCCAGCCGGGCCCGAGCGCGATGATGCCTGTTGCGATCCAGAACAAGGCCAGCACCGCGATGGCGATCGGCTTGAGCAGATAGAGACGCGCAAACCAGCGGTCCTGGACGGAGGCCGGATGACGGTCGAGAATGTCCTCGAAACTCTTCGGCGCGATTGCGGTCGCTTCCATCCAACGGGCCGGATCGCCGACGATTCCCGTCCCCAGTTGCGCCAGCGCGGTGGATCGCAAGGGACTGCGCCACCCGAGCCAAGATAGCGCATCGGCAAGCCGCGCAGTCGCGACCGCGCACCAATGCGGCAAAGCCACGGTGGGCTGCGCTTTCAATCCGAGCCAGCCACGGTAGCCGGCGACGATGCCTGCGATCGTCAGGACTTGCGGATGCGCAAGATCGAGGCTCAGCCGCGCCGGGGCGCCGGGGCGCACCGCCCAGGCGACCGTCTCGGTCACGTCCTCGATCGCGACGATCTGCACCGGACTGGCGGCCGCGACCACCGGCGAGATTCCGGGAAATCCGGCTGCGCCGCGCAGCATCGCGGTCCCGCCATAGACGCCGCTCGCCAGCACGAGGCCGGGTCGCAGGATGATCCAATCGAGATCGCGCCTTTTGAGATCGCTTTCCGCGGCGCCCTTTGTCCGCGCGAAACCCGTGGGCCCGGCAGGTTCGGCGCCGATCGCCGAGATGTGCACAACCCGCCGCACGCCCTGCCGCTCGCACGTGGTAAACAGCGCAATCGGAGCATCCACGTGGACACGCCTGAGATCGTCGCGCGCGCCGTCCTGGAGCGCGCCGACGCAGTTCACCACCGCGTCGATCCCGGACAGCAGCTCATGCCAGGAGGCCGGTGTCGTCAGCTCACGAAAATCCGCGGCGATCCAGCGGACGAAGGGAACCCGCCGCCGCGCTTCCTCGATGCTGCGCCCGGCGCCGATCAGATCATGCCCGTCGAGGCGCAGCCTTGCCAGACATGCCGCGCCGATCAATCCATAAGCTCCGGTGATCAGCACACGCATCCTGCGCTCCCGAAGTAAAAGCCTATTGAAGGCCACAGTGGCATGGAACGAGATTCGGGACTATCCTGGTTGCTTCACCGGGAAATCACGATGAGCAAATCGCGGACGTGGGCGGCGAACTCCTCGCGGCGAGGCTTCCTCAGGGACGCGGCCGGCGCCGCCGCCGGCACGGTGCTGACCGGGCAATCGTTGTGGGCTCAGGGCAACTGCACCGCGCCCGCCTCCAACCATGCCTTTCCCAAGATCGACCCGCAGCGGATGATCACGCCCGATCAGGCGTTGGACTGGAACATGTTCAAGGCGCAGGGCGGTCCCACCTATGCGGGCAGCGCCGGCTGGAAGCGCTACACGGACTTTCTGGTCGCCAAGATGGCGGAGCTCGGCGCCGTCGATCTGGACTTCGTCGATATCCCCTACGACCATTACATCGTGGACGATTGGCCGGATCGGCGCACCCACATCCACGATTCCGGCGTGGCGCTCGAGAAGCTCGTCACCGACGGGACGCCGGTGCCGGTGGTGGCCTCCTACGGCATGACCTCGGGCTTCACGCCGCCCGCCGGCATCACCGCGCCGATGCTGTTCTACGATCCCGCCCATCCGCCGGCCGCCGGCGAGATCGCCGGCAAGATTCTGGTGTTCCAGACCGCGCCCTATCCGCAGCCGCCGTACTCCAAGGCGTTCTTGGACAACTACACGCCGACCGACTACGAGTGGCGGTCGCCGGGTGAGTGGCCGCCGCTGTTCACGCCGCCGCCCACCAGCGTCACCAGCTCCTACCACTGCCGCTGGGTCTGGAATCAGCTGAACGGATTCGCCGCGCTCGGCATCAAGGGACACGCGGCCGGCATCGTGATCGTGTACGACCTGTCGCCGGGCGCGGCGTTCGGGCTGGCGCAGCGCAGCGTCTACACGCCGGACGGTAAGGCCGGGCTCGGCGCCCAGTACGTCAATTGTCCGACGCTCGCGCTCGATCGCGTGAACGGCGCCAAGGTGGTGGCGGACGCGAAGGCCGGCAAGGCCGCCACCCTCACCCTCACGGCCCGCTTCGCACGTGACACCGGGCGCGCCATCATCGCCTATCTGCCGGGCCGCAACTACGGCACCCCGGCCGATCAGCAGGTCCTGCTCGCCACCCACACCGACGCCATGTCGTTGATCGAGGAGAACGGGGGGCTGGGCATGCTCGGCATCATGTCCTACTTCAATCAGCTGCCGCGCTCGGCGCGGCCGCGCACGCTGGTGTTCTACTTCGACTGCCGGCACTTCATGCCGGGCGGGGAGGGCAGCTGGCCGCAATTCGACTACTACACGCTGCATCCCGAGCGCCTCAAGCCGATCGTGGCCACGCTCGGCATGGAGCATATGGGCGGCCGCCAGACCATCGAGATCGGGCCGGACGGCAACCAGTACGTTTACTCGAGCGAGCGGCCCGAGGACGGCGGCGTCATCACCAGCCTGATGGACGTCTACAACAACAACATCTGGCTGGTCGAGGCGATCGCCCGGGCGGCGACCGACAATCGCTGGCCGCGGGTCGACGTCAAGGCCGGCGAGGTCGCGCCCGGGGTCAATGGCGCCTTCCAGGGCCGGGTGAAGAGCCCGATGAACAAGGGCCGCGCCTACCAGATTCCCGGCATCGGGCTCGCCGGCGACTGGCCCGGCGGCTGGACGCAGACCTATGCGCAGCTGGACACGGAGGCCGGCGCGCATGGCTTCGACCGGGACTACTTCGTGCAGCAGGTGGCCGGCCTGTCCCAGCTCGCGGGCGCGCTCATGCTGGTCGAGCCGCTGGTCATCGACCTCGGCTGGGGCAACCTCAAGTCGGCGCTGGTGAACCTCGCGGACCAGGCTTTTGTTGCTCCGCCGCAGGCGGCGGCGCACCGGCGCATGCTCGCGGATCAGTACGTCGCGGTCTTCCGGAAGGTCGAGACCGCCGCGCTCGACAAGGCAAGGAGCGGCCTTAAGGAGCTCGCCGCCAACGCCGCCGCCTGGGTGGTGACCGACCAGAGAACGAGCCTCGGGGCCTTGCTGGAGGGCCAGCGCGCCAAGCTGGGCTGAGGCGGTGGGGAGGGCCGGGGGCCCGGTTGCCGGGATGCCGCCACAGGGCTATTGACCGGCCGCGCCCTGTGCTATCGTGCGCTTCGTTCCCACAATTGGGGAACGACGGTTTACTTGAAAGGTCAGCCAACTCTGGGGCGGGGGTCGGTCCCCTCGAGCACCAGCCCGAGCGGTGGGTCCTTGGCGCAGGAATGGCCAAGCTTCAAGCGCAAGCCTAATGACTTGAAATCCAAGCCGACTTGAAATCAATGAGAGAGGAACGTGGACCATGAGGATCAAAGGCATACTCTATTTCGGCGTGGCGCCGATCGCGCTCGCGGGCGCGCTCGCCGGCGCACCGGCGCAGCTGTCCGCCCAGCAGGCCCCTCCCGGCGTCAACATCGGGACGACGGATCTGGGCGGCGTGGTCAGCGGACCGAATGGGCCTGAGGCCGGCGTCTGGGTGATCGCGGAAACCAAAGACCTGCCGACCCGTTACGCCAAGATGGTGGTCACCGACGATCAGGGCCGCTACGTCGTCCCCGACCTGCCGAAGGCCAATTACACCATCTGGGTGCGCGGCTATGGCCTCATCGATTCCCCGAAGGTCACGAGCGTGCCCGGCAAGATCGTCAACCTGAAATCGGTGCCGGCCCCGGACCCCAAGGCGGCCGCGCAGTACTATCCGGCGATCTACTGGTACTCCATGCTCAAGATTCCGGATGCCAGCCAGTTCGGCCCCAAGGGCATTCCGGTCAAGCAGGCCGATTATATCAACCTGATGAAGAACAACGGCTGCGTCGGCTGCCATCAGCTCGGCACGCTCGCCACCCGCACCATCCCGGCGGTCTTCGGCGCCTCGTCCAAGGATGCCTGGATGCAGCGCATCCAGTCCGGTCAGGCCGGCGAGCTCATGGTCAACATCATCGCCGGCCAGCTGCAGGCCGCGCCGCTCGGCTACCTGGCGGATTGGACGGACCGCATCGCCAAGGGCGAATTGCCGCACGCCACGCCGAAACGGCCGGAAGGCGTCGAGCGCAATGTGGTGGTCACGACGGTGGACTGGTCGGACGAGAAGCACTACCTGCACGACCTGATCTCGACCGACAAGCGCAACCCGACCGTCAATGGCTATGGGCACCTCTACGGGCAGCCCGAATACAGCATGGATGCTTTCCCGGTGCTGGATCTCACGACCGAAACGGCTTCACTGCATCCGGCGCCGCGCCGCGACCAGGACATGCATGAGATGCTTGGACCCGGCCACGCCGCCATGGAGAAGGCGCTCGGGCCCTCCGCCTACTGGGGCGAGGAGAAGATTTGGACCGCCCACTTCAACAATCACAACGCCACGATGGACGACAAAGGCCGCGTGTGGATGACGGCCGCGTTCCGCGACCAGCATAACGAGCCGGCCTTCTGCAAGAAGGGCTCGGATCTGGTGTCGGCCAAGCTGTTCCCGCTCGCCGAGAGCCAGCGCATGCTGATGGTCTACGACCCGAAGACCGACAAGTTTGAGTTCGTCGACACCTGCTTCACGACGCACCATCTCAACTTCGACAAGAACGGAGTGCTGTGGACGTCGAGCGGCGGCGGCGGCGGCGTGGTCGGCTGGTTCGACACCAAGAAGTGGGATGAAACGCACGATGCCGCAAAGTCGCAAGGCTGGACCGCGCTCGTGGTCGACACCAAGGGCGACGGCAAGCGCGGCGAGTACACCGAGCCAGGCCAGCCGGCGGATCCCAACAAGGACCGCCGCTTGGGCCAAGTGTTCTACGCCGTCAGCGTAAACCAGGCGGACGGCTCGGTGTGGGGAACCATCCGCAGCAATCCGGGCGCGATCGTGCGCATCAATCCGGGCTCGAATCCGCCCGAGACCGCGCTGTCGGAAGTGTACAACGTTCCGATGCCTGGATACGGACCGCGCGGTGGTGATATCGATTCGAAGGGCGTCTATTGGTCATCGCTCGGGAGCGGCCATTTGGGCTCCTTCGATCGCAGCAAGTGCAAGGGCCCGCTCAACGGGCCGAAGGCCACCGGCGACCAATGCCCGGAGGGTTGGAGCTTCTACCAGTATCCGGGACCGGGCTTTGAAGGCATCGGCGAGAACAGCGCCGAGTCGAGCTACTATACCTGGGTCGACCAGCACAACACGCTCGGGCTCGGCGATGACACGCCGGTCTCCACCGCCAACCTCGAGGACGGCGTCACCGCGCTGCACGACGGCAAGATGGTCCTGCTGCGCCTGCCGTA
>DASZKX010000317.1:0-8084 GCA_035552735.1 Xanthobacteraceae bacterium
CCACTTGGAACTGGGGTGTCTCGCAAGCCGGAAGACTGGCGGCGCTACAACTCTGTTCTCAGCCGAGCAAATTCATCTTGAAGTCCGCGCGGCGCAGCACGCCGTCGCGGGCCTCCTGGGCCAGGCGCAAGACCCGCGCCACGTCGATGCCGACCAGGTTGCCGCGCCACTTCTTCACCTTGCCGGCGATGAAGACGTTCTCGACATTGCTAGGGTTCATGAGGTTGACCACCACCCCGGGCGCGTTGTTGAGCGGCCAGACGTTGACGCGATCGGCGCGCAGCATGACGATGTCGGCGTCCTTTCCGGGCGTGAGCGTGCCGACCTTGCGGTCGAGCAGCGCGCAGCGGGCACCCTCGATGGTGGCAAACTCCAACACCTCCCGGCAGGTGAGCAGCGCCGGCGGTCTCAGCTCGCCGTTGCGGGTGCGTTGCAGGACCATGAGGCGCTGCAGCGTGAAGGTCGTGCGCATGATGGTGAAGGGATCCTGCGCCATGGTCACGTCGACGTCGGAGCTGAGGCTCGGTCGCACGCCGTGATCGATGGCGTCCTGGATCGCCGGCATCCCGTGGCCCATCGCCATCTCGATTGGCGGGGCGAGCGAGACGTGGCCGCCGGTATCGCGGATCAGCCGCCAAGCGATGCCGCTCAGATGGTTGCAGTGGATGTATTCGTCGCCAGGCTGCAGCAGGCCCATGCGGCCGAGCTCGACCAGGGTCCGTTCGGTGTTGCCGCTGACGCCGTGCGAGACCGCCGGCACGCCGGCTTCGCGCGCGACCGCGAAGATTTTAGCATCGAGGGTCCCGCCGAGCGCCAGCGTCAGGAGCTGGTTGCTGGAGCTGAACGTGGTCCGCTGCAGGCGGGCGATGTCCTGCGGATATTTGCTCCCGGGGCCCGCGCCTCTGGAATAGGCATAGACCGCCCGCAGCCCGGATTCCTGCAGCGCCATAATGCCGGCATCGGTGTGCTCGGGCGTGTGTGAGACCTGCGAGGTATCGACCGCCGTGGTGGTGCCGGCGTCGATCATCCCGAGCGCCGTCACCAGCACGCCGGCATAGACGTCGCTCGGCCGGTAGGCCGCCGTCAACGTAGTGCTGACGTCGCGATTGTAGTCGGGATTGAGCAGGCCGTTGGTGAGGATGTTGCGCAGGACGCCTTGATAGAAGTGATGGTGGGTGTCGACGAAGCCCGGCAGCACGATCCGGTTGGTGGCGTCGACGACGGCCACTGTGTCGTTGGCAATCGCGATGTTCGGCCGGACCTCGAGGATCTTGCCGTCCTCGATCAGGACATCGGCCTGCGCAAAGTCGCCCACTTGCGGGTCGAGGGTCAGCACCACCCCGCCCTTGATGAGGATGCGGCGGCGACCTTGCACGCGGGCGAGCTCGCCATCAGGATCGGGGGCGCTCGCGGGCTGGGCGAACGCGCCGCGCGGCAGCATCTCGGCGGCGGCCGCACCGGCCGCCAGCCCCGCGCCCGATTGCAGAAAACCGCGCCGTGACGTTGCGTTGGTCTGGTCGGACATCTTGGCGTCTCCGCGTTCAACAGCCGGCACCGGGAACGAGCCGTCCGGGTCGCATTTTAGCGGCAAATGCGCGACAAGAGGAGGCCGGATGCGCGGAGCATCAGGGAGCGAACTTTAGGGAGGAACAAATGATCGTGCGCAATTTGCAGGTGGCGTTGCTGTGCGCGGCGACGGCGTCCGGGGTCGCGGCCGCGCGGGCGCAAACGACTTATGACGGCGACGGGCACGTCCCGCCGCAATTCGTCATCTCCGGGAAGGCGGCGGAGCGAATCCACGACCATATCTCCATCAATGCCGACACCGCGGAGAAATTGTCGAAGGCCTGCGAGGATATCGCCAAAAAGAACAACAGCGCCGTGGTGGTGGTCGTGGTCGATCCGTACGGACTGGTGGTGCACGAGCATCGCATGGACGGCGAAGGCTGGATCCAGGTCAATGCGACCGAACAGAAGGCGCGCACGGCGCTGCGCACCCGCGCCCCCTCCCATGTGCTCACCAATCGCAACGCCCAGGATCCGTTCACCAACCAGAACATGGCCGGCTACGGCCTGACCACCCAGGAGGGCGGACTTCCCATCATCGTCGCCGGACAGCTGATCGGGGCGATCGGGGTCGGCGGCATACCGCCGGTGGAGCGCAACGCGACCTATGGGGAGGAGATGTGCGCCCGCGACGCGTTGCAAGCCGTGATCGGGCCGCAGCCCCCGCTGCTGCCGGACGTGGCCGCCCAGCGCAACAACCCGGCCGGCGCGCGCGGGGGTGGCGCCGCGAACCCGTAGTGCGGCGATCGATCTGGCGAGCATCGGTGCTGGGAGACCGATCCAGGCTCTGACGTTTGGAACGGTCCCGGGTCAGCAGCGCACCACTAAGAAGTGCTGCGTTGCGCCCGGGACAAGAGAGCACGCCTCATTTCGCCAGCATCGGCGGTCGTCTCACTTCCGCGGAGTGAAATAACGCAAGTCGGGCGGTGCCTGGTTCTTCTTGACCGGCATCATATAGCCGTCCTCGCTGATGAAGTAGTCGTCCTTGCCGACCCGGACGTGGTGATTGTCCTCGGCGCAATCGTTGAAATGCCAGATTGGAGCGGCCTCCGCCACGTGACGGTATTTCTTGACGACGGTCCACGGGCGGGTCAAGGCATCGTCGATCACCGTGATCTCGTCGAGCAGAACGTCCTTGTCGGTCCTGTCGAGACTGAATCTCTCCTTGATGATCGACTGATTGTCCTCGTGCAGAAGAATGCCGCTGG
Source organism: Xanthobacteraceae bacterium (assembly GCA_035552735.1). GTDB lineage: Bacteria > Pseudomonadota > Alphaproteobacteria > Rhizobiales > Xanthobacteraceae > VAZQ01. The sequence continues at coordinate 2,775 of DASZKX010000317.1, forward strand.
CCTCATAGGTGCGCGGACCCTTGAAGCCGCGCGTCTCGACCTCAAGCGCTGAATAGTGGCCGTCGCCGCCGATATCCACCCAGCGACCGATCGAAAGGCCGTTGAAATTCTGGTCCATCTCCTGCGGCCAATCGCGGCCGTCGGTGAAGACGCGCCGCGACACCGTATAGTCGGTCAGGATGTAGGTGGTCTTTGGCAGGATCACGATCTCCATCGGATAGACCACGGTCATGACCCGTGGCATGCCGTGCGGAATGCAGCGACCGGTCGGATCGTCGCCCAGGCCGCCGGCGGCCTGGTCCGCGAGGCTGGCCTCGTAACGGGCCCGATACTCCGGCGTCAGCGGCGGCTGCTGGGCGCGGCCGAGCGGCCTGGTCGGATCCCACTGGATGCCGCTCATGCTCTTCCATTGGCCGGACCAGTCCGGATACTTGGACAGGTCCTGCGCCTGCGCGCTGCAGGCGATGAAAGCCGCCGCCGCCGCGATGGCGCCGAGCACGATTCGATAAAGCATAGTTGTTCTCCCGTCCTCGCGGCTCGAGGGCGCGCGGCAATGCAGAGCGCGTCGGGCTGAAATAGCTCATTCCGCGAAAAGCGGGAGCCCGGAGCACGCGCCGGTTCTGCCGCCATCGCGTGGACGGGCCATCATCCTGCCCGAGCCGAGCTCTCGGCTCACGACCCCTTAATGTTCATGGCGACCGACAAGAACTGCCGGACGTCGCGCTTGCCGACCATGTCCTTTGTGGCGGCCTGGAATTTCTTGAAGTGGTCGGTCGCCCGGTGCGCGTCGAGCGCCGCGGCGTTGTCATAGACCTCGAAGAACATGATGTGATGGGGGTCGTTTGCCGCGACCGTGATGTTGAACTCGCGACAGCCCGGGTCCTTCACCGAGGCCGCGCCATTTTCCTTCGCTACCTCCATGAACTTGTCGAACTGATCGGGGAGGACATCGAGATTGACCGCGTTGACGAGATACGGCCCCGCCTGCGCCGCCGCCTCGTGACCCCGCAACGGCAGCAGCATCCAAGCCCCGAGCGCGAGCGTGATCGCGGCGGCAGGCATGATGATCGACTTCCGCATGGAATATCTCCCTGTGATGGTCGTTTTGGCGCGCGCCGGCTTGGTGCCGGCAGCTCCGAGCCGGCAAACGTACAGATTTTCGGGATGGCTCGAAAGCCCCGGCCTGCTGCGCGGTCCAAGCTCCGCCTCAAGGCTGCGGCGCGGCGGGCCGCGTCTCCGGCGCCTCCATGGCGGCCTTGGCCTTGGCGACCACTTCGGATGGGGCGTTGATGGTCTCGGCCACGATCGCGCTCACCTCGTCGGCGCTCATGGGATCGATGGTGATCTGCAGCTTCTCGACCTCCGCCAGGAACGCCTTGTCCTTCAGGGTCGCGGCAAAAGCCTGGCGCAGGAGCGCGAGGCGCTCGGGCGGGGTGCCGGGCGGCGCCAGATAGGGATGCCCGAGCCCGGCCGGCGTGGAGATGAGCTTGAGAACCTGCCGCTGCTCGGGGGTGCCGGCGAGCTCCGTCAAGAGCGGCACGTCGGGCAGGTCCTTGTCGCGCTTGACGCCGGCCTGGGCCAGGAACGCGACCTTTTTCTCCTGGAGCCAATCGGGATGCTGGCTCTCGATCGAGTTGATGCCGAAGGCGCGGGCCTGCACCTCGCCGCGCTGCAAGGCGAGATTGATGTCCTCGGAGGTCTTGTAGCCGATCACCAGCCTGAACCGCGTGCCGAGCACGTTGTTCATGGCGGTCGGAATGATGGAGAGGCCGGAGCCGGCGCCGGTCGAGCCGAGCACGATCTCCTTCTCCATGGCCTGCCGGATGGTGGTGATGCCGGCGGTATGCCAGGCCAGGATCACCTCGTTCTCGGATCCGGTCGAGCCGAGCCAGCTGAACTTGGCGGCGTCGAACCGCACGCCGCGTCCGTCCAGCACTTGGTGCAACGGCATGGCGTTGTGGATGCTGGCGATGGTGAGGCCATCCTTCGGCGCGATGTTGTACATGTAGTTGGTGGCCAGCACGTTGCCGCCGCCCGGCATGTTCTGCACGATCAGGGTCGGGTTGCCGGGGATGTAGCGGCCCATGTGGCGCGCGATCACCCTTGCGGTGAGGTCGTAGACCCCGCCCACGCCGGTGCTGGTGATGATGGTGATGGTTTTTCCTTCGTAGGGGGAATCGGCGCGCGCCGGCAGGGCGGCGAACGCGAGCGTTGCTGCGAGGAGAGTTGCAGCGTTCCTCGCCCCGCGTGCGGGGAGAGGGCGATACGCGCCGAAGGGAAACAAGAACTCGGCCTGGTGAGGGGGCGTTTCCACAAGCTCAGACTCGCGGAAACGCCCCCTCATCCCGGCCTTCTCCCCGCCCGCGGGGAGAAAGAGACCGCCAGCGCGCATGGACATGCCGCAGCCTCCGTTATTGATAGCGCGAAAAGTCGTGACCTTCCTTGGCGATGATCTCGATCAGGAACGGCGCGCCGGATTGCGTTGTGTCGACCGCTTCCCGGACGGCCGGCACGATGTCGGCCGGCTTCTCGACCCTCCTGGCCGCCACGTTGAGGCCCTCGGCCACCTTGGCGTAGTTGCCGCCCACCGTCATGGTACCGTATTTCCGGTCCGAGGTCTTGAGCACGTCACGCTCGGCCGCCATGACGCCGTTATTGAACACGACCGTGAGGATGGCGATGCGGTTGCGCGCCGCGGTCTCGATGTCGAGGCCGGTCATGCCGAAGGAGCTGTCCCCCATGACGTTGATGCAGAGCTTTTCCGGCGCCGCCAGCTTGGCCCCCATGATGATGCCGAGCCCATAGCCGAGCTGAGTGGATTTGCCCCAGCCCATATAGGAGCCGGCCCGCGTGGTTTCCCAGAACGGCAACAGCTGCTCGCGCGGGCTGCCGGAATCGTGGGTGATGATGACGTTGTCGCGGTCGACGGTGCGCATCAGGTCGCGGATCACGCGGTACTGGTTGATCGGCGTCTCGTCCGAATCGAGATGCTTGCCCCATTCCGCCAGCCAGGCCTTCTTGGCGGTAGCGATCTCCTCCTTGAGCGAGGCCAGCGCATTGCCGCCGGCGCGGCCCCGCTGCCGTTCGACCTCGGCGATCAGCGCGTCGAGCACCAGAGCGGCATCGCCGACCAAGGCGTGATCGGCGCGGTAGTCCTTGTTGATGTCGCCGGCGTCGTTGGTCGAATGGATGATGATCTTGCCGGCCGGCACGCCAGGCCCGAACGAGGTCTTGGTGAGGCTCGAGCCGATCGCCAGCACCAGGTCGGCGCGCGCCATGAAGGCGGCGAACATCTTCGATCGCGAGCGGGTCGAGGCGCCCAGCGCCAAAGGGTGACTGTCCGCGATCGCGCTCTTGCCCGGATTGGTGGCGACGACCGGCGCCGGCACCAGTTCGGCCAGCGCGACCAGCCGTTCGGCGGCCTGCGCGTAGTGCACGCCCTGCCCGGCCCACAGCACCGGATGCTTGGCGGCGAGCAACGCCCGCGCGGCCTGCCTGACGAGATCGGGGTCGGGCGCGCTCCGCAACATCGGCACCGGTACGTAATCGAGCTTGCCCTCGAAACTGGCTTCAAACACTTCGTTGGGAACCTCGAGCAGCACCGGGCCGCCCTTGCCGCTGCGCATGGCGTGGAAGGCACGGCGCATCAGCTCCGGCAGCTCCTCCACGGCGTGGGCCATCGCCGACCATTTGGTGACCGGCCGGTAGACCTCCGCGGCCCGGAAGGTCGGCCGGATGTATTGCCGCTCCGGCGGAAAGCCCGCCGGAATGATCAGCATCGGCACGTTCTCGGAATAGGCCTGGGCGACGCCCGGGAAGGCGTTCTCGATGCCCGGACCGTGCTGGGCCGCGAACACGCCGTTCTGCCGGCCGCGCCGGATGCGCGAATAGCCGTCCGCCATGCCGACGCCGACGCGCTCCTGGCGGCAGAGGATCGGCCGGATGTCGAGCTCGGCACAGGCCTCAATCAGCGGATTGCGCGGATAGCACGCCAGGAAGGAGGTTCCCTCGCGCTTGAGAATCTCGGCGATGACGTCGGCACCATTCATTGTCTAAGCGCTTTCCGATTTGATCAAACCATCACCGTCATGCCCGCGCTCGTCGCAGGCATCTACGCCTTTCTTGCTCCACCGCAGCAAGCAAGGCGTGGGTGGCCGGGACAAGCCCGGCCATGACTCTCTCGCGGGACGGTGCACATGGACATGCATCTGCCTGGACTTATTTCGCGGCGACCGGTGCGTCGATGCGCACGCGCTCATTCATGATGGCGGCGAAGGGGGCGTCGCGCGGGGCCTCGTAACGGGTCGAGCGGACCCGGTAGCTCTCCGGGCGCATGCCCGGCAACGGATGGCCGGCGGCGTGGTCCTTGAGGGTCTGCAGCAGCAGGCGCCGGATCTTGACGATCGCGGCATCGCAGGCGAGCAGATGCTCGGCGCTGCGGTCGGCGATCGGCCCCATGGATTCCTGAATGGCGCAATCCTGGGTGCCGAGCCCCTTCATGCCCGTATAGGACGCGCCGCTCGCCTGCTGGGCGCGGTCGATCAGATAATCGTTGTGACGGTTGCGGACGGCGTGATCGGTGCCCGGAACGTTCTCGGTGTGAATGCCGCGCCCTTCCTTCGAGCGGGCCAGATCCGCCTCGGTGAGCGTGCGGCCCGGGCTGAAGTCGATGCTGTAGAGCATCGTGCTCTCGTCGTCGATCGGCGCCCACACATGGGCGGCATGCGGCACCGAGGAGATGATCTTGTGGAACGGCATCAGCATCACGTTGACGTTCCACAGCACGTCGCCGCTCCCCTGCTCGCGGCCGGTCCCGACCACGAATCCGAAATCGGTCGGCATCACCTCGTAGAGCGTCACCACGATGTTGCGATTCTTCTCGGCGTCGCCGCGATGCAGGAACGACAAGTGCGTGGGATCGAAGCCGCCTTCGAGCCCCTGCAGCCAGTTGCATTCCTGGATATGGCGGGTCGCGTAGCGCTGGGCCGCCGGGATGCGGGTCCATTCGAGGTCGGGGAACGGCGGCTTGTGCGCGGGCGGGCCCATGTAGGCCCAAACCACGTCGCCACGCTCCAGGCACGGATAGGCCTTGATCTTGAGCTGGGCCAGGATGTTGCGCTTCTGGACATCGTTGCTCTGCGGCACGCACGGCACATCGACGCAGTTGCCGGCGACGTCGAACTTCAAGCCGTGATAGACGCAGCGCAGGCCGGAGTCCTCGTTGCGGCCGAAGAACATCGATGCGGTGCGATGGGGACAGCGCTCGTCGATGAGCCCGATGCGCCCGCCGGTGTCCCGGAACAGGACCAG
>DASZKX010000318.1:0-4863 GCA_035552735.1 Xanthobacteraceae bacterium
TGATGCGGCGGTGGATATAGGGATAGTTCTCGGTCCCGACCGCCCAGGACACCAGCACCAGCGCCACCGCGAGCACGATCAGAAAGGCGCCGCTCAGCACCGGATAGGTCTTGGTCTCGACCGTCGACGTAAGCTGCAAGCTAAACTCCCTCAAGCAATTAGGCGGTCAAGACACGCCTCCATCTTGGTGGCGCTCTTGTTCGAATGCCTCTCCCGATGTCGTCCCTGCGGAAGCAGGGACCCATACTCCGTGCCCTCTCGATCGGCTGCGGCGTATGGATCCCGGCTCTACGGCCGCTTCGCGGCCTTGGCCGGGACGACGCGGTATTTCTGCGGTCGCTCTATCCCTCACACCGCCAGCGCCGCCAGGCCCGAGGCCAGCGCGCCGCGCGCGGTCTCGACCTTGTGCTCGTTGTATTTGAGCGGCGCTGCATTCAGGAGCGCGCGGGTCGCCGCCAGCTGCGGAAGCTCGCCCTCGAGCGGCTTGCCCTTGAGGAAGGCCTCGACCGCATGCTCCCGGTAGGGACTGACCGCGATGCCGCCGAAGATCACCCGCGCGTCGTTGATCACGCCGCCGTCGAGGTGCAGGTTGACCGCCACCGACGCCATGGCGAAATCCCACACCCCGCGCGGGCGGATCTTCTGGAAGGTTCCCTGCCAGCCGTCCCGGGGGGGAGGGATCACGATCTCGGTCAGGATCTCGTCGGAATGCAGGACGTGGGATTGCACGCGGCCGTCCACCATCACGTCGCCCGGAATGAGCGCCTCGAGCGACATCTCGCGCAGCCCCGAGGGCGCCGCCACCTTGACGCCGGCATCGAGCGCCTCGAGCCCGATCGCCGCATCGCCGTGATAGACCGCAAAGCACAGGCGGCCGCCCATCACGCTGTGGTAATAGCTGTTGTCGCCGATCGCCCCGTAGCAGATGTAGCCGCCGTTGCGCCAGCACGGATAGTTGCCGCGCAGATACTGGCACCACACCTCCTGCATGATGTCGCCCGCGATGGTGGACTGGTTGCGCAGTTCGGGCGAGGAGATCCTCTTCAGGGTCTGGGTGAGCAGCGGATATTTGCGTCCCACCAGCTCGGATTGCTCGAGCTGCGCGACGGTGGTGATGGCCCCGATGGCGAGCCCGCCCTCGGGCGTCTCGCGAATGAAATTCAGCTCGTCGATCTGCTTGATGTCGACCAGATACTTCGGCGAAGCATTGAGCCGGTTCTTCAGCCGGACCAGGAGATCGGTGCCGCCCGCATAAACAGCGGCTTCCGGCCCGTGATGCGCCAAAATCTGCGTCGCCTCGTTGACGCTGGCCGGCTTGTAGAGCGTGACCGGTTTCATCAGACCACCCCGCGCAGTTTTTTCAGGCCCATAAGGATACGTTCGGCGCTGATGGGATGGCTCACGCGCACCCCGGTGGCGTTGTAGATGGCGTTGCCAATGGCGCCTGGGACCGAGCCGATGCTGGTTTCGCTGAAGCCTTTGTAGCCGTAGAACCAGCGCGGCTCGAGGCTCTCGATGAAGACCTGCGTGATCTCCTCGGGAAACTCCATGATGGTGGGGATCGGGAATGACAGGAACGCGATGCTGTTGTGCATCTGTCCGGGAAGTTCCTTGTCGTAGGGGATCGAGTTGGTCGCCACCTGGAAGCTCTGCATGAACGAGCCCTCCATGTCGCTCACCGCCACGAACGGATTGATGACCTTGCCGGTATCGTGGCTGTAGACCACGCGCGTGACCTTGAACTGTCCGGTCCAGGTGTCGACCTCGACCTCGACGAAGCAAGCGCCCACGCCCTTGGCGAGCGAACGGCCTTGCACCGCCATCACCTCGCCATGCATGCGCAGCGAGGCGCCACCCAATAGCTCGGCCGCCGCGATCGACTTGGCGGGATCGGCCTTGACCCGGATGACGCCGTCCTTGAGGTCGAGCAGCGCCGCATCGACGCCGAGCTTCGGGGCCGCCCGCGTGAGCAATTCGGCCCGCAGCTTCCTGGCCGCCACCAACGCGGCGCCGCCCTGCACCGTGCAAGTGCGGCCGGCGGCCCATTGATCGGTCGGCGGGGCGGTATCCGAATCGCCCCACATCAGCTTGATGCTGTCGATCGAGCTGATGCCCAGCATCTCGGCGATCAGGATCGCCATGCCGGTGTCGTGATTGGTGCCGCTGTCGGGCAGCGCGCTGCGCAGGATCACCCGCCCGGTCGGGTCCATCTCCACGTCGGCGCTCCACAGGATGCCTTTCTCGGTGCGGAACGCCGGCTCCCCTTCGTGATAGGAGAGCGAGCCCGGATGATGCTGGGAGATACCGAGCCCCATGCCGCGCTTGAAGCGGCCGGGCGCGCCGCCGGGCTTGGGATTGCGCTTGTCCCAACCGAACAGCTTGGCGCCTTCCTCCAGGACCTCGACCGAGGCGAAGCAATCATAGGTCAGGGCCCCGTTCTCGAGCTCCGGCTTTTTCATATCCCTGTGCCAGTCGGTCGCCGGATCGAGCCGGTCGCCGGGCTGCGCCACGTTGATGAGCCGGAACTTCACCGGATCGATGCCGGCGACCTCGGCCAGCTCGTCGGCGAGATTTTCGAACGCCCATTTCACCTCCTGCTGGGTGCAGCTGCGGTTGCAGCCGACCATGGGGGTGTTGCTCTTGTAGGCGTAGGACACCTGCTCCCAATGGGGCGTGCGGGCCGTGTAGAGCTCGAGCTGGTTCTTGGAGACCTCGCCGGCCACGTGCGGCGGCAGCGTGTCGGTGAGGCCGGCGATCATGTGAAATTCGTAACGTAACGCGTGGATCTTTCCCTCCTTGGTGAGACCCACCTTGAACTTGGACATCGTCTCCGGCTTGTGGAGGATGTGGTACAGCTCCTCGGCCTTGGTCAGCATCGCCTTGACGGGCCGCCCGGTGACCATGGAGATATGCGCCACCAGCCCCCAGAACGGCGCCGTACGCACCCCGAAGCCTCCGAAGGTGCCGCCGTTCCATTTGTTGATGAAGTGAATGTTGTTCTTGTCGATGCCCAGCCAGCCGGCCAGGTACTCGCGCGACGGATAGATGTCCTGTCCGTGGCCCCAGAAGGTGAGCTTGTCACCGTCCCACTTGCAGACGCCGCTGAAGGGCTGCATCGGGACGATGCGGCTGCCGCCGAAATAGTAGGCGAATTCGCGCACGATGGCGGATTCCGCGAAGCCCTTCTCCACGTCGCCGTGGTGCCAGCGGGCGCTCGCGCCGGCCTGATGGTTGGGGCTGTTGGCCGGCATCTGCAGCAGATTGCCTTTGCCTTCCCGGATATCGGTCGCGCCGTCGGACTCCGCGGTGGCGAGATCCGGAACCGACGGCAGGTCCAGGTAGTCGACCACGATGGCCTCGACTGCATCCTCGGCCTGGTCCTCGGTCTCCGCCGCCACCATCGCCACGATCTCGCCCTGCAGCATCAGCTCGATGTGCAGCGGATTGGTCTTGGGCGCGTTGCGGTAGGTGAGGATGTGGTGCACGCCCGGCATCTTCTCGGCCTTGGCGGTGTCGAGAGCCCGGATGGCGGCGCGCGGATAGGGGCTGCGCAGGAATTTGATGTAGAGCATGCCGGGCAGGCGGATACGGGTCGCGAACGCGGCGGTGCCGCGGTAGCGAGGCTCGACCACCTCACGCAACGGCGCCTGCGGCTTGCCGATGATGCTGAGATCGACCGGCGGATGACCTTGCCACTTCTTGGTGACGAGCTTGCCGTCGCCTTCGGTCAGCGTGTCCTCGGGACCATAGCCGCCGCCGGTCGAGAAGTTGCGCACCATCGGCAGCGTGACGATCTTGGTGTCGTCCAGGGAGGGCTCGATCTTGTAGCTCATAGGGTGGCCTCCCCGCGCATGTAGCTCGCTGTGTCCTTCACGGTCTTGATGATGCCCGCATAGGCCGAGCAGCGGCAGAGATGTCCGGCCAGCACGTCCTTGATCTCGTCCTCGGTCGGGTTGGGGTTCTTCTCGAGGAATGTCTTGGCCACGGTCAGCCAGCCGGCCGTGCAGTATCCGCAATCGGCCGCCATGTTGCGGATGCCGATTTCCTGGATCGGATCGAGATTGGTGCCGTCGCCGAGGCCTTCCACGGTCAGGATCGGCTTCTCGGCGGCCTCGAAGGCCAGGAGGTGGCAGGAATAATGCGGCGTGCCGTCGATCACCACGGTGCAGACCCCGCAGGTGGCGCGGTTGCAGCTGCGCACCGTTCCGGTGAGCCCGATCTTCTCGGAGATCACCTCCCACAGCGTGGTGCGCACCTCATGCTCGACGGTGTGCGCCGTGCCGTTGAGGTTGAAGCTGGACGACATCGCCGTGATCGCCTGCGGCAGTGGCGCTGCCGCCGAGCTGCCGGTCGCCAGCACGCTGCGCCGGAACGGCGACACCAGCACCGGGGCCGCGACCGCGCCACCTACGATGCCGGTCGCCACGCTCGCCTTGATGAAGTTCCTGCGGGTAAATTTCGCCATTGCGGTTTCCCCTTTACGGGCGCCGATCCGTTGGAGCCAGCCGCCGCGGCTCGCAGCACCCGAGCTGATCAGATTCGCACAGACAGTCAACGTCCTGCGTTCGGGTCGTACACGATGATGTGAAGCGGCCGCTTGTAGGTCGGACAACGCAATTGCCGCGCCGCGCCACTCGTCTTCGCCCGAACCGTTCCTCCGATGAATTCGTCTTTTTTGATCCCCGCAAGGGCGACGATTTGGAGCAAACTATCTGCGCATGAACCCGAGGCGTCAAGGGATTGCGGCTGCCGTCCGCGCTGGCCCGGACGGCCTTGGAATCAACGTTTGACCGGGGTGCGCCGGCCGTCTAAGAGCCTCCTGTCTGCGGGCCTTGCCGGCACGTCCTGCACGCAGAATCACCG
>DASZKX010000319.1:0-2160 GCA_035552735.1 Xanthobacteraceae bacterium
TAGATGCTCGATCATTCCTGCCAGGTCCAGCGCCACAGCCTCCGCGATCGCGGCGACGATGTGTATGAAACGCCGTCGGTCGCGGTCGAGGCGTTGCTGCGGGTCGAGCAATTGCCGCACCGGATCTGGGAGCCGGCTTGCGGTACGGGCGCCGTCGTCAAGGTGCTGCGCGCCGCGGGGCACAACGTCGTTGCGACCGACCTCAACGCCTACGACTGCCCGGACAGTACGGCCGCGGTCGACTTCCTGCTGGAGCGGGCCGCGCTGGCCGACTGCATCGTCACCAATCCCCCCTTCAAGCTCGCCCACCAATTCGTCGCCCATGCGCTGAGCCCGCGCCCCCGCGTGTTGATGCTTTTGCGTTTGGCGTTCCTGGAGACCGAGAGGAGGGCGGCAATCCTGGAAGGCTGCGGCCTCGTCCGCGTCCATGTTTTCCGGGCGCGCCTCCCAATGATGCACCGGCAGAACTGGACCGGCCGCAAAGCCACTTCCGGGATCGCATTCGCCTGGTTCGCCTGGGACCGCGCCTGGAAGGGGCCGACCGAACTGCGGCGTATTTCCTGGGAGCGCGAAGGATGAAATTCCAAGCCAAAGCCGCCGACCTGGCCGCCGCCTGTGGCGCCGCCAGCCGCGTCATCGATACGAAGTGCCAGATTCCGCTGCTCGGCAATGTGTTGGTGACCGCCTCCGAGGGCGCGGTGGCGATCACCGGTCACGACCTCGACCAATCCTTGACGGTCACCTGCCCCGCCGAGGTGGCCCAGTCCGACAGCATCACGGTGCCGGGCGAGCGGCTCACCAGGCTCCTGGCCGGCATCGACGGCGACGTGAAGGTCGAGACGGCTGACAATGCGTTCGTGATCAGGTCCGGGCGCTCCCGGTACAAGCTCGCGACCTTGCCGGCAGCGGACTTTCCCGCGCCGCTCACAGTGGTCGGCGCCGCCGAGCTCGAGCTCGAGGCTGAGGCGGTGCGGCGCCTGTTCGTGGTCCCGTTGCCGGCGATCTCGACCGAGGCCACCCGCTACTACCTCAACGGCATCTACTTGTGCCAGGCCGGCGGTCAGCTCGTTACCTGCGCCACCAATGGGTTCAACCTCATCAAGACGTCGATCGCAATGCCGGCCGGCACGGCCGGGGGCGGCATATGGCGTGGCGTGATCATCCCGCGCGCCGCCGTCGTCGAGATCGGCCGCTTGGCGAAGTACGCCCCGTTCAAGGTCAAAGTCGACGACAAGCGCTTCGAGGTGGCGGCGGGGCCGTTCCACTTCGGCACCAAGCTGATCGACGGAGCATTTCCCGACTACGCCCGGGTCATCCCCAGTCCGAGCGGTCACACGATCGAGGTTGACCGGCTGGATCTGATGGGTGCCCTGGCGCGCGTCGATGCCGTCGCCGCCCACGCCAAGAACGTGGCGGCGGTCGTCGGCCTCACTTGGGGCGGCGACGCTGAGCTCAGGCTCTGTCTCACGACCGACATCGAGGCCGCCAACGACCTGCTCAAGGGCAGCGTGGTGACCGGCGAATGCCGGGTTGCGGCGTCCATCAATTTCCTGAACGACGTGCTCGGCGCGCACGAAGCCGAGACCGTCAAGCTCGATTGTGGCGGCGGAAGATCACCAATCCTGATCACAGCCGATGACATCCTTGGATTGTGCATGCCATGCCGCTGGGAAGCACCACCATGAAGATCATCTCAGCCGACGAACGCCTGCGCGAAAAGAACGGCGCCAAAATCCTGCTCGCCGGCCCCTACAAGGTCGGCAAGACGGACCAGCTCCGCACTCTCCCCGACCCGGACGGCGTCCTCTTCGTCGATCTTGAGGCCGGTGACCAGGCCGTGATGGATGTGCCAGTCGCGACTTTACGTCCCGCCACGTGGGATGACTGCCGAAATCTCGCTTGTTACCTGACGGGGCCCAATCCGGCGCTGCCGCCGACCGCTGCTTACAGCGAGGCGCACTATCAAGCTATTCGTGCGGAATTCGACGGCATGGGGTTGGAGCGGATCAACACTTATTTCGTCGACTCTATCACGGTCGCGGCGCGGCTGTGCTTCGGCTGGGCGGAGCAGCAACCCGAGGCGATATCCGAGCGCACCGGCAAGAAGGACATGCGCGGCGCTTACGGACTGCACGCACGCGAGATGATCGGCTGGCTCAC
>DASZKX010000320.1:0-2798 GCA_035552735.1 Xanthobacteraceae bacterium
TAGGTGCTGGTACCGGTATTATAGAGCCGCCGGTTGGCGTATTTCTTGATCGTGGTGGGTTGGTCTGTTTTCGCCATGGGCTCACACATGCACACCGAGGACGGGAACCCGACGGCTTGGCCGGCGGGGCAACAAGCAACGCAACGCAACAAAGTAAGCATTTTCAAAGAGGTTCGGCTACCGTTTTGTGCACCACGGTTAATTCAAGGGCATTTTCGGGTGCGGCGCGGCGCGATTCCGGCCTCTGGCCGATTGACACTTGATCACTAGGTTAACAGGATAGGTCCCGAGAGACAGGCCCGCCATTCGGCCGCCCCGCCGTCCAGAAACCTCAAGCCCAACACTTCAACTCCAAGGAGATGTCCATGTCAGACGATGTCGTCATCGTCAGCGCCGCCCGCACCCCGGTCGGCAGTTTCAACGGCGCATTCGCCACCGTCCCGGCCCATGATCTCGGCGCCGTGGCCATCAAGGCGGCGCTGGAGCGCGCGGGCATCGAACCCGGGCGGGTCTCCGAAGTCATCATGGGCCAGATCCTGACCGCGGCGCAGGGCCAGAACCCGGCCCGCCAGGCCTCGATCGCCGCCGGCATTCCGGTGGAAAGCCCGGCCTGGGGCGTCAACCAGCTCTGCGGAAGCGGCCTGCGCACGGTCGCGCTCGGCTATCAGGCGCTGCTCAACGGCGATTCGGAAATCGTGGTCGCCGGCGGCCAGGAATCCATGAGCATGGCCCCGCATGCGCAATATCTGCGCGGCGGCGTCAAGATGGGCAACTTTGAGCTGGTCGACACCATGATCAAGGACGGCCTGTGGGACGCCTTCAACGGCTATCACATGGGCAACACCGCAGAGAATGTCGCCCAGAAGTATCAGATCACCCGCCAGCAGCAGGATGAATTCGCGGTCGGCTCGCAGAACAAGGCCGAGGGTGCCCAGAAAGGCGGCAAGTTCAAGGACGAGATCGCCGCGGTGACGGTCAAGTCGCGCAAGGGCGATGTGGTGGTCGATGTGGACGAATATCCGCGCCACGGCACCACCCTCGACACGGTCGGCAAGTTGCGGCCCGCCTTCACCAAGGATGGCACCGTCACCGCGGGCAACGCCTCCGGCATCAACGACGGGGCGGCCGCCGTGGTGCTGATGAAGGCGAGCGAGGCGGCCAAGCGCGGCAGGACCCCGCTCGCCCGCATCGTGTCGTGGGCGCATGCCGGGGTCGATCCGGCCATCATGGGCACCGGCCCGATCCCGGCTTCGCGCGCGGCGCTCGCTAAAGCCGGCTGGAGGATCGAGGACCTCGATCTCATCGAGGCCAACGAGGCCTTCGCGGCCCAGGCTTGCGCCGTCAACAAGGATCTCGGCTGGGACACCTCGAAGGTCAACGTCAATGGCGGGGCGATCGCGCTCGGCCATCCGATCGGGGCGTCCGGTGCGCGCGTGCTGGTGACGCTCCTGCACGAGATGCAGCGGCGCAATTCCAAGAAGGGCCTCGCCACGCTCTGCATCGGCGGCGGCATGGGCATCGCGATGTGCGTGGAACGATAAAAAAGCAAGCGGGAGGGACGGGCTATGGCACGCGTTGCGTTAGTGACGGGGGGGACGCGCGGCATCGGCGAGGCGATCTGCAAGGCGTTGCAGGCGGCCGGCTACAAGGTCGCGGCCAACTACGGCGGCAATGACGAGGCGGCGCAGAAGTTCAAGGCCGCGACCGGCGTTGCGGTCTACAAATGGGACGTCACCTCGTTCGAGGCCTGCGCCGTCGGCGTCAAGCAGGTCGAGGTCGATCTCGGCCCGATCGAGATCCTGGTCAACAATGCCGGCATCGCGCGCGACAGCATGTTCCACCGCATGAAGCCGGAGCAGTGGGTTGCGGTCATCAACACCAACCTGAATTCGCTGTTCAACATGTGCCGCCCGGTGATCGAGGGAATGCGCGCCCGCAAGTTCGGCCGCATCATCAATATTTCATCGATCAACGGCCAGAAAGGGCAGATGGGCCAGACCAACTACTCGGCCTCCAAGGCCGGCGAGCTCGGTTTCACCAAGGCGCTGGCGCAGGAGAGCGCCAAGAGCGGCGTCACCGTCAATGCGATCTGTCCCGGCTATATCGCGACCGAGATGGTGAAGGCGGTTCCGCAGGAGGTGATGGAGAAGAGCATCCTGCCGCAGATCCCGATCGGCCGGCTGGGCGAGCCCGAGGAGGTGGCGCGTTGCGTCATATTCCTCGCCTCCGACGATGCCGGCCTCATCACCGGCTCGACCCTCACGGCCAACGGCGGCCAAGTGATGATTTAGCGACATCACAGGATCGATCAACAAATTTGGTCCGGCCGCCAGCCCTTGGGGGCGAGCTCGAGCCGTTCGAATGCGAATCCCGGCGCGACCGTGCAGCCGACCAGCGTCCAGGCGCCGCGGCTTTCCGCCGCCTGCCAGGCACCCACCGGAACAATCGCCTGCGGGCTCTCGCCGGCGATGAGATCGGGCCCCAGCGTTACGCGCGTGACCACAGACCCCGCGCCTGCGGCGGTTTCCAAGAGCAGCGGCGCCCCGGCGTAGAAATGCCAGACCTCGACGGCGTCGATGCGATGCCAGTGCGAGCGCTCGCCGCGCGCGAGCAGGAAGTAGATCGCGGTCGAGGCCGTGCGTGTGCCGTCCACGCGACGGGCATCCCGGAAGGTCTCGCGATAATGCCCGCCCTCCGGATGTGGCACGAGGCCGAGCAGGCGCACGATCTCCGCCGCCGTGAGGGACGCGGGAATCAAAACTTGTTCTTCCGCTCGCGAATCTCGGCGAAGACCTGCC
>DASZKX010000321.1:0-12117 GCA_035552735.1 Xanthobacteraceae bacterium
CGCCCGCGGATCAGCGGACGATCGCGCTTTTGCTTGTGAGAAAGAGATAGGCCCGCCATGATGGCGACGCCATTAAATAGACTGTTAGAATCGGAGCTCCATTAGCCCAAAACCAATGCTTTTGCGGCCTCGCGGGCAGCGCCCGGCTAAATTCAAATTTAGTCTTCTCAACAGCAGTTTAATTGAGCTGGTGGGTGGGACGCCTATTTCTCGAGTGACGGTGGCGCCGCCCGGAACGCGTTTTCGTTCAAATCATGTGGCGCTCGCCGCCGTATTGGAACGCAACCGGCGATGCGTCAGCAGCGGCAGGGAGAGCAGCGCGGACGCGCAGGCCTTTGGCAAAGGAGCAGCAGTATGGATCGCGAAGCCGAAACCCTCGAAGCACTCCGCATGGAGCGCGCCATCGACCAAGGCATCACCAGCGCGCTCTGGGGCGCGCGGCGTCCCGACCAGTTGCAGCCGGTCGATCAGGTTTCGGGCTGGCGGCTCGACCGCCCCGCCAAGGCCGAGATCGAACGAATCCTGCTTGAGACGATTATCAATCTGGTCGGCCCGGAATTCATGGCACCGCCGGCCCGCGCCGCCGCGGCCTGAGCCGCGAGCTGACGCGGCCGCGAAGGGCCCGACCGGGAATACGCACGCGGGAGCATCGCACGATGGCAGATTGGGTGCATGTCGGGCCGGCCATGACGGCGGCGTTCCTGGCCTCGCTGGTCGAGGCGGTGGAAGCACTGACGATCGTGCTCGCGGTCGCCACCGTGCGCAGCTGGCGGCCGGCCGGGCTCGGGGCGATCGGCGGGCTTGCGCTGCTGGCCCTGATCGTGGCGGGCCTTGGTCCGTTGCTTGATCGCATCCCGCTCCATCTCCTGCAATTCGCCATCGGGGTCCTGCTCCTGCTGTTCGGCATGCGCTGGCTGCGAAAGGCGGCGCTGCGGGCGGCCGGCATCATTCCGTTACATGACGAAGCCGCGGCGTTCGCGACCGAAACCGAGGAGCTGCGCGAGCAGGCGAGCCGGCAGGCGGCCCGCCTCGATTGGCTCGCCGGCCTCACCAGCTTCAAGGCGGTGCTGCTCGAAGGCCTGGAGGTGGTGTTCATCGTGATCGCGGTCAGCGCCGGGCGCGGATTGCTGGTTCCGGCGAGCGTCGGCGCGCTGGCGGCGTGCCTCCTGGTCGCCGGCATCGGGTTTGCGGTTCACCGTCCGCTGGCGCGGGTGCCCGAGAACGCGCTCAAGCTCGCGGTCGGCGTGATGCTGTCGTCATTCGGCGTATTCTGGACCGGAGAAGGCCTCGGTGTGCCCTGGCCGGGGGCCGATCTCGCGATCGTCGCGTTTGCGGCGCTGTTCCTGCTCGCCGGATTGGGGCCAGCCCTGTTGGCGCGCCGGCCGCGCGCGGAGGTGGCGTCATGAACATGCTGGCCGCCGTGATACGCGAGCTGTTCGGGTTGTTCGTCGACAACGGCTCGCTCGCCTTGGGGATCCTGGCGATCGTCTTGCTCGCCGTCGTCTCTACGGCTCTCGTGCCGGACCTCCCATTGGTGACCGGAGCCATCCTGCTGCTCGGCTGCCTCGGAGCACTCCTTGTCAACCTGGCAAAGGCCGCTCGGCGGCGTTGAATGCGTCGCCCGTGAGCACCACCGGACGAAGGCAAAGCTCGCCCTAGAGCTCCCGGCCGATGTGATGATCGAGCGAGTGACGGCCACCGCCGCGGAACAGGATCGCGAGCGCGATGATGCCCATGAGCAGCGCGTATTCCATCCCGTGCCGCCCCCATGACCAGACCGGCCACAGCACGCCAAAGCTGACGACCAGCATTTCAATCACGAAGGCGGCGGCGACAACGCGGGTCAACAAGCCGATCGCCAGCATGATGCCGCCGCAGAACTCCAGCACCCCGATGAAGTAGGCCCAGGCCAGCGGATGGGACCAGCCGAAATTCACGAAATTGCGCGAAGCCGCTATGGCATCGTCCTGGAACAGCTTGGCGTATCCATGGGGGATCAGGAAGACGCCGAGCGAAAAGCGAATCAGGGTGTAGCTCCACGGCGCCAGAATCTCGTAGAGCCCGGCCACCCCCGGCACCAACAATCTTTTCGGGTCGACATTGGACTCCATGGGGGCTTCCATCAAACGATGCACGTGGGCGGGGACCACGCGGCGCGAGCAGACTGAGGCTGCAATGCGCGGGCCACGCATCGATGAGTTGATCCCATGACGGCATTGTTAGTCGGTTTGGCAGCATGCGCAAGTGCCGCCGACCTCCGCCGGTCTCGCCATCAGGCCGGGAACCGAATCACCACCCGCAGGCCGGGCTCATTGTCGATGAGCTCGATCGCAGCACGATGGAGCTCGACGATGGCGGCGACCGTGCTGAGGCCAAGCCCGCTGCCAGGCGTGGTGCGGCTGCGCTCGAGCCGGTAGAAGCGGCGCAAGACCTTGACGCGCTCGTCCGCCGGGATGCCGGCTCCGTTGTCGGCGACCTCGGCGACGGCAAAAGCGGGCTGTCGCGCGAGCCGCAACGTGATCGTCGCTCCGGTCGGCGTGTGGTGAAGAGCGTTCTCCACCAGATTGGCGAAGAGCTGCGACAGGAGTCCGCGGTCGCCGTTCAGTCGCACCCCATCCGCGATCTCGGCCCGCAGCGCGCGGCCGCCCTCCTCTATCGCCGGGGCATACGCCTCGGCGACCGTGCGCAGCACGTCGGAGAGGTCGACCGCCCGGAAGGCCGAGCGCCTGGTGCCGGCCTCGATCTGCGCAATGCGCAACAGGGCCGAGAATGTCTCAAGCAGCACGTCCGCCTCCGCCACGGCGGATTCGATCACGCGCTTCAAGTCGGCCGCGTCGAGGTCCCGCTTTTGGGCTTCCTCCAGATCCTGCCGCAGGCGGGAGAGTGGCGTGCGAAGATCGTGGGCGATGTCGTTTGATACCTGGCGCAGATTCTCCATCAGTCCGGCGATGCGATCCAGCATGGTATTGAGGGTGGCCGAGAGATGGTCGAAGTCGTCGTCCGATCCGGTCCGCTCGATCCGTCGCGATAGGTCGCCGCCGATGATGGCATCGGCGGTTCGGGTAATCATGTCGACGCGACGCAGGAATGCAGCGCTCAAGAGCAGGCCGCCGCCGATGCCCAGCACCAGAACAAGGCCGAGAGCGGAGGCCAGGATGCCGAGAAGGGTCTCCTCCAGCTCGCCGACTTGCTCGATATCCTCGCCGACGCCCAGGCGATACCCACCGGCGAGCGGCCTGACGAGGACGCGAACGGTTTCGTTCTCGCTGTTCTTGTCTCCGCCGGCGTCCGGCCCGCTCTGGAGCTCGACCCAGCCCACGCGATCGGAATTGCCTGGGAGATCACCAGCAAGGCGCTTGCCGGCCGGATCAAGCACAAAATAGTCGAGATTGCCCCTCACCCGCATGCGTTGCCGCACGGTGGCGACCAAGCCATCGATGCCGTTATGTGCGAACTCCTGCTCGAGCAGCGTCGACTCGGCTTCGATGCGGCGGGAGAGCTGCCGCTCAAGGGCGGATCGCGTGCTCCAGAACGCAGCCGCGCCCAAGAGCAGCACGCAACCTCCGAATACGAGCGCGTAAAGCGCCGAGAGACGAAAGCTCGCGGTCCGAACGATTCTAGGCAGGGGCACGAAGCAAATATCCTGAGCCGCGCACGGTTTCCAGAAGCTCGGTATCGAAATCCCTATCGATCTTGGCGCGCAGCCGGCTGATGTGGGTCTCGACGATGTTGGTCCTGGGCTCGAAATGAAACTCCCACACGCGCTCGAGCAGCATGGTGCGGGTCACCACCCGGCCGGCATTGCGCATCAGGTATTCGAGCAGGCGGAACTCGCGCGGCTGCAGATCGATCTCGCGGCCGGCGCGCCTGACCTTGCGGCCGATCAGGTCCATCTCGAGGTCCGCGACCCGCAGGACCGTCAGCACCTGCGCAATCGGCGGCCGGCGCGCCAGCGCATTGATGCGCGCGAGGAGCTCGGCAAAAGCAAACGGCTTGACCAGATAGTCGTCGCCGATCTCCAACCCTTCGACCCGATCCTCGATGCCGCCCATGGTGGTGAGAAACAGGACCGGGGTCGTCACGCCGGCCGCGCGCACCGTCTTCACGATCCCGAGCCCGTCGAGACCGGGCAACATCCGGTCGACGATCATCACGTCGTAAGCCTCCCCGGCCGCCAGGAAGAGCCCGTCGCGGCCGTTGGCGGCGGCGTCGACCACGTGACCGTGCTCCTCGAGCCCACGCTTCACGTAAGCGGTGGTTTTGACGTCATCCTCGATCAGCAGAACCTTCATCAGCGAGCTTGGTCCCAAATCGGGTCAATCAATCTTGCGCGGGCGCTGATCCTATCGCGGTTCGTCGACAAGCCGTGAGTCGAGAATCCATCAAAGCGCGGAGGAAGGGCCAACTATACGGATTTGTATAGTGCGGGAAACGAGCCCCCAACCATCGGGCCAGTATGGTCCGGCGCGGGTGGCAGGACACAAAGGCAGGAGACACAGGATGACGTTCAGCAGGACTCTTGCGGCGACCGCGGTTTGCGGCGCCATCGCGGTCGGGGCGGCGACGATTCCGTCTCCGGCCCGGGCCTTCACGGGCGAAGCGCTTGCCGCGGAGGCGAAGATCACCTTGACCGAGGCACGCGCCATTGCGCTCAAGACCTTCCCGGGCAGCATTACATCCGAGGAATTGGAGAAGGAAAAAGGTGGCAGCGGCCTGCGCTATTCCTTCGACATCAAGAATGGCGCGCGCCTGCACGAGGTCGGCGTGGACGCCCAGACCGGCCGCGTACTCGAGAATAGCGTCGAGCACGGCGGCGACTGAGCGCACTTCGCCGATACGCTTTCCGTCAGCCGCGGGCGTACAGCCCCAAGACTGTCGCAGGGTCGTCGCCGCTCGCGGCGATGCTCACCTGCAGGCGCCTCGCGGCCGAAATCTTCGGAATCCGGTCCAGAACCCTCGCGAGGAGCAAGCAATGCCTGACAGCATGAACAAGGTTGCACAAGTTACGCTGGTCTTTTGGATCATGAAAATTTGCGCGACAACGCTCGGTGAAACGGGCGGAGATCTCCTTTCCATGACGTTGAACCTGGGCTATGCGATCAGCACGGCGGTCTTCTTCGGCATCTTCCTCGTCACGCTGATCGCGCAGGTCACATCCAAGTCCTATCACCCGCTCATGTACTGGGCCGCCATTATCTCAACCACGACGGCCGGCACGACGATGTCGGACTATTTGGACCGGACCGCCGGGCTCGGATATATCGGCGGCTCATTGGTGCTGGTGGCGATATTGATCGCCATTCTCGGATTGTGGCGGCTCACGCTCGGCTCGCTGTCGGTCGACAAGATCGACAGTCCAAGAGCGGAAGCGTTCTATTGGGTCGCCATTCTCTTCTCGAACACGCTGGGGACGGCTCTCGGCGACTTCCTGGCCGACCAAACCGGTCTCGATCTCGGCTACGAAGGCGGCGCGCTTGTCATCGGCGCGGCGCTGGCCCTGATCGCGGGCGGTTATTTCCTGACCAACGTGTCCCGCACCTTGCTGTTCTGGCTGGCCTTCGTCTTCACGCGGCCGCTCGGCGCGACATTAGGCGATATCCTCACCAAGACCCATGCGCAGGGCGGCCTCGACCTCGGCACCATCGAGTCTTCGATCGTGCTCGGGGTCTTTCTGGTCGGCTGCATATCGGCTTGCGCCAGGAGTCACGCGCGCGGACGGGCTCGAAAGATCGCCGGCAGAGAGCCGTTGCGGGTTTAGACTTGGACTGAAAGCGGTCTTCCGTCCAAAAATGCGCGAACGTTAGAGCGGTTTCCTTCTCCGGTTAATGTGAAACCGCTCTAACTAATCCAATCTACGGGCCGAAGTCTGTCATGCCAAAATTGCATGGAGTTTTGGGCGATTGGAGCTTTTAGAAGCGCGCTCCAATAAAAAATACAATTCGAAAACAATGGAAGTGCGTCATCAGGGCGTCGGAGCCATGCAGCACCCGCAAGGCCGACGCCCCTGTAGGGCGCAATCGCTTTATTGCGCCATCAGCCCCGCCCGCCCCGTACCTTTAGTCCCGGGGCAAGGGATTTTGCTGATCGGCGCAATAAAGCGATTGCGCCCTACGATCCGAGATCCTTCTCGGGCAGGCCCGAGATCGAGGCACACTGCGCCAGTTTCAATTTCCCGAATGCACTGATTTGCGTAGACAGATCAAGCGCGTGTTGCTTCAGACCTCATTTGCGTCACGCTTCGAAGGTTGGATCTGCGCTGCATCAATCGAAGTCTGGCGGCAGCGAATCGCCGCCATTACTGAGAGCACGGGCATGCCCGACACACTTTAGCGGCTCGGAGGCGTTCACGGGATCAGAACCGCTGCGCCCTGTAGTCGGCCGTCGCGCAAGTCGCTCAGCGCTTCGTTCGCGCGCGTCAGCGGATAGCGCTTGACCTCGGTCTTCAGGCTGGCCTGTGGGGCGATCGCCAGGAATTCCCGCGCATCGGCGCGCGTGAG
This sequence comes from Xanthobacteraceae bacterium, assembly GCA_035552735.1. Taxonomy (GTDB): domain Bacteria; phylum Pseudomonadota; class Alphaproteobacteria; order Rhizobiales; family Xanthobacteraceae; genus VAZQ01. The sequence goes on from DASZKX010000321.1 coordinate 6,498, forward strand.
ATTGGCGACCGAGAGGAGATGCCTCTCCTCCCACAAAAGCGCGTAGGGAAAGCGCGGAATATCCGACATATGGATGCCGCCGCAGACCACACGCCCGCCCTTGCGCACCGCCTTGAGGGCGAGCGGCACCAGCGCGCCGACCGGCGCGAAGATGATGGCGGCATCGAGCGGCTCCGGCGGCAGCTCCTGCGAGCCGCCGGCCCAGACCGCGCCGAGCGAACGCGCGAAGGCTTGCGCTTCCGCATCGCCGGCGCGGGTGAAGGCATGGACCCGGCGGCCCTGCCAAATGGCGACCTGCGCCAGGATGTGGGCGGCGGCGCCGAAGCCATAGAGGCCGAGCGCGCTCGCCTCACCACCCTCACTATCGTCATGATCCTCTTGGGCCATGCGGTAGCTGCGCCAGCCGATCAGCCCGGCGCACAAGAGCGGCGCGAGCTCGGCGTCGTCGGCCTGCTCGGGCAGCGGAAAGCAAAACCTGGCGTCCGCCACCGCATGGCTGGCATAGCCGCCGTCACGCGTGTAGCCGGTAAACAGCGGCGTGTCGCACAGGTTCTCCCGATCGGTGCTGCAATACGGGCAGACCCCGCAGGTGTATCCGAGCCACGGCACCCCGATGCGCTGACCGATGGTGAAACCGGCAACACCTTCTCCGATGTGCGCCACCCGACCCACGATCTCGTGCCCGGGCACGAGCGGGAGCTTCGGATCGGGCAGCTCGCCGTCGACCACATGGAGATCGGTGCGGCAAACCCCGCAGGCCGCGACCGCGACCAGGATCTCGCCGGCCCGCGGCACCGGCAGCGGCCGCTCGCGCAATACCAGGCGCGAGCGCGGACTTTCCAGCACCATGGCGCGCATCATGACACGTCCTTTATACTTGTGAGAATCGCGAGTCGTGAATGGCGAATAGCGAATGGGGGATTGAGAGGCCGCGGCTCTCCCTACTCCCTACTCCCTACTCCCCATTCGCCATTCGCCGTCTTGACCATTCCGCCGCTCAAGTCCACCAAGTCCACATGCGCACCGAACAAGCTCCTCCCGTCTGCCTCAAGGACTACCGCCCGCCCGACTGGCTGGTCGAGACCGTCGACCTCGACGTCTCGCTCGACCCCAAGGCCACGCGGGTGCGGGCCCGGCTCATGCTCAAGCCCAACCCGAAAGCCGAAGCACCGGGCCCGCTCATCCTCGACGGCGACGGTCTCGATTTGCGCTCGCTCACGCTCGACGGCAAGGCGCTGGCGCCCGAGCTCTATGTCGCGGACACCGACCGCCTCACCATCGCGCAACCGCCGCAGCGGCCGTTCCGGCTCGAGATCGAGACCGTGCTCGATCCTTCCGCCAATACCAGGCTCATGGGCCTCTACCGCTCGGGCGCGACCTATTGCACACAATGCGAGGCCGAGGGCTTCCGCCGCATCACCTATTTTCCCGACCGTCCCGACGTGATGGCGGTCTACACCACCCGGGTCGAGGCCGAAGCGGCGGACGCGCCCGTGCTGCTCGCCAACGGCAACCTGGTAGCGTCCGGAAGGGTGGCCGGCAGCACGCGCCACTTCGCCACTTGGCACGATCCGTTCCCCAAGCCCTCCTATCTGTTCGCGCTGGTGGGCGGCCGGCTCGGCTGCGTGGAGGATCGCTTCGTCACCCTGTCGGGGCGCGAGGTGGGCCTGCGCATCTATGTCGAGCCCGGCAAGGAGGACCGCTGCGCCTACGCCATGGATGCGCTCAAGCGTGCCATGCGCTGGGACGAGGAGGTGTTCGGCCGCGAATACGATCTCGACACGTTCATGATCGTCGCGGTGTCGGACTTCAACATGGGCGCCATGGAGAACAAGGGCCTCAACGTCTTCAACGACAAATACGTGCTGGCGAGCCCGGCGACCGCGACCGATGCGGACTTCGCCGGCATCGAGGCCGTGATCGCGCACGAATATTTCCACAACTGGACCGGCAACCGCATCACCTGCCGCGACTGGTTCCAGCTCTGTCTCAAGGAAGGCCTCACGGTCTTCCGCGACCAGGAGTTCAGCGCCGACCAGCGCTCGCGTCCGGTCGAGCGCATCAGCGACGTGCGCGGACTGCGGGCGCATCAGTTCGTCGAGGACGCGGGACCGCTCGCCCATCCGGTGCGGCCCTCGCTCTATCACGAGATCAACAATTTCTACACCACCACGATCTACGAAAAGGGCGCCGAGGTGGTGCGCATGCTCAAGACGCTGCTCGGCCCGGAGCCATTCCGCGCCGGCATGGATCTCTATTTCGCCCGCCACGACGGCGAGGCGGCGACCGTCGAGCAGTTCGTGCAATGCTTCGCGGATGCGGGCAGCCGCAATCTCGATCAGTTCATGCTCTGGTATTCGCAGGCCGGCACGCCCGAGCTGGTGGTCAACGGCACCTATCAGGCGGCGACCCGAAGCTACCGCCTGGAGGTCGCCCAGTCAGTGCCGCCGACGCCCGGCCAGCCCAGCAAGGAGCCGATGGTGATTCCGCTCGCGCTCGGCCTGGTGGGGCGCGACGGGGCTGACTTGAAGCTGCGGCTCGTGGACGGGCGGCTTATCGAGCGCGGCATCATCCCGCTCACCAAATCCGCCGAGGCCTTCGAATTCACGGACATTGACGCAGCGCCGGTGCCGTCCCTCAACCGCGGTTTTTCGGCGCCGATCCGCCTGGTCGCCAATCTGGGCGCCGACGATCTCAAGTTTTTGGCCGCCCACGACAACGATCCGTTCAACCGCTGGCAGTCCGCGCAGGTGCTGGCGACGCGCCTTTTGGTCGACAACGTGGCGGCGCTGCGCGCCGGTGGGGCGGCGCGCGACGACCCGGGTTTCCTGGCCGCGCTCGGCGCGATCCTGGCCGATCCGCGGCTTGAGCCGGCCTTCGTGGCGCAGGTGCTCACGCCGCCGGGCGAGGCCGATATCGCCCGCGATATCGGCCGCGACATCGATCCCGACGCCATCTTCGCGGCACGCTCGGCGCTGCGCGCCGCGATCGGAACGCATCTGGCGACGGAGCTATCCGACCGCTACCAGAAGCTCGCCGACAGCAGGCCCTACCGGCCGGACGCGGCCGGCGCCGGCCGCCGCGCGCTGCGCAACGTCTGTCTCGACCTCCTAGTCGCGGCTCGGCAAGATGACGCGGTCGCGCGCGCGGCGGCGCAATACGAGGCCGCCGACAACATGACGGATCGGCTGGCCGCCCTGATGACTCTGTCGCTGCGCGACGTGCCGCAGCGCGCAGCCGCGCTCGACGATTTCTACGCCCGGCACGGCAATGATCCGCTGATCGTCGACAAATGGCTGGCTTTGCAGGCGGCCATTCCGGAGCCGGGCACGCTCGCGCGCGTCAAGGCGCTCACCACGCACGCGGCGTTCTCGTTCGCCAATCCCAACCGGGTGCGCTCCCTGATCGGCGCGTTCACCATGGCCAACCAGAGCCAGTTCAACCGCGCGGACGGGGGCGGCTACGGATTCCTGGTCGATACCGTGCTGGCGCTCGATCCCAAGAACCCGCAGGTCGCGGCCCGCCTGCTCTCCGCCTTGAAGAGCTGGCGCGTGCTTGAGCCCACCCGCCGCGCGCTGGCGCTGGCGGCGCTGCGGCGCGTCGCGTCGGCGCCGACCCTGTCGCGGGACGTCCATGACATCACGGCGCGCGCGCTCGGCGACGGGGCGCCGGAGGCGGCGACGTAATCACATTGCCGACAGCAATTTCCTCGGCATCGGACCCGGCTGCATCACCCGCCCGAAGAAATCATAGGCGTTGCCGCCTTCCGACTTGGCGCGGTAGAGAGCCGCATCCGCCGCCTTGAACAGACCCTTGGCATTGGTGCCGTCGCGCGGCGACATGGCGATACCGAGGCTGACGCCGATCACCGCCTGATAACCGTCGAAATGGTAGGGCGCGCCGACCGCGGCCAGGACGCGTTGCGCCAGGGCCTGCGCATCCTCCTCGCGATCGGTCTGCGCCTGCAGGATCGCAAACTCGTCGCCTCCGAGCCGCGCGATCGTGTCGATCTCGCGAACGCACAGGGACAACCGACCCGCGACGTTGCGCAAGAGCGCATCGCCCGCGAGGTGGCCGTGGATGTCGTTCACGGCCTTGAAGCGGTCGAGATCGAGATAGAACAGCGCAAAGCCTCGATCCCCCCGCCGCATGTGCGCCAAGGCCTGCTCCACCCGCTCGCCCAGGAATGTGCGATTGGCGAGGTTGGTCAGGGAATCATGCCGCGCCATGTGGGCGATCTGGGTCTCCTTGCGTTTGCGCTCGCTCACGTCCGAGATGGTTCGCACCACGCCACCATCGGGCAGCGCCGTGGTGTGGATCTCGAGCGTCACGCCGTTCGGCCGCGAGCGCTCGTAGGTGCCGATTTCCGCCGACGTGGCGCCACCAGCGGATGGCTCGCGCATTCTCGATTCGAGCGCGCTGCCCTCGAGCGCGAATTCGCCTTTGGCCCGCAGATAGGACCGGACGTCGTCCAGGTTCAATTGCCTGCCGAAACAGTCCTCCGGCAGACCCAGCAAATCGATCACGCGCCGGTTCATCACCATGACATTGCGATCGGCATCGACCATCATGATGCCCTGGCTCATGTGCTCCAGGGTCACTTCGAGCTCGAGCGACTTGGTCCGCGCATGCGCCTCGCTGGCCTGCAACGAGTCGCGAGCGGCATCGAGCTTTGCGCGGGAGCGGACCGCGAAGCAAACGACGATCACGATCAAGAGGGTGGCGCCGGCCGCAACCGCAAGGTAGGCGCTTCGGTCGTTCCAGTAGTCCGCCAGGACCTCGTGCTCGGCTTGGCCCACATAGACCACCAGGGGAAATCCCTTCACGACCCGGTAGGACACGAACCGCTTGACGCCATCCTGGTTTCCGGCCGTCAGAAACGATCCGGTACCCGCCTGCTTTATTTTATTGAAGAGCTGGGAACCCAGCATCGAGCCGCCCACCACCTCATTCTTGAACCCGGCGGAGGCGCGCACGACACCATCGAGACCGGCGAGGAAAATCGAGCCGTCGTGTCCCACGTCGATCGACTTGTAGAAGTTGGAGAGGTAGCGCGTATCGATCGAGGCGACGACGACCCCCTCGAACGAGCCGTCGGCGGCTCGAATGGAGCGCGACAGTTGCAGCAGCCGTACCCCGGTCGTGCGCCCGATGATGGGCTTGCTGATGAAAAGCTCATCCGATTGGGAATTCATCTGAACCTGAAAATATTCCCGGTCGCTCGAATCGACGGGCGCGGAGATCGGCCTGGTGGCCGAGGCGATGACCAGGCCATCGGGACCGATGACCCTGATCTCCGCGATCAGATCTCTCTTCTGGGTAAGCTTGGCGAACGAGCTCGCCAGATCGAAGTTCCCGTTCACCTGATAGGAGCTTCTGAGCAGCACGATGGCTCGATCCGCCTCCATGAGGGTGCGCACGATGTGCTCCTCGAACACACGCGCGAGATTGCCGGTGTTTTGAACCGCCGCGCTCAACGATCGGTCGTGCTCGACCGCCAAATGGAAGGTGAAGCTCAGCCAGATGGCGGCAACCATCACGGCTCCGACGTAGACCGCCGGCTGCGACCAAAGCCGCAATTGACGCAACGTATCGTACAATCTGCCCACCCGGCGCTTCC